>NZ_CP086610.1:0-300000 GCF_020883495.1 Shinella zoogloeoides | reverse complement strand
GGCCGCATTTCCGCGCCCGTCACCTGGGGCCGCTATCGCCTCGAAGTCGAAAGCGCCGAGCCGGACGGCCCTGCGACCAGCGTGGAATTCGACGCCGGCTGGTATGTCGCCGCCTCCTCCACGGAAACGCCCGACGCGCTGGAAATCTCGCTCGACAAGGAAAGCTATGCCATCGGCGACACCGCGAGGCTGAAAGTCTCGCCGCGCCATGCCGGCCAGCTTCTCATCACCGTCGGCGCCGAAAGCCTCGTCTCCACCCAGACGGCCAGCATCGGCGCGGAAGGCGGCGAGGTGGAAATCCCCGTCACCGAGGCGTGGGGCTCCGGCTCCTATGTCACGGCGACGCTCTTCCGCCCCGGCTCGGATCAGGAAAGCCGCATGCCGATGCGCGCCATCGGCATCACCTGGCTGAAGGTCGACCCCGCCGACCGCAAGCTCAATGTCGCGCTCGACGCGCCGGAAAAGACCCTGCCGCGCCAACCGCTCGACATTTCGCTGAAGGTCGCCGGTGCGGGCGCGAACGAGGAGGCCTACATCACGGTCGCCGCCGTCGATGTCGGCATCCTCAACCTCACCCGCTATGAAGCGCCCGATCCGGCCGGCTGGTACTTCGGCCAGCGCCGCCTCGGCATGGAAATCCGCGACCTCTACGGTCGCCTGATCGACGGTTCGCTCGGCGCCACCGGGCGGCTGCGCACCGGCGGCGACGGCGGCGAAGGCGCGCTTCAGGGCAACCCGCCGAAGGAAAAGCTCGTCGCCTTCTTCGCCGGCCCCGTGAAGCTCGATGCCGACGGCAATGCCAAGGTCAGCTTCGACATCCCGCAGTTCAACGGCACCGCCCGCCTGATGGCCGTCGCCTGGACGAAGACCGGCATCGGCAGCGCCTCGAAGGACGTCGTGATCCGCGATCCGGTCGTCGTGACGGCGAGCCTGCCGAAGTTCCTCGCCCCCGGGGACCGATCCGATCTGCGCCTCGATATCGCCAATACGGATGCTCCGGCCGGCGACTACACGGTCGAGATCACCCACAACGCCTCCGTGATGGTCGAGCAGACCGGCGCGGGCCAGACGATCCAGCTCACGCCCGGCAGCAAGACCGCCCTCACCCTGTCGCTCATCGGCGGCGAGGTGGGCGACGGCCTCGTGACGGTCAAGCTTTCGAACGGTTCGGGCATGTCGCTGGAACAGGCGCTCAACGTGCCGGTCCGCCCGGCCGCCATGCCGATCACCACCCGCCGGCCGATCGAGATCGCCGCCAACGGGAGCCTCACCATCGACGACCAGCTTCTGGCCGACAGCCAGCTTGCCGATGCGTCCGTCAGCCTCAGCGTCTCGCGCGCCGCGGCCTTCGACATCCCGGCCCTCCTGATGGCGCTCGACCGCTATCCCTATGGCTGCACGGAACAGACGACGAGCCGCGCCCTGCCGCTGCTCTATCTCAGCGAGCTTTCCAAGCAGTCCGGCCTGCCGGAAGACCCGGAAACGCAGAAGCGGGTGCAGGACGCCATCTACCGCGTCCTCGCCAACCAGTCCTCCTCCGGCAGCTTCGGCCTCTGGTCTCCCGGCTACGGCGACCTCTGGCTCGACGCCTTCGTCACGGACTTCCTGACCCGCGCCCGCGAACAGAAGTTCGACGTGCCGGAACAGGCCATGCTGCAGGCGCTTTCCAACCTGCAGAATGCCATCTCCTACGATGTGAACGTCTCCACCCAGGGCCACGAGATCGCCTATGCGCTCTATGTGCTCGCCCGTAACCGCAAGGCCGCCATCAGCGACCTGCGTTACTACGCCGACACGAAGCTCTCGGAGTTCTCCTCGCCGCTGTCGCGCGCACAGATCGCCGGCGCACTCGGCCTCTACGGCGATGCCCAGCGCTCGATGGCGATCTTCTCCGATGCGCTCGGCCTTGCCCGCGAAACCGCCGTGAACGCCAGCCTCTCGCGCACCGACTACGGCTCGTCGCTGCGCGACGGCGCCGCCATCCTGGCGCTTGCGGCGGAAGCCCGGCCGGTCCCGACCATCATTCCGGATCTCTCCAAGCAGGTCGCCAAGCAGTGGGAGGACAAGCCCTGGACCAGCACGCAGGAACAGACCTGGATGCTGCTGGCCGCGCGCTCCGTGAAGGATGCCGACAAGGACCTGAAGCTTGAAATCAACGGTGCGCCGCGTGCCGGCGGCTATGCTGCGCGGATGACGGGCAAGTCGCTGCTGGAAAACCCGCTGACCGTCGCCAACCGCACGGACGAGCCCGTCTCCGCCGTGCTGACGACGGTGGCAGCCCCCGCCAATCCGATGCCGGCCGGCGGCGACGGCTTCTCCATCGAGCGCACCTACTACACGCTCGACGGCGAGGAGGCGAACATCACCGAGGCGACGCAGAACGAGCGCTACGTCGTGGTGCTGAAGGCGACGGAGCACAATAACTGGGCCTCGCGCATCATCATCACCGACCTGCTGCCCGCCGGCTTCGAGATCGACAATCCGAGCCTCGTCGACAGCGCGAAGCTTTCCAACTTCGACTGGCTGGGCGAGACGGAAGCGGCGCATACGGAGTTCCGCTACGACCGCTTCGTCGCCGCCTTCAACCGCAGCGAGGGCGACAACCGCGATGTGACGCTCGCCTATGTCGTGCGCGCCGTCACCCCCGGCACCTATGACCTGCCGGCCGCGCAGGTGGAGGACATGTATCGTCCGCAGTTCTCCGCCCGCACCGCGACCGGCCGCATGCAGGTCGTCAAGGCCGAGTAAGGGGAAACGGCAATGGCGCTCTGGCGCAAGCTCCTCATCGGTTTGGCAAGCGGGGCGGCGACCATCGCCGCCCTCGCCTTCGGGCTGGACTATGCGGACCGCGCCTATCCGCCACCCATCGCGGTGGCGGAGACCGTCTCGAAGGAAGTGCTCGACCGCGACGGCCGCCTGTTGCGCGCCTTCGCCACGCCCGAGGGCCATTGGCGACTGAAGACCACGGCCGCCGATGTCGACCCGCAGTTCCTGCGCATGCTCGTCGCCTATGAGGACCGGCGTTTTGAGGAACATGCCGGCATCGACCCGCTGGCGCTGCTGCGCGCCGCCGGCCAGTTCGTCACCAATGGCCGTATCGTTTCCGGCGCGTCCACGCTCTCCATGCAGGTCGCCCGGCTGATCGAGCCGCGCGAGAACCGCTCGATGCTGGCGAAGCTGCGCCAGATGGCCCGCGCCATCCAGCTCGAACGGCGCCTTTCAAAGGCGGAGATCCTCGATCTCTACCTGACGCTTGCCCCCTATGGCGGCAATCTGGAGGGTGTGCGCGCGGCGAGCCTCGCCTGGTTCGGCAAGGAGCCGAAACGCCTTTCCGTCGCCGAGGCCGCCCTGCTCGTCGCCCTGCCGCAGCTTCCCGAAAAGCGCCGCCCCGACCGGCACCGCAACGTTGCCGAAAAGGCCCGCGAGCGCGTCCTGACCCGCATGGCCGTCTCCGAGGTCATCGGCGAGGGCGAGGCCGAACGCGCCAGCGCCGAAGCCGTGCCCGACCGCCGCCGACAGCTTCCTTCCTATGCCGCGCATCTTTCCGAACTGGCGCTGCGCAAGGACCCGAAGGCGACCGAGCACAGGACATCCCTCGACCGCACCGTGCAGGACGGCCTCGAAGCTGTCGCCCGCGAGGCGGCCGAACGGCTCGGCCCGAAAATCTCCATCGCCATGGTCATGGCCGACGCCCGCACCGGCGAAATCCTCGGCGAGGTCGGCTCGGCGGACTATTTCGACGGCAGCCGCGCCGGCTGGATCGACATGACGCGCATCCGCCGCTCGCCCGGCTCGGCGCTGAAACCTTTCATCTATGGCCTTGCCTTCGAGGAGGGCCTTGTCGCGCAGGAAACCATCGTCGAGGACCGCCCCTCCGACTTTTCCGGTTATCGCCCGCGCAATTTCGACATGACCTATCAGGGCGATGTCAGCGTGCGCAAAGCCCTGCAGCTTTCCCTGAACGTGCCCGCCGTGCGCCTGCTCGAAGCCGTCGGGCCGACGCGCATGATGGTGCGTTTCCGCCGCGCCGAGGTGCGCCCCGAGCTGCCGCCGGGCGAAACGCCGGGCCTTGCCATCGGCCTCGGTGGCCTCGGCATCACGCTGCGCGACCTCACCCAGCTTTATGCGGCGCTCGCCAATCGGGGCATGCCGGTGCAGCTCGGCGACGGCATCACAGGGGACGCCAAGGTGATCGGCGGCGATCCGCTGCTCGACCCCGTCGCCGTCTGGCAGGTTTCGGACGTGCTTTCGGGCGTTACCCCGCCGGCCGGCAGCCGCCGCCTCGGCATCGCCTACAAGACCGGCACGAGCTACGGCTACCGCGACGCCTGGTCCGTGGGCTACGACGGCCGGCATGTGCTCGGCGTCTGGGTCGGCCGCGCCGATAACGGCGCGGTGCCCGGCCTGACCGGCTACGGCGCCGCCGCGCCCATCCTCTTCGAAGCCTTCGCCCGCTCCGGCGTCGCCATCACCGCGCTCCCCCGCGCGCCGGCTGGAGCGGTGCGCATCGCCCAGTCGGAACTTCCGGCAAGCCTGCGCCGCTTCTCGACGACGGCAAGCGGCCTCGTCGCGACCGTCGCGCGCGAACCTGCCCCGGAAATCGTCTATCCGCCGGAAGGCGCGCATGTGGAACTCGGCGCGACGACCGGCGCGGAAATATCGCCCCTCATCCTGAAGCTCCAGGGCGGCCGCGCGCCCTTCCGCTGGCTCGCCAACGGTAAGGTGCTGCCCGACACTTCTCGCCGGCGCACGACACAATGGATGCCGGAAGGCGCGGGCTTCTCGACGCTGACGGTGATCGATGCCGCCGGGCGGGCGGCGAGCGTGCGGGTGTTTATCGAATAGCTTGAGGTAATTGCCTCTTATCCGCCTGCCGGCACCTTCTCCTTGGGTGCGGGGAGAAGGAATATGTTGCGCCGGGTTCCCCAAACCATAACGGTTCGTGGGGCAAGTCCCCTCTCCCCGCTTGCGGGGAGAGGGTTAGGGTGAGGGGCAACCCTGCAAATCACCCTTTCGCGTCAATCACCCACTTCGCCTTGCGCTTTTCCAGAAAGGCCGCGATCCCCTCCGCCGCCTCGGGCGTCTCCCAAGTGTCGGCGAGCCGCGTCAGCGTCATCTCGATAAGCCTGCCGTCAATTGGCGGGGCCAGCGCGTGCGCCAGCGCCTTCGACGCCGCAACGGCTTCGGGCGAGGCCGAGAAATAGGGGACGATCTCCGCCTCCACCGCCGCATCCAGCGCCTCCGGCGCGACGACGCCGCTCAGAAGGCCGATCCCCTGCGCGGTCCCGGTATCGAAGAGCCGCGCAGACGTGGAAAAGCGCAGGAAGGCGGCCGGGCCGATGCGGGCGGCGACATAGGGGCTGATCGTCGCCGGGATGAGGCCGAGGCGGGTTTCCGTCAGGCCGAAACGCGCGCCCTCCACGGCAATCGCGGCATCGCAGACGCTGATCAGCCCGACGCCGCCGCCATAGGCCGGGCCGTTGACGCGGGCGATGAGCGGCTTCGGCAAGTCGCGCAGCGCCTTCAGCATCAAGGCGAGGTGGCGGGCTTCCGTGATGCGCTCTCCGCGTGTCGCCGCGATCTGCGCCTTCATCCAGTTGAGATCGCCGCCCGCGCAAAAACTCTCGCCCTCGCCCGTCAGCACGACGAGGCGCACCGCCTTATCCTCTCCCAGTTTTCCCGCCGCGGCGGTCAGCTCGCGGATCATCGGGCCGGACAGCGCATTGTGCTGGGCGGGACGGCGCAGCGTGAGGGTCGCCACACCGAGCCGGTCGACGGCAACCGAAAGGGTCTCGTACGTCATGCCTGCCTCTCCTGCGCTTGCGGCCCGCTACGCGCTCTTCCTTGTATCGTCCTTGCCGGTGATCCGCCGTGCGAAGGCGGCCGCCGCCGCCAGCTTCTGCCGGTCCAGCCCCGTCTCGTAGCCTTCCGCCGCCAGCATGTCGGCGACGGCCAGCGTATCGACATTGCCCCGCGCGCCCGGCGCATAGGGGCAACCGCCGAGCCCGCCGACCGAGGCGTCGAAGACGGTGAGGCCATGATCCAGCGCCACGCGGATATTGTCGAGCGCCAGCCCGTTCGTATCGTGGAAATGGCCGGCGAGATTTTCCGGGAAGGCGACGGCGAGCACGACATCCAGCATGGCGGCGACCTCGGCGGGCCGCGCCCGGCCGATCGTGTCGCCAAGGCTCACCTCATGGCAGCCGAGGCGCAGGAGCTGGCTCGTCACCCGCGCCACCGCGCAGGGTTCGACCGGCCCGTCATAGGGGCATTGCACGACGCAGCTCACATAGCCGCGCAGCAACAGCCCATCCGCCTTCGCCGCCTCCGCGACCGGGCGGACACGCTCGACGCTTTCGGCAATCGAGCAATTGAGATTGGCGCGGGAAAACCCCTCGGACGCCGAAAGGAAGACGGCGACCTCGTTGACGCCGGTGGCCTTCGCCGCCTCGTAGCCCTTCATGTTCGGCACCAGCGCCGCATAGGAGACACCCGGGCGGCGCGCGATACCGGCCATCACGGCGGCACCGTCAGCCAGTTGCGGCACCCATTTGGGGCTGACGAAACTCGTCGCCTCGATACGCTCGAAACCGCAATCGGAGAGACGATCGATCAGCGCGATCTTGTCGGCGGAAGGAATGATCTTCTTCTCGTTCTGCAACCCGTCGCGGGCCGCCATCTCAACGATTTCGACGCGCCGGCTCATGCCGCCTCCTCGGGCTCCAGCGACAGGAGGAGCGCGCCTTCCGCCACCTGATCGCCCACCGCCACCGGCACCGCCGCCACGACCCCGTCGCGGGGCGCGGCCAGCACCAGCTCCATCTTCATTGCCTCCATGGTGACCAGCGCATCGCCCCTGGCGACCCGTGCGCCTGGCGCCGCCGAGACAATGCGCACGAGACCCGGCATCGGAGCCGAAAGCCGGTCCCCGCCCGCCGCCGCCTCGCCGTGATGACCGGCTTCCTCCGCAATCGCAAAGGCATGGGCATGCCCGCCGAAGAAGACCACGATGCTGGCCGCATCGCGGTGCACGGTGGCGGAAAACACATGGCCGTCACAATCCAGCCGAATGGCATCGCCATTCACCGAGAGGAGGCCGACTTCCGTCGAGAGGCCGTTATGATCGAGGCGGAAGCGCCTGCCGCCGGGCATGACGATACGCAGCGCATGTTCCGCCCCGCCATGGTCGAGGAACACCGTCCGCGCCGCCTCGCCCCAGAGGCGGAAGCCGCGGATATGTGCCCAGGGATCCGGATCGTCCGGCATTTCGAGAAGGCCGAGCGCCGAGAGGGCAGCAAGCGCGAAGGCCTCTTCAGAGGCCTCCGGTTCGACCAGCAGCCCCTCGCCGGCCCGGCCGATCAGGCCGGTATCGACATCGCCGGCGGCAAAGGCCGGCAGGCGGCAGAGCCGGACGAGGAAACCGGCATTCGTCGTCACCCCGCCGACGCGGCATTTTTCCAGCGCCGCCTCCAATCGCGCCAGCGCCTCCGCACGGGTCTGCCCGTGGGTGATGACCTTGGCGATCATCGGGTCGTAATAGGGCGTGACGATATCGCCGGCGCGCACGCCGGAATCGATACGCGCGCTATCTGGCAGGTCGAAGACGGCAAGGCGGCCGGTCGCGGGCAGGAATTCGCGCGCCGGGTTTTCCGCATAAAGCCGCGCCTCGAAGGCCCAGCCGGTGATGGCAAGCTCCTCCTGCCGCTTCGGCAGAGGCTCGCCGGCGGCCACGCGGAGCTGCCATTCGACGAGGTCGAGGCCGGTGATCGCCTCCGTCACCGGATGCTCCACCTGCAGGCGCGTGTTCATCTCCATGAAATAGAAACGATCCTGCCGGAGGCCATCCGAAACGTCGGCGATGAACTCGACCGTGCCCGCGCCGCTATAGCCGATGGCCGCCGCCGCACGCACAGCCGCCGCGCCCATCGCCTCACGCATCTGCGCCGTCATGCCGGGGGCCGGCGCTTCCTCGATGACCTTCTGGTGGCGGCGCTGGAGCGAGCAGTCGCGCTCGAAGAGATGCACGACATAGCCGTGCCCGTCGCCGAAAACCTGCACTTCGATATGGCGGGGCTTGGCCATGTATTTCTCGACCAGCACACGGCCGTCGCCGAAGGCGCTTTCGCCCTCGCGGCGGGCGCTTTCCAGCGCGGCGGAAAAATCGGCGGGGTCCTCCACCCGCCGCATGCCCTTGCCGCCGCCGCCGGCGCGCGCCTTGATCAACACGGGATAGCCGATGGCCGTCGCCTCGCCGGCAAGGAAGGCGGCGTCCTGCCGCTCGCCGTGATAGCCGGGCACGACGGGCACGCCCGCCTTTTCCATCAGCGCCTTGGCGGCATCCTTCAGGCCCATCGCACGGATGGCACTTGCCGAGGGGCCGATGAAGACGAGACCGGCGGCCTTCACCGCCTCGACGAAATCGGGATTTTCCGACAGGAAGCCGTAGCCGGGATGCACCGCCTCCGCGCCGCTCGCTTTGGCCGCTTCGATGATCGCGGCGATGTTTAGGTAGCTTTCCGCCGCTTCGGCCGGGCCGAGGCGGATGGCCTCGTCGGCCATCTCGACATGCAGCGCATTGCGGTCGGCATCGGAATAGACGGCGACCGTCGCGACGCCCAGACGCCTTGCGGTGCGGATGACCCGGCAGGCGATTTCGCCGCGGTTGGCGATGAGGATCTTTCTGAACATCCCGGCTCCGGTTCTCATTGCGCTGCGATGGCCTCGACTTCGAGCAGCCATTTCCCATCGAAGATCGAAGCGATGACGACGCTCATCGCCGGGGCGATACTGCCGAGATATTCGCTGCGGATCTCGCGGTTGGCGGTGGCGTGATACCGGTCGGAAAGGAAGGTCGTGACCTTGACGAGATCGGCCTTCGTCATACCGGCCGCCTTCAACTGCGCGTCGATATTGCGCCAGACGAGCCGCGCCTGATCCTCAAAACTCTCCGGCACCTTGTCGTCATCGGCAACGGGGATCTGGCCGCTGATGAAGACCAGCGTCTTGAAATCCTCGATCTTCACGGCCTGCGAGTAGCCGCCGCGCGGGGCGGGCGCGTTTTTGGCATTGATCGATTCACGTTTCATGACTTGCCTCCTCTACATCCTGAAGACGCCGAAGCGGGTGGGATCGACGGGCGCGTTGAGCGCCGCCGAAAGCGAGAGCGCCAGCACGTCGCGCGTCTTGCGCGGATCGACGATGCCGTCGTCCCAGAGCCTTGCCGAGGCATAGAGCGGATGGCTCTGGCGGGCGAACATGTCGATGGTCGGCTGCTTGAAGGCGGCCTCCTCCTCCATGCTCCAGCTTCCGCCCACCCGCTCGATGCCCTCGCGCCTGACGGTGGCGAGCACGCCGGCCGCCTGCTCGCCGCCCATGACGGAGATGCGGCTGTTCGGCCAGGTCCAGAGAAAGCGCGGCGAATAGGCCCGTCCGCACATGCCGTAATTGCCCGCGCCGTAGGAGCCGCCGATCAATACGGTGAGCTTCGGCACCTTGGCCGTGGCGACGGCGGTGACGAGCTTAGCCCCGTGCTTGGCGATGCCCTCCGCCTCGTATTTGCGGCCGACCATGAAGCCGGTGATGTTCTGCAGGAAGAGGAGCGGAATGCCGCGCTGGGCGCAAAGCTCGATGAAATGCGCGCCCTTCAGCGCTGCCTCTGAAAAGAGCACGCCATTGTTGGCGATGATGCCGACGGGAAGGCCATGCAGCGCCGCGAAGCCGCAGACGAGCGTGGTGCCAAAGCGCGCCTTGAACTCGTCGAAGCGCGAGCCGTCGACCACGCGGGCGGTCACCTCGCGCACGTCATAGGGCGTGCGCGTATCGGCCGGCACGATGCCGAGCAGCTCTTCGGGGTCGTAGAGCGGGGCGTCGCCACCCCCTGATTTAGTAGCCTCCGGCTTACGCATATTGAGATTGGCGGCGATCTGGCGGGCGATGGTGAGCGCATGGCGATCGTCGCGCGCGAGGTGATCGGCGACGCCCGAAAGGCGGGTATGCACGTCACCGCCGCCGAGATCTTCGGCCGTCACCACCTCGCCCGTCGCGGCCTTCACCAGCGGCGGGCCGGCGAGGAAAATCGTGCCCTGGTTCTCGACGATGACAGTCTCGTCGCTCATCGCCGGCACATAGGCCCCGCCCGCCGTACAGCTTCCCATGACGACGGCGACCTGCGGAATGCCGGCGGCGGACATCTGCGCCTGATTATAGAAGATGCGGCCGAAATGGTCGCGGTCGGGGAAGACCTCGTCCTGGTTCGGCAGGTTCGCCCCGCCGGAATCGACGAGATAGATGCAGGGCAGCCGGTTTTCCGCGGCAATCTCCTGCGCACGCAGATGCTTCTTCACGGTGATGGGATAGTAGGTGCCGCCCTTCACCGTCGCATCGTTGCAGACGAGCATGCATTCGCGGCCCGAGACGCGGCCGATGCCCGCGATCATGCCGCCGGAGGGTGATGCGCCGTCATAGAGGCCGTGGCCGGCGGTGAGGCCGATTTCGAGGAAGGGCGAGCCGGGGTCGAGGAGCTGCGCCACCCGCTCGCGCGGCAGCAGCTTGCCGCGGGCGACATGGCGCTCGCGCGCCTTCGATCCGCCGCCGTCCATGGCGAGGTTCGCCGCCTCTTCCACCAGCGCCAGCGCGTCGAGCATCGCCTTGCGGTTTGCCGCGAAGGTTTCGCTGCGCGTGTTCACGGCCGAGGGAAGAACCGGCATCACAGGGTCTCCTGAAAGATTTCGCGGCCGATCAGCATGCGGCGGATTTCGGAGGTGCCGGCGCCGATCTCGTAGAGCTTGGCGTCGCGCAGCAGGCGGCCCGTCGGGTAGTCGTTGATATAGCCGTTGCCGCCGAGCGACTGGATGGCCTCGAGCGCCAGCTTGGTCGCCATCTCGGCGGAATAGAGGATGCAGCCGGCGGCGTCCTTGCGGGTCGTCTCGCCCCGGTCGCAGGCGCTCGCCACGGCATAGACATAGGCGCGGCAGGCGTTGAGCGTGACATACATGTCGGCCACCTTGCCCTGCATGAGCTGGAATTCGCCGATGGGCCGGTCGAACTGCTTTCGCTCATGGATATAGGGCACCACCACGTCGAGGCAGGCGGCCATGATGCCGAGCGGACCGCCGGACAGCACGACGCGCTCGTAATCGAGACCGGACATCAGCACGTTGACGCCGCGCCCCACCGTGCCCATCACGTTCTCCTCCGGCACCTCGCAATCGGTGAAGACGAGTTCGCAGGTGTTGGAGCCGCGCATGCCGAGCTTGTCGAGCTTCTGCGCGGTCGAAAACCCCTTGAAACCCTTCTCGATGAAGAAGGCGGTGATGCCGCGCGAGCCGGCCTCGGGATCGGTCTTGGCATAGACCACCAGCACATCCGCATCCGGCCCGTTGGTGATCCACATCTTGTTGCCGTTCAGCACATAGCGGTCGCCACGTTTTTCCGCGCGCAGCTTCATGGAGACGACGTCGGACCCCGCGCCCGGCTCGGACATGGCGAGCGCGCCGACATGCTCGCCGGAAATCAGCTTCGGCAGGTACTTCTCCCGCTGCGCCGGCGAGGCGTTGCGGACGATCTGGTTGATGCAGAGGTTGGAATGCGCGCCGTAGCTGAGGGCCACGGAGGCCGAGGCGCGGCTGATCTCCTCCATCGCCACGCAATGGGCGAGGTAGCCCATGCCCGTCCCGCCGAGGCTTTCCGGCACGGTGATGCCGAGCAGGCCGAGATCGCCCATTTCCCGCCAGAGCGGCATCGGGAAATTGTTGCTGCGGTCGATCTCCGCCGCCTGCGGAGCGATCCGGTCCATCGCAAAGCGCCGCACGCTCTCGCGCAGCGCCTCGATTTCCTCGCCAAGCCCGAAGCTCATGCCCGCGTCATACATGTCCGTCCTCCCCTCGCGGTTCTCAAGCGACCGCCTTTTCCTGTCCTGCCGTCTCGAAAGCCTTGCGCATGCCGGCCTCGCGCGCCGCCACCCGTTTGGCCGCCTCCTCCTTGACGGGACCGTAGCCGCGAATCTCGCCGTAAAGCGAAAGAAGCGCAACGGCGGCGTCGAGGTTCTCGTGGCGAAGGTTTTGCAGCACATGATCCACCAGCGCCTCGTAGTCAGCGATCAACCGGCGCTCCATGCGACGCTCGGCCGTGCGGCCGAACGGGTTGAAGGCGGTGCCGCGCAGACCCTTGAGGCTGGCGAGAAGGCCGAAGGCCGGTAGCATCCACCGGCCGAAGCGGCGCTTGCGCGGCCGGCCGTTGGCATCCTCACCCTTGAGGAAGGGCGGCGCGAGGTTGAAGGCGATGCTGTATTTGCCCTCGAACTGCTCGGCCAGCCCGGCTTTGAAAGCTGGATCGGAGAAGAGCCGCGCCACCTCGTATTCGTCCTTGTAGGCAAGGAGCTGCGCATGGACATGGGCGACGGTGCGCGTCAGCCGGTCGTCCGGCCCCAGCGCCCTTTCCGCCGCCTGCACCCGGTCCACCAGCGCCTTGTAGCGGTTCGCCAGTGCAGCGTTCTGATAGGCCGTCAGGTGCTTCATGCGGTGGGCGATCAGCTCTTCCGTCGCCATGGTCTCCAGCGTCGGCACCGGCTTGCCGGGATGCAGCAGGCGTTCGGCGCGGGCCAGATCGGCGGCGATCAGCCGGCCCCAGCCGAAGGCCGAGAGCGTGGCATCGACGGCAACGCCGTTGAGCGCGATCGCCTGCTCGATCGACTGGCGGGTGAGCGGGATCAACCCCTTCTGCCAGGCATAACCCGTCATCAGAATGTTCGTCGCCATGGCATTGCCGGCGACCTTTTCCGCGACCGTCGTGAAGTCGAGAAGATACGAGGCCTCGCGCAGTGCGGCGCGCACCGTGCCCTCGACGTCGCTGCGGCGAAAATCGAAGTCGCGCTTGCGCACGAAATCGGCGACCGGCGTCAGCTTGGTGTTGACCACGCCCGTCGTGCGGTGCGGGTCGCACAGCGTCGCCGCATCCTTGGAAGCGGCAACCACGTCGTCGGCGGCGATCAGCAGGTCCGCGCCGCCGGTGATGATGCGCGGCGAGGAGACGTCCTGATCGTGCAGGCCGATGCGCAGGTGGCTCATCACGGCCCCGCCCTTCTGCGCAAGGCCGGCCATATCGAGGATCATCGGCGACTTGCCGTCGAGATGGGCGGCCATGCCGAGGATGGCGCTGATCGTGAGGATGCCCGTGCCGCCGATGCCGGCGATGGCGATATTGTAGGAACGGTCGCCGATCCGAACGATATCGGGGTCAGGAACGCCCGACATATCCGGGTTGGAGCGTGCCGCCTTGCGCAGCCGCCCGCCTTCCACCGTCACGAAGGACGGGCAGAAGCCCTTGAGGCAGGAATAGTCCTTGTTGCAGGTCGACTGGTTGATCTTGCGCTTGCGACCGAAGGCCGTGTCCAGCGGCTCGACGGAAACGCAGTTCGACTGGGTGGAACAGTCGCCGCAGCCCTCGCAGACCGCCGGATTGATCATCAGCCGGACCGGCGGATTCTCCAGAAGGCCGCGCGAGCGGCGGCGGCGCTTTTCCGCCGCGCAGGTCTGCACATAGACGATGGCCGAGCAGCCGGGCGCTTCACGGATATCGCGCATCACCCGGTCCATCTCGTCACGGTGGCGCACGATGACGCCGGGGGCGAGCGTGGAGGGCGAATAGGCTTCCGGGTGATCGGAGACGAGATAGATCGGCTCGACGCCTTCGTCGTAAAGCTGGCGCGTCACCGCCTCGGGGCTGATCGGCCCGTCGACGGCCTGCCCGCCGGTCATCGCCACGGCGTCGTTGTAGAGCAGCTTGTAGGTGATGTTGACGCCGGCGGCGACGGACTGGCGCACCGCCAGAATGCCGGAATGGTAGTAGGTGCCGTCGCCGAGATTGACGAACATGTGCTTTTCGTCGGTGAAGGGCGCGATGCCCGACCATGGCACGCCCTCGGCCCCCATATGGGTGAAGGTCGTCGTGTCGCGGTCCATCCACTGCACCATGTAGTGACAGCCGATGCCCGCCGCTGCGCGGCTGCCTTCCGGCACCTTGGTGGATGTGTTGTGCGGACAGCCCGAGCAGAAATAGGGCACGCGCTCGACCGGCGCGGTATGCGTCTTGCGGATTTTCTCCCGCTCCAGAAGATAGGCGAGCTCGTCGGAAATCACCTTCTTCAAGCCGGCATCGAACTCGAAATGCAGGAGCCGCGAGGCGATGGCCCGCGCCACCATGCCGACCGTCAGCGCCTGCGAGAGCGGCAGGAACGGATGGTCCTGATGGTCGAACTTGCCGATGATGCGCGGCCGCTCGCCCGGATGCCAGTTGAAGAGCTGCTGCTTGATCTGGTTCTCGATGATCTCGCGCCGCTCCTCGACGACCAGAACCTCCTCCAGCCCTTGCGAGAATTCGCGCACGCCCTCCGGCTCCAGCGGCCAGGGCATGCGGACCTTGTAAACCCGCATGCCGATCTCGGCCATTTCGGCCGGCCCGAGCGACAGTTCCTTCAGCGCCTGCAGCACATCCTCATAGGCCTTGCCCGAGGCGATGATGCCGAAGCGGGCGCGGAGCGCGTCATGGGTCACCTCGTCCACCCGGTTGGCGCGGGCAAAGGCGATGGCGGCATAGCCCTTGTAGGTCTGAAGCCGCTCGTCCTGCGGCAGCGGCGGATCGGGCCAGCGCAGATTGAGGCCGCCCGGCGGCAGTTCGAAATTCTCCGGGATGACGAACTGGCGGCGCTCGCCCGCAAGGTCGACGGAGGCCGTCGTCTCCACCGTGTCGGCGATGAACTTCATGCCCACCCAGCAGCCGGATTAGCGCGACATGGCCGTGCCGAGCAGGCCGTATTCGACGAATTCATGGATGGACGAGGGATAGAGCACCGGGATCAGCGCCGACATGAAAGCATGGTCGGACTGGTGCGGAATGGAGGACGACTTGGCCGAATGGTCGTCACCGGCCAGACAGAGCACGCCGCCATGTTTCGAGGTGCCGGCGGCGTTGGCGTGCTTCAGCACGTCGCCGCAGCGGTCGACGCCCGGCCCCTTGCCGTACCAGTAGCCGGCGACGCCGTCGTAACGCGCGCCCGGTGACAGGTGCAGTTGCTGGGTGCCCCAGACGGCGGTCGCCGCCAGGTCCTCGTTGACGCCCGGCCGGAACACGATGCCGTTCGCCGCCAGATGCTTGCCGGCCTTGGCGAGCTGCTGGTCGTAGCCGCCGAGCGGCGATCCGCGATAACCCGAGATGAATGCGGCGGTGTTCAGCCCCGCGGCATGGTCGCGCCGCATCTGAACGATCGGCAGGCGCACGAGCGCCTGGATGCCGGAAAGGAAGATCCTTCCCTCCTCCGCCGTATACTTGTCCTCGAGAGAAAAGCTCTGCTTCAGCATGACTTCCTCCTCGATGGCCCTCCTCCACGAAAGCCATCCTCCTGATGTAGGAGCTTACGCAGAGATTGGGAGGAGCGCGTCCCTATTTTCGCCGATGAAATTCACATCTTGAGGATGGCATCCGCAAAGGACGCCTCCTTGCGCAATGGCATCCTATTGCGCTCAAAGCGGCACGCGATGCGTGTTCTTCAATTCGTCGAGCGCGAAGCTGGAATTGACGAAGCCGACGCCCGGCAGCTTCAGCAGCGCCTTCTTCAATATCTCCTCGTACTGGCGCACGCTGCTGGTCAGCACACGCAGCACATAGTCATGATCGCCAGTCATGGAATAACACTGCACGACCTCGGGCATGTTCTTCACCGCCCGTTCGAACTCCAGCAATGTCTCCTCGTCATGCTGCTTCAGCCGCACGAAGCAGAAGACCGAGACCTCGAAGCCGACGAGCTTCGGGTCGATGGCGACGATGCGGCCACGGATGATGCCGAGCCGCTCCATCTCCTTGATGCGCCGCCAACACGGCGTATGGCTGAGACCAACGCGTTCGCCGATCTCCGCGACCGTCAGGTCCGGTTCCGTTTGCAGGAGCCGCAGGATCTTGCGGCTCGTCTCGTCCAGCACACCTTCCCCCATGTCAGAGAAGCCCACGGGAGGAGAGATTGCGCATCAGCGCGGCCATGCCGAAGGTCCAGGGCGGGCATTCAGTGGAGAGGCGCACCGTGTTGACGAGCGCGCCCAGTTCCGCATTCGAGATGGTCACCCTGTCGCCCGTCTTGTGGGTAAAGCCTTGCCCCGACGCATCGCGATCCTCGACGGGCGCGAACAGCGTGCCCATGAACAGCATGAAGCCATCGGGGTATTGATGATGCCGGCCGATGGTCTGGGCGACGAGGTCGAGCGGATCGCGGCTGATCTCGCGCATCGTGCTGCGTCCCTTGAGCACGAACCCGTCCTCGCCTTCGATCCGCAAATCGAGGTCGGCCCTGCGTACATCGTCGATGGAATAGGTCTCGTCGAAAAGGCGGATGAAGGGGCCGATGGCGGCGGAGGCGTTGTTGTCCTTCGCCTTGCCGAGCAGCAGCGCCGAGCGGCCCTCCACGTCTCGCAGGTTCACGTCATTGCCGAGCGTCGCGCCCTTGACGCGCCCGGCGCTGTCGACCGCGAGCACGATTTCCGGCTCCGGATTGTTCCATTTGGAGATCGGATGCAGCCCGACCGATGCCCCCCAGCCGACAGCGGCAAGCACCGGCGCCTTCGTGAAGACCTCCGCATCCGGCCCGATGCCGACTTCGAGATACTGCGACCAGATACCCTCCTCAATCAGCGCCGCCTTGACCTTCGCCGCCGCCTCCGATCCGGCTTTCAGGTCGCGCAGGCTATCGCCGATGATGGCGGTGACGCGCCCGCGCACCTTCTCCGCGCGCGTCGGATCGCCCGCCGCTTTCTCCTCGATCACCCGTTCGATCATCGAGCGGGCGAAGGTGACGCCGCAGGCCTTCACCGCCTGCAGGTCGCAGGGCGCAAGCAGGTGCAGCCGGGAAAAATTGCCGGTGCCTTCGACGGAGGCCTCCAGCACCGCATCGAGCGTCGTCAGCGATTCGCAAGATGCCGCGCGGGCCACCGCTGCCGGATCGTCCTTTTCCAGAAGATCGCGCATGGTCGGGATGTCCCGGGAGGTGATGTCGCAAAGCTTGCCGTCCCGCAGAACGACGACCGCCGGACCCTGCACATCCGGCCGCCAGATCCTGCCGACAAAAGTCCCTCGCGAAAAATCGCCCGCCGTCATCACCACGCGTCGTTCCTCCGGAATCCTCTACCGTGAGTTCTAGACCGAAACGACCGGAGGGCAACAGCGTAATCAGCGCGGACCGCTTGCCAGCCCGAAGGAGAGAGCCACGCTCGCCAGAACGACCAGCACCACCGCCTCCAGCACCGTGCGCACCACCAGCCAGATCGCCATGGACCGCCTTACCCCAAGATCATGCTGGAACCAGCGGACCTCCACCACGACATACCAGAGCAGCGAAAGCAGGGCGACCGCACCTCCCGCCACCATCATCTCGTGCCGCCCCGCCCGCATGAGGTTCATGCCGGCACTGAGGCCGAAGGCAAAGGGCGCGGCGACATAACACTGGCTGTAGAACGGCGCCTTCAGCGTCTCGCGATCCAGCGGCAGACCGGCCCGTCTCAAGAGCCGCACCGCCATGAGCAGCGGAAAGATGCTGAAGAGGAAAGCGCGGAAGATGAGCAGGTTCGCATCGTCCCGCATGATGGCGGGCAGCAGGTCGTCATCCCGGTGCGCGATCAGCGCGAGCTCCAGCCCATGCGCGAAAAGAAGCGTGAGCAGCAGGAAGAGTGGCGGGCTCAGCGTATCCGTGTAGCGCTTTTCGAGCGTATCGCCGAGCTCGCTGTCGGCGTAGCGCATCATCTCGCGCGGGCGGGTGAGCGTGCGCCAGAGCGTCACCGGATAGAAGACGAGCCAGGATGCCAGCTCGTAGAGCAGTTCCTCCAGCGACTGTAGCAGGCGCATGAAATCCATGAGCGATCCCCGATGACGCGACACCTCCGCAATAACGGGTTTTCGCGCCAGCGAGAAGGGACGGCGGCCCCCTCGGAGCCGCCGCCTGTCGTCATGCCGGACGGGTGCGCACAGCCGAGACGATGGTGAGCGCTGCCAGGAACAACACGACGCCGCTCACGACGAAGACACTCGTCACGCCGCTGGCGTCGAAGATCGCACCCCCTGCCGCCGCGCCCGTCGCGATGGCGAAGTTGATCGCGGCAACGAAGAGGCCGCCGGCGCTTTCCGCCTCGTCCGGCACGGCGCGGGTGATCCAGGTCGTCCAGGCGACCGGCACGGCACCGAAGGCAAGGCCCCAGAGCGCAACCATGGCCGCATCGGTGGCAAGGCTGCCGCCGAAGCTCGAGAGCAAGAGCGCCAGTACGCCCATGACGACCGGCATGATCGACAGTGTGAAGCGCATGGACCGCTCGAGCAGCACCGCACCGAGATAGTTGCCGAAGAAGGTGGCGATGCCGAAGCCGAGCAGCACGACCGAAACACCCTCGACGCCGACACCCGTCACCGTTTCAAGGAACGGCCTGATATAGGTGAAGAAGGCGAAATGGCCGGTGAAGACGAGCAGGATCGCGAACATGGCAAAGCCCACGCCCGGCCGCGCCAGCACCTCGACCAGCGTGCCGAAGCGCGAATGCCCGCGCGGCGGCAGCGAGGGCAGCGTCGCAAGCTGCACCACGAGCGCGATCGCACCGAGCACGGCCGCCCCGAGGAAGACATTCCGCCAGCCGACGATATCGCCGACATAGCTGCCGACGGGCGCGGCGAAGACCGTGGCCGCCGACACGCCGAGGAACATCACCGACAGGGCCTTCGGCACCACCGCCTCCGGCACCAGCCGCATCATGGTCGCCGCCGACAGCGTCCAGAAGCCGCCCAGCGCCATGCCGAGCAGCACGCGGCCGACGAGCAGCATGGGAAGGTTCGATGCCATCGCCACCAGCAGGTTCGAGAAGATCAGCAGGACCGAAAGCCCGACCAGCACGAGCCGCCGGTCGAGCTTGCGCGTCACCACGGTAATGAGAAGGCTCGTCACCAGCGCGACGGCAGCCGTGGCCGTCACCGCCTGCCCCGCCATGCCTTCGGAAATGCGCAGGTCCGCCGCCATCGGCGTCAGCAGGCTTGCCGGCAGGAATTCCGCCCCCACCAGCCCGAACACGCCGAGCGTCATTGCGAGGACCGCCCCCCAGGCGGGGCGCGCATCCGCTTCGCTCTCCGCCGCCACGATTGTTGCATCCGTCATCTGTCATCCCTTTCCTGTTGCAGTGCGTGCTCCAGAAGTGGGTTGAAACGCAAGACGCACAATGCCATTTTATCCGCAATGTTTGATCGATCGTCCGACCTTGCAAAAAATGCGCATGACCCCGTCAGCGAGCTGCTGATGGGCATGCGCCTGCGCGGCGCCAGCTACGGCCGACTCCAGCTCACCCCGCCCTTCGGCATCCGCTTTCCGGCGGGGCCCGAAGCCCGCTTCCACTTCATCGCCCGCGGCAAGGTCCTGCTGCGCGCACCGGGGCAGGCGCAGCGGGAACTCGGCTGCGGCGATGCCGTGCTCCTGCCGCGCGGCGAGATGCACGAAATCGTCACCGCCGCGCATGTCACGATCCGCGACTACGAGAGCTACACGCGAAAGCCGCTCTGCGCCGATGTCGCTGCTGTGGAAGCCTGCGTCAAGGAGACGAACCGCGAAAAGGACGCGCTCATCTTCACCGGCCGCATGGAATTCGAACTCGACACGCTGCACCCGCTGGTCGGCCTCATGCCGCAGGTCATGTCCGTCGGCGCGCTGATCGGCCGCCAGCCGGAGTTGATGCCGCTGCTCGACGCGATGGAGCGGGAAATGGCGGAAGAACGCGTCGGCTCCGCCGGCATCCTCGCCCGCCTTGCCGATGTCATCGCCGCCTCCATCGTGCGCGGCTGGGTGGAATGCGGCTGCGGCGACGCCACGGGCTGGCTCGAGGCCCTGCGCGACCCGCGCCTCGGCCGCGTCATCGCCGCCCTCCACCGCGAGCCCGGCCGCAACTGGACACTTGCCGACATGGCGCGCGAAATGGGCAGCTCCCGCTCCGTCTTCGCCAAGCGCTTCGTTGAGGTAACGGGCGTCACCCCGCAGCGCTACGTGCTCGCCCTGCGCATGCGCCTCGCCGAACAATGGTTCCGCCGCGACAAGCTCGCCATCGACACCGCCGCCCGCCGTCTCGGCTTCGGCTCCCAGGCCGCCTTCGCCCGCGCCTTCAAGCGCATCGTCGGAGAGCCACCGGGAATGACGCGCAAGAAGGCGGCTACGGGTGCCGGAGAGACTGGAAAGGTCGCGACCTGACGCTTGAGCCAGCGCGCCCGCCCATCACTGGATTATGCACGTCCCCGGCCAGTCGCTGCACTGGCGACCGGCGCAGTTCGTCAGGGTCAGGCCGGCGATGAGGGCGCAGGTAATGACGATGATCTTCCGCAACTGGTCATCTCCTTACGTTTGACTTTTGACTGCCATTCTTATCGCCGTATTGTGCCGGCCGCATACAGCAATCCATGCGCTAGGAGTTGGGACGGCAAGCCTGCGATCCACGATCGGCATAGACCGCGGAACGGCGAGGAGATTGTAGCAAGCGCACAGAGGTGGATTGGAACCGGGCTTTCGCTAGCAAGTATCTGATAAATAGGAATTCTTGGGAAAAGAATGGTGCTGCTAGAGAGATTTGAACTCTCGGCCTCTCCCTTACCAAGGGAGTGCTCTACCCCTGAGCTATAGCAGCATCCGGCGAAACAGGGCTGTTCCGCGTGAGCGAGGGCCTATTGCCACAGGTGATCGGGCAGCGCAAGCGGCCAATTTGCGATTATCGCAACAAATCTCATGCGGGCGGCGCTTTTTTCGGGGCGCGGATTTGATTATGAGAAGGGCATGAGCGGCAAGGACGAGACGGAAAGCCGGAAGATCAGGACGGAAGCGGAGCTTCGGGCCGAGCGGCTGGCGAAGACGCTGCGGGACAACCTGCAACGGCGCAAGCAGCAGGCGCGTGCGCGGCGCGCGGGCGATGCGGACGAGACGGTGGGGCTTCCTGCCGCAAAAAAAGACGAATCGGACGGTTAGTCGGAAGCGTCTTCACCATGAAGGCTACGGGGGACGGTTTCCGGAACCGGGCGCAAATAACCATGCGGCCGGCACGGTCTTCATTTTTCGATCGCGATGCTCTAAGAAGCCGCCATCTCCGAAAGCCGATATTCTTCTCAGGAAAGGCGGGCCCGGCCCGTAGTCACACATGGATCGTATCAGGATTGTAGGCGGCAATGAGCTTCGGGGCATCATCCCGATCTCCGGCGCCAAGAATGCCGCATTGCCGCTGATGATCGCCTCGCTCCTCACCGACGACACGCTGACGCTGGAAAACGTGCCGCATCTTGCCGACGTCGAACAGCTCATCCGCATCCTCGGCAACCACGGCGCCGACATCTCCGTCAACGGCCGCCGCGAGCGCCAGGGCGAAGGCTATTCGCGCACCGTGCATTTCACCTCGCGCAACATCGTCGACACGACCGCGCCTTACGAGCTGGTCTCCAAGATGCGCGCCAGCTTCTGGGTCATCGGCCCGCTGCTCGCCCGTGAAGGCAAGGCCCGCGTCTCGCTGCCCGGCGGCTGCGCCATCGGCACGCGCCCGGTCGACCTCTTCATCGAGGCGCTGGCCGCGCTCGGCGCGAAGATCGAGATCGACGGCGGCTATGTCGAGGCAACAGCGCCCGAGGGCGGCCTGATCGGCGCGCGCTACACCTTCCCCAAGGTTTCGGTCGGCGCGACGCATGTCATGATGATGGCGGCGACGCTTGCCCGCGGCACGACCGTGATCGGCAATGCCGCCCGCGAGCCGGAAGTGCAGGACCTTGCCAAGTGCCTCAACGCCATGGGCGCGAAGATTTCCGGCGCCGGCACATCCACCGTCACCATCGAGGGCGTCGACCAGCTTTCCGGCGCGCGCCATCGCGTGCTGCCTGACCGCATCGAAACCGGCACCTATGCCATGGCCGTTGCCATGACGGGCGGCGACGTCGTGCTCGAGGGCACGGATGCGGCCCTGCTCGACACGGCGCTGGAAGCGATCCGCCGTTCCGGCGCTGAGATCACCTCGACGGAAAGTGGCATCCGCGTCGTGCGCAACGGCGGCGGCATCAAGCCGGTCGATGTCGTGACCGATCCCTTCCCGGGCTTCCCGACGGACCTCCAGGCGCAGTTCATGGGCCTGATGACCAAGTCGAACGGCATTTCGCACATTACCGAGACGATCTTCGAAAACCGCTTCATGCATGTGCAGGAACTGGCCCGCCTCGGCGCGAAGATCTCGCTCTCCGGCCAGACGGCCAAGATCGAGGGTGTCGAGCGGCTGCGCGGCGCGCCCGTCATGGCGACGGATCTGCGCGCCTCCGTCTCGCTCGTCATCGCCGGCCTTGCCGCCGAAGGCGAAACGACGGTCTCGCGCGTCTACCATCTCGACCGCGGCTTCGAGCGGCTGGAAGAAAAGCTCACGCGCTGCGGCGCGGTCGTCGAGCGCGTCAGCGACTAACCTTCTGCGCGCGGCGGAGTTGCAGTCCGCCGCGCGCCGTCCTATCTCGTGATGGACATTTCGAGATGCCGCATTCGCGGGAAGGACGCATAATGGACAGCCTGAAACTGCTCGCCCTCGACGCGGAAGACCTCTCCGTCGTCTCGGCCCACCTGCAGGACGCGGTCTTCAAGACCGACGGCCTTGCCTATGACGCCCGTCACCAGGTCTTTTCGCTCGCCGTCAACCGCTTCGTCTGGGAAAAGGCGGGCGCGCGTGGCAAAAACTTCGAGCGCCGCCGCGCCGTCGTCGCCTTCAAGCGCGTCAGCGCCGTGCGCTCGCTCGGCATCGACCGCAAGGACAAGGAAAGCGTCTTTTCCCTGCTCGCCGTGAACTTCGCCCAGAAGGACGAAGGCCCCGAGGGAACCGTCGAACTCGTGCTCTCCGGCAATGCTTCCGTCGCCCTCGATGTGGAATGCGTCGAAGTTCAGCTTGCAGATACCGGCGGAGCATGGGAAACCAGCTTGAAGCCCCGCCATCCGGCGGTTTGAGGGTATTGGTCCGGCCTTTTGCCGGGAGACGACAGGAACTTGTGACTTGGCGATCAGACTTGACTACCAGAGCGGCGATTTCGAAACCCGTTTCGCCGCCTTCCTGACCACCAAGCGCGAGGTCTCCGAGGACGTCAACGCCATCGTGCGCGCCATTATCGACGATGTGCGCGCCCGCGGTGACAAGGCGCTCGCCGACTATACGAAGAAGTTCGACGGCCTCGATTTCGCCACCACCCCCATGCGCGTGTCGCTGGAGGAAATCGACGCGGCCTATGACGCCGTCGATCCGAAGATCATCGCCGCGCTCGAGCTTGCCGCCCAGCGCATCGAGAAACACCACGCCCGCCAGAAGCCGAAGGACGACATCTACGAGGACGCTATCGGCGTCGGCCTCGGCTCGCGCTGGACGGCCATCGATGCCGTCGGCCTCTATGTTCCGGGCGGCACCGCGAGCTATCCCAGTTCGGTCCTGATGAACGCCGTGCCGGCCAAGGTCGCCGGCGTGCCGCGCCTCGTCATGGTCGTACCGGCCAAGGAAGGCGAGATCAATCCGGCCGTGCTCGCCGCCGCGCGCATCGCCGGCGTCGACGAGATCTACCGCATCGGCGGCGCGCAGGCCGTCGCCGCGCTCGCCTATGGCACGGAAACCATCGCGCCCGTCGCCAAGATCACCGGCCCGGGCAATGCCTTCGTCGCCGCCGCCAAGCGCCAGGTCTTCGGCACGGTCGGCATCGACATGATCGCCGGCCCCTCCGAAGTCCTCATCATCGCAGACAGCGACAACGATCCGGACTGGCTCGCCGCGGACCTGCTTGCCCAGGCCGAGCACGATGTCGGCGCCCAGTCGATCCTCGTCACCGACAGCCCTGCCCTTGCCGATGCCGTCGAGGCCGCCGTCGAGCGCCAGCTCAAGACGCTGGCACGCTCGGAAACGGCCGCTGCAAGCTGGCGCGATTTCGGCGCGACCATCCTCGTGCCGGACCTGAAGAAGGCCGTGCCGCTGGCAAACCGCATCGCGGCCGAGCATCTGGAAATCGCCACCGCCGATCCCGACGCGCTGCTGCCGGAAATCCGCAATGCCGGCGCCATTTTCGTCGGCCGTCACACACCCGAGGTCATCGGCGACTATGTCGGCGGCTCGAACCACGTCCTGCCGACCGCCCGTTCCGCCCGCTTCTCCTCCGGCCTTTCGGTGCTCGACTACATGAAGCGCACGTCGATCCTGCGCCTTGGTCCCGACCAGCTTCGCGCCCTCGGCCCCGCCGCCGTGACGCTCGCCGAAGCCGAGGGGCTCGGCGCCCACGCCCGTTCCGTCGCCATCCGGCTCAACATGGAGACGTGAGGCATGGGCACGAAGGGCAACTTCCGTCTCTGCGATGTGGTGCTGGACGATACGATCGGCCGGGCCACGCCGGACGTGGAGCATGAGCGCGCGGTTGCCATCTTCGATCTCATCGAGGAAAACACCTTCGAGCCGATCGGCCACCCCGGCGGCCCCTATCGCCTGAACATCTCGCTGCTCGATTCCAAACTGGTCTTCGCCATCCGCACGGAAGGCGGCGAGGATGTGGCCACCCACATCCTCTCGCTGACGCCCTTCCGCCGTATCGTGAAGGATTATTTCCTGATCTGCGAAAGCTACTATCAGGCGATCCGCTCTTCCACGCCCAGCCAGATCGAGGCGATCGACATGGGCCGGCGCGGCATCCACAACGAAGGCTCGCAGACGCTGATGGACAGGCTCTCGGGCAAGATCAAGTTCGATTTCGACACCGCCCGGCGGCTGTTCACGCTGGTCTGCGTTCTCTACTGGCGCGGGTGAGCGGATGGAGGGCGTTTCCCCGGCACCCGAAAAAGCCCGGTCGCGAACGCCCCGTTCGGTTCTTTTCATGTGCCGCATGAATGCCGTGCGCTCGCCGATGGCCGAAACGCTGGCCCGCAGCCTGCTTCCCGCCGGCACCTATGTCGCCTCCGCCGGCATCCGCCCCGGCGAGCGCGATCCCTTCGTCGATGCCGTGCTCGGCGAAGTCGGCCTTTCGCTCGGCCGCCACGCCCCCCATTCGCTGGACGAGCTGGAGGACGATTATTTCGACCTCATCGTCACGCTCGCGCCGGAAGCGCATCACGCAGCGCTCGAACTCACCCGCTCCATGGCCGTCGACGTCATGTACTGGCCGACGCCGGACCCGGCCGCCGCCACCGGCACGCGCGACCAGATCATGCATTCCTACCGCGAGGTGCGCGAGCACCTGAAGCAGCTGATCGAGAAGCGGCTGAAGGGTTCCGGCTGAGCCGGAAACGGCCTGAAAAACGGCAAATGCAGAAAGCCGGCGCTTCGGTGTTCACAAAGCCTTGGCGATTGTGTAGTTTCCGGCAAATTTTTCGAGGCGGGCATCCGGCTCGCCCTCATCCACCCTACAGGAATATCATCACAAGATGGCAAAAGAAGAAGTCCTCGAATTCCCCGGCGTCGTGACGGAACTGCTCCCGAACGCAACCTTCCGCGTCAAGCTCGAAAACGAGCACGAGATCATCGCCCACACCGCGGGCCGCATGCGCAAGAACCGCATCCGCGTTCTGGCCGGCGACAAGGTTCTGGTCGAGATGACCCCCTACGACCTGACCAAGGGCCGTATCACCTACCGTTTCAAGTAAGCCCAGGAACCGCGCCCTCGCCCCGCCCCTTCAACGGCGGCATGCACGACGGCGCGTCCCGGACTTTTCCGGAGCCCCCATGGCGCAGACCGACAAGCTCATCCTCGCCTCCGGCTCGCCGCGCCGCGTCGAACTGCTCGCGCAGGCCGGCATCGAGCCCGCGCGCCTGATGCCGATGGATATCGACGAGACGCCGAAGCGTTCCGAGCATCCCCGCTCGCTCGCGCGGCGCCTGTCGACCGGCAAGGCGCAGGCGGCGCTCGCCGCCATCAAGGGCGACCCCGCCTTTGCCGGCAGCTACATCCTTGCCGCCGATACCGTCGTTTCCGTCGGCCGGCGCATCCTGCCGAAGACGGAGATGATCGACGAGGCGTCGAGTGCCCTGCATCTGCTCTCCGGCCGCAGCCACCGCGTCTTCACCGGCGTCTGCCTCATCACGCCGGGCCGCACGGTGCGCCAGAAGGTCATCGACACGAAGGTGCGCTTCAAGCGCCTGTCGACCACCGACATCGAGCATTACCTCGCCTCCGGCCAATGGCGCGGCAAGGCGGGCGGCTACGCCATCCAGGGTATTGCCGGCAGCTTCGTCGTCAAGCTGGTCGGCTCCTACACCAATGTGGTGGGTCTGCCCCTCTACGAAACCCTCGCCCTTCTTTCCGGCGAAGGCTTCGACGTACATGACGGCTGGGCGGACGCCTGACATGGCGGACGAGACCGAAAAGCCCTCCGCCACCGTGGCCCCGCTGCGCAAGGCCGTGCCCTGCCCGATCTGCAAGCGCCCCTCGGCCCGCGAACACTATCCCTTCTGCTCGAACCGCTGCCGCGACGTCGATCTCAACCGCTGGCTCTCCGGCTCCTACGCCATTCCCGTCGCCGACGACGAGGCAAAGGCCAACGAAGACGATATGTGACCGCGCCGTCACATGCCGAAAACGCAATCTTTTCCACAACTTGAAAAGCCCACCATTTTTCCCGCAAAAAACCGCCGATAGGGCTGGACACATTTTTGCAAGATGCTATAACCCCGCTCGCTTCCGGGGCGGAACCAAACGCCCCACGGATTTCCAAGGAAATCCAAGCCGGATGCCCGGATAGCTCAGTTGGTAGAGCAGCGGATTGAAAATCCGCGTGTCGGTGGTTCAAATCCGCCTCCGGGCACCACTCCTAATGGCTTGGTTTTGCTCAAATTTTAGCTCATTGATTTGGATGCCTCCTTGTCGCGTCTAGACAGGATTTTCTGCCGTTCTAGACGTTTCCTGTTTTCCTTCTGTTCACTTCGGCGTCAAAGTCGCCAATGGTCTCGGCCATCTTCTTGGACATGTCGGCCCGGCGCGCATAGTGCTTGGCCATGGCTTCGGTCTTCTGGCCGAGCATTTCGGCAATGGCGCTGTAGTCCTTGCCCATCTCCCGCAGGATGGTTGCCACGGTATGCCGGAGCCCCTTGAGGGTAAGGCCCGGTTGAACCGCGCCCGCCTCCTCTAGCTTTGTCTTGATCTTCGCCCAGTTGGTGGAGAAGCCATTGTAGGTCCACGGCTTGCCGTAGCTGTTGGCGCAAAGGGTGATGGCGGAATGCTGCGGCTCCGCCGCGACGGCTTCAATGACAGGCTTCGGCAGGGGCACCCAAACAGGCACGCCGGTCTTGCCGCGGCGCGTGTCCAGCTTGCCGCCAGAAACCGCCGTGCGGGGCAGCGTGAGCGCGTCCTGCGGGTCTAGGCCGCAGTACATCATGAGCATGATGGGCAACCGCATGTGTGGCGGCAGGACGGCCGTGACCGCCTCGCGCTCAGCATCCATCCACGGGCGGTTTGCTTCTGGCGCATCGGTCGGCTTGCGCACGCGCTTCACCTTCGCCACCGGATTGACGGACATAAGCTCCTGCTCAATCGCGTGCTCAAAGAGGATGCTTAGGACGGTCAGCGTGTAGTTGGTGAACTTCCGCTTCTTCTTGTCATAGGTCTTGTCCCGCAGGCGGGCGACCCATCCTTGCGTCAGTTCTGACAGGGGCGACGGGCCGAGAGGCTTGAGATATTCAAGCACTTTCTGATAGTCCGACTTGGTGCGGATCTTCAAAACCTGAAAGCCCGTTGACCGCCGGTAGGACTCTATCAAGGCGGCAAGGGTTCCTGGCTTTGCCTCCTTGCCCTTGGTCTCTGCCTCTATTGCGTTGAACTCCGCGAAGAATTCAGGCGTGCCGAACTCAGCCGAAATTCGGCGCCCAGACTTTCGGTGGTAGGCGTACCACTTCCCGCTCTTCGGCTCGAAGTAACGCTTGAGTCCTTTAATGCGGACAACGGTGCCTGTCATAACGCATCCAAGAGTTGGTCAGCAGTGCGCAGCGACTCGCCCGCGCCGGCCAGTTGGTCAATCCAAGCATCAATTGCGCGGATGTCATAGCGCTCCATGCGAACGCCAACGCCCAGTGCGATTGCGCGCACCGGGCAGACGGAACCGAAGGTCTGGGTACTGATGCCGCAATAGGCGGCTGCCTGCGACTTCGTGAGAAGCCGCAGGGGGGAATTGTCATTGGCGGGGACGGGGCGCATTAGAGGTCCGATGAAAAGCAGACGTCTCGACTGGTGTTCAAACTGAGGGCCATGTTGCTGATAATGGAGAAGTGCTTTTTCCTGTCCTCTTCAGTCATGTCGCCGACAGGCTCTGCTACCTTGTTCCGCAGGTCGCGCAACAGGGCTTCCGTTATCCGGGTTTCCAAGCCTTCAATGGCAATTTCTCGCTTCGTTTCCTCTGGAAGAGCGTTGTAGAAAGCGTCAATTTCCGCCATGAGCGTTGCAGGGTTGATGTTGTTGTGGCCGTCTAGCTTGATAGACAGGTTGTTCATGTTCTCTCCTCTTCATTGTGGTAGGGCTAGACACCCTGATGAATGTCTAGTATCCGTCATTTTGTAGGATTTTTACAAAAAAGTCAAGCAAAATGTCGGAAATGAGTCCGTATGTCTGACCGCTCGCTTCTCGCCGCTCAGGTGCGTGCTGCGCGCGCCTTGTTGGGATGGTCACAAGGATACCTTGCTGACGGCGCGTGCGTCAGCAGGTCGACCATTGCCGACCTGGAGGGTGACAAGCGGGAACCGCACGAGGCTTCGCTTTTCGTCATCATGAATGAATTGGCATCCGCCGGGATCAACTTCACCGAAACCGGCGTTGAATTCCGCTCCTGGCCGCCGCCGCAATATGTGCCGACGGGCATAAGGCAGAAGAAATAACCGCCCGCCCCGTGGTATGAAGCGAGCGGCTTGGGCGATCGGCCGCAATGGGCATTAAAAACGGCCAGCGGGCAACGCATGTCTAGGCGTTGTTATCCGGGTGGTGCGGCGGATATGCCCCGCTGGCCTTCTGGTGTTGGAATAAAAGGCCGGCGGCGGCTATACAGCGCCAGCCGGCAAGGTCGCGACCCCTCGCGACGAAATGGTGGCCCGCCCCGGACTCGAACCGGGATCCTCCAGGATAGAAAGCCGGTGCGCTATCCAGTTGCGCCAGCGGGCCGTGGGATCAGGAGGCGAGCATCAGGGCCAGATGCACCACGACAAAGCCGACGAAGTAGCATGACAGGAAGAAGCGCAAGTCTCGCCAGGTCATTCCGTCACCTCCGGATACCTGATACCGTCCACAATCTTCGGAACGAATTCCGGCGCGATTGTCATGACGAGTTGGTCATCCTTGTCGAAAAGATCCAGGCCGAGCGCGTGCTCATTGTGGCTGACGACATAGCCTTCACGGCCGATGAAGACGGTCGAGCCTTCGGGGTATAGGTCGCGCCAGTTCATGCCGCTTCTCCCAGATAATAGCGGTGCTCCAGACGGCCGGATGCGGCGTCCGCTTCCATGACCGCGTCGAACACCGCGGAGAGGCTGCGGGTGATCTGCCGAAGGTGGTATTCCATGCATGCGTCGCCGAGGCGCTTTGCAGTCCCATGAAGCGCACGAACCTCGCCCAGGGCGTGTTCCAAGGTGATCATGGCGAGCCGCGACTGGCGGAAGGCGACATTGAGGTCGTCTTCCATATCCATGAAGGCGTCGGCTCTCGCCGTTAGGACTTCGATAACTGTGTTCTGCTTCGGCATGGGTCGCTCCGGTGTGTTTGCATTTGTTAGTATATGTATTTCATAACGCAAACAAGCCGTCAACTAGCGTTTCGCGAAAAATGTTAGTATCATGCAAACGCCGCCCACCGACCGGCACTACCATGTAGAGGAGACCCGATGGCTAAGACCGCTGCCATCGGCATCAGAATCGAACCGAAGATGAAAGAAGCAATCGATGCCGCCGCAAAGGCGGATAGGCGATCTGTTGCTTCGTACATTGAGAAGCTGATAGCCGATGACCTGGAGAAAAAAGGGATGTTGCCTAGTGGCGCATCACAATAGAAAGCCGCCGCAGAAGGCGCAAAACCGCTCGCCCTAACAACGGGGCGGGCGGTTTTCGCGTGACATGGGCGAAAGAGCGGCGCAGCGCGGGCGCGAACTCGGATCCGACATCACCCGTATTGTCGGCACGTCCTTAGACAAGGGCATCGAGATGGACGGCCATGTTTGAATACCTACTAGGACATCAAATAAAAAGGCGCCAGAATGGCGCCTTGTCCTTTTGATTTGTATCGTCGACTATCCAAATTTTTTCGGCCTATCGCGCAGCTTGTTTCTTGCTTCGCGATGCATCGCCCTCGTTACGGCCTCGCACGATTTTCTTTCTGAGGTCGACATAACCCGAACAACTGAGTACCCGGTCTGCTTCGGGGTCGGTGAAGCCCCTATGATCAAAGCCGAGAAGCTCGTGGCAAAATTTTGCAAGATCGCTCCCATATGATTTCTCCAGCTTTGCTTGGGTATCAGTGTCGAGTCGGATCCGAACATCATTACCATCTCTCGAGGCGATTGTGCTCATACCAATAACACGCCCACCTTTCCCGAGAATGAACGACCGTAGGTCGGCCAATGTTCCACCCAGGGTGATGACGTCATCCACTATGACATATGGGGTCTTCTTGTCAATTTCGCCATAGAACGTCGAGCGATGCGCAATGCGTACCCAGCCGTTCAGCTTGTCCTTCGAGAAATCTTTCATTTGGAAGATGTTCTCGTCCACAGGCCAACCAAGTTCATGACCCAGCCAGTTTGCATAGCCAATCGCTAGTGCATTGTTGGATTCGCTTACCTGAGCCGCCGGAGCGATAAGCTTTGGTTTGACGCCATACTGGCGTTCAAGCCCTCGGAGCTTAGAAACTGTCTTCTCTAGGACGATGTCATCAAGTAGGCCAAGTGCAGCGTCCATATCGCGCTGGCCCTTGGCAGCATCATACAGACCATGATCCGCAAGACAGATGATTTTCGCATCTGGCGACTTCCATTTACAGTTTACGAAAACGTCTGGGAAGTCACCCTCCCATGGTGCTCTTGCCATGGATCGAATCGCATAATTACAACTTGCCGGATATAGCATCCGGCGTTCCGCGTTCTCAAGAGCCTATCCCACCATCTCCACCGCCACCCTCTCCAGCTCCACCAATTCCACCACACTCAACGGCGCCGGACGGGAAGGCGAGCCGATCCGCGGCAACGACAGCACATACCCGTCACCGCGCCGGATCAGGGCGCAGCCAGGCAGCGCCAGGTCGGCGACGGTCGCCGTGAAGGTCGCGACGACCCGACCGCGCGCCGGGTGTAGATTGCTGATCCTGATCATGCCGCAAGCACCCGCTTCAAGCCGGCGTTGTCTGGTTCGCCGCCCGCCCGCGTTCCTCCCGGCTCGCCCATTCGACGGCCGTTCCGTTGCATTAGCTGGGTGAATGGCATGCTGATGCCGCCTCCACGATACCATGCCGGATGCCAGTGCGTGATCTCTATCGTCATACTTCGAATCCTCCTCCCCGGCAGGCCCGGATCGCTCAACTTGGTTGTGGAGCGGCGCATTACGTGGTTGCAAATAAAGGTTCTTTAAGTGAATGCTTTGCAATCACTTAGGGTTGATGTCGATGTTGAACCTAGTTCAAAGAGCAAGCACCACGGGAAGTGTACTAACACCTCTTATTTGGATTTGCGGAGCGCTGTATACTTTCACAGTAGCGCTGTATGCGACTGGCGCTCAAACACCTGGTCACATCGTGCTGGGTCTTTCGATCCTGATGACGCTCTTCATGGCTTTCTACTATAACTTTTGGCAACGAACGGACGCAAATCGATTACACTGAGAGCGGCGGTGGAAAAGTCGGCCACGGTAGCGGCGGAATAATCCAGCCGCGGGCGGAGTAAAATCCGGCCACCTATTTCCTTTCTGCAATGATCGCAGGAGGGACAGGGGATCTACACCGTGGAACTTTATTTGAGGGTTCGCCTGGCTGTTTCGGAAGGGATGAAGCAGCGTCAGGCCGCGAAGCATTTCAACATCTCGCGAGAGACCGTGGCCAAGATGTTGGCCTATTCGACACCACCCGGCTATCAGCGTCGATCACCGATCCGGCGTCCGAAGCTGGATGCGTTTGTTTCGACGATCGAGCATTGGCTCGACGAAGATCTGAAGATGCCGCTAAAGCAACGCCATACTGCCAAGCGTGTGTTCGACCGCCTGCGTGATGAGTGCGGTTTCACCGGCGGCTACACGATCATCAAGGACTACATACGCGAGCGGGATCAGCGTCGGCAGGAGGTGTTCGTGCCGTTGTCGCATCCGCCCGGCCATGCGCAGGCCGACTTTGGCGAGGCGACGGTGGTGATCGGCGGCGTCGAGCAAAAGGCGCGTTTCTTCGTGCTGGATCTGCCGCATAGCGACGGCTGCTACGTGCGGGCCTATCCTGCGGCGGTGGCCGAGGCCTGGGTCGACGGCCACATCCATGCATTCGCCTTCTTCGGGGCCGTGCCGCAGTCGATCGTCTATGACAATGACCGTTGCCTGGTGGCCAAGATCCTGCCCGACGGCACACGCAAGCGGGCGGCGTTGTTCAGCGGCTTCCTGTCCCACTACCTGATCCGGGATCGCTATGGCCGTCCGGGAAAGGGCAACGATAAAGGGAATGTCGAGGGACTCGTCGGTTATGCCCGACGTAATTTTATGGTGCCGATCCCGCAGTTTGCGACATGGGATGCGTTCAACGCCTTTCTGGAAGAGCAGTGCCGCAAACGCCAGCGCGACAAGCTGCGCGGTGAGAGTGAGACAATCGGGGAGCGGCTACAGCGTGATCTGGCGGCCATGCGTCCGTTACCGGCGTCTCCCTTCGATGCCTGCGACCAGGCCAGCGCCAGGGTGACAGCCCAGTCGCTGGTGCGCTACAAGACCAACGACTATTCCGTACCGGTCGCCTATGGCCATCAGGACGTCTGGGTCCGGGGCTATGTCAATGAGGTGGTGATCGGCTGCCGCGGCGAGATCATTGCCCGTCATCCGCGATGCTGGGAACGGGAAGACGTCGTCTTCGATCCCGTTCATTATCTGCCGCTGATCGAGCAGAAGATCAATGCGCTGGATCAGGCGGCTCCACTCCAGGGCTGGAACCTGCCGGACGAGTTCGCGACGCTGCGCCGCCTGATGGAAGGCCGCATGGCAAAGCATGGCCGACGGGAATACGTGCAGGTTCTGCGCCTGCTGGAGAGCTTCGACCTTGCGGACCTGCATGCGGCCGTGAAGCAGGCGATACAGCTCGGTGCGATCGGCTTCGATGCGGTCAAGCATCTGATCCTGTGCCGGGTCGAGCGCCGGCCACCGCGGTTGGATCTGTCGATCTATCCCTACCTGCCGCGGGCGACGGTCGAGAAGACCTCAGCGAAAGCGTATATGCGCCTCCTGTCGTCTGATGCGGGAGAGGCGGCATGAGCACCGAAGCACCCGACATCCTGCTCGCCCACTATCTCAAGACCCTGAAGCTGCCGACCTTCCAGCGCGAGCACCAGAAGCTGGCCCGGTTATGCGCCACCGAAGGCGTCGATCATGTCGGATACCTGTTCCGGCTTGCCGAACGGGAGATGATCGAACGGGACCGCCGCAAGGTCGAACGTCGGATCAAGGCGGCTAAATTCCCGATCGTCAAAAGCCTCGACAGCTTCGACTTCACAGCCATCCCCAAGCTGAACAAGATGCAGGTGCTGGAACTGGCCCGCTGTGAATGGATCGAGCGCCGGGAGAACGTCATTGCGCTGGGCCCGAGCGGCACGGGTAAGACGCATGTCGCGCTCGGTCTCGGCCTGGCCGCGTGCCAGAAAGGCCTGTCCGTCGGGTTCACGACAGCGGCCGCCCTGGTCAGCGAGATGATGGAGGCGCGTGATGAGCGGCGTCTGCTTCGGTTCCAGAAGCAGATGGCAGCCTATAAGCTGCTCATCATCGACGAGCTGGGCTTTGTGCCGCTGTCGAAGACCGGTGCGGAGTTGCTGTTCGAGCTGATCTCGCAACGCTACGAGCGCGGCGCTACTCTGATCACCAGCAATCTGCCTTTCGATGAATGGACGGAAACCCTGGGGTCCGAGCGTCTAACTGGCGCCCTGCTCGATCGCATCACCCACCATGTCAACATCCTCGAGATGAACGGCGAAAGCTATCGTCTCGCACAAAGCCGAGCCCGAAAGGCAGGCTGAAAACCTCCCGAAAAATCACCACGCCGGCCTGAGACCCCCGCTCGGGCTTAAGCCCTCCCGGCGGTCTCAGACCGGCGCCGCAGTGGCCGACTTTTGCTCCGCCCCGTGGCCGGTTTTTACTCCGCCGTTGACACTAAAGGTTTGCTCTTCCCGGAGAGCGAGCCGAATAGCCTCCACCGCCCCTCGCCTGGTGGCGGCAGGCTGATCCCATCTTTCAAGGGCCTCATGTGGGGGCAGGTAGGTTTTCGCGACAACGGCCTCTTCTCCGCCATGCGAATCCCAATCGTTCGAATGGATAGCCTCGAATGCCACCTCGCCGTCGTACAGCGCCTGGATGGCATCAAGAAGAGGGTCGGCAACATTGAAGGAGGAAACGTTGGCAAACATCGGGACGCCCGCAGTTACGCTGCCGGCGGCCAGCCCAACAAGCACAGCACGACGCGATGTGTCCGCTGCGAGATTCCCGTCCATTGCGAAAGAAAGACCCGACATGCAAATTCTCCTGAGTTGTGCCGTGCAAAAAGAAAGACCCCGCCGGCATTGGGTATGGCTTTGCCGTCTATCGAATCCTTGAATTTGGCTCGGTTGCGAGCGGAGAAAGGAATTCAGGACTCCGCCCAATGTTGACATGGCTTTCCCGTTCGCCGAATCCTTGAATTCGTCGCTTAAAGCCGGTATCATTCGGCTATAAATTGATAACCACGCTCTAATATCAGAGCGCAGTTATGTCACCAACACAAAATTGGAGCAGTGCTCTAAAAATGTTGCCGGTTCAGTGCAAAATGGCACGCGTTGCCCTTGGACTAGGAGTGCGTGAACTCGCCGCTTTGGCCAAAGTTGCGCCCGCAACCGTGTCTCGCTTCGAAGCGGGTGAGGAACTCAAAGAACGGACGGTCGAGGCGATGCAGACCGCACTAGAAGCCGCGGGTATCGTTTTCCTTGCGGACGATGGAAATGGTCCGGGAATCCGCCTTCGGAACTCCTTAGATGCCGCCGAGTGAAGGATTCGAACAATGCCATTCAAAGAGAACCGGGACGGCAAGATGTTCTACACCTGTGACCGCTGTGGCATCGAGTTCCAGTTTGGACCCCATGTTTACCGGGGACGACCCGGCCCAAAGGATACAATGCTGTGTCTCGGCTGCGCACCCAACCCTTTCGAGCGGGCCGCGAGCGCCGAAGAGCTTTCCGCGATCAAGAAGTTCTTAGGTGCCGATAACCTCTGACTTATCAGAACTCAGATGGAATCCGGGCGTGCAAATTTGCACCCCCAATCCTGACTACCGATAAGCTATTACTTATCGGCACCTAGGATTCGTGGAGCCACATCATGAAAAAGGCAGAATGCGAGCAGGCGATCCGCCAGATGTGTAACCTGTGGGCGAGGGAGCAAGGATTCGATACCCGTTCGCCTGGCGCCCATCCGAGCTACTATGAATTCAAGAACTGGGCGAGCACCCAGGGATACAGTCGTTATTGGGATTTCAGGGCAACAGGTGGCGCGGACTACCATGCTGAAATGTGGTTCGATGACGAGTTCAAGCAAGGCTGGAGGAACTGACGCATGACCAAGACGAACTACAACCATCTCCACAAGGCAAGCGGAACCATGATCTCCGGAAGCCCTGACGGCTATCTAACCGTGAAGGATATTCGCGACGCAATAGCCGCTCTCCCGGACGACGCCGAAGTGATCTTCGGCACCTGCGAGCACGGCGAACCTTTGCAGTTTGGCCGCTTCAAGATGCGTAATCCGAACCTTCTGCAGATCGAGTTTGGCTGAAGCAGCAGGTAGGCGAAGTCAGCGCATCGGCGACATTACACCACTCTTCCGACCTGTCAGCCACTGAAAATTCACTTTCAAAGCGCCATATGATGTGCGACAGGAACAACAGCGGGCCGCAAATGCGGTTCGCACTTGCGTAGCGCATTTGCGCATCGCATGAACTCGGGAGCCATAGCGCAATGAGGCATGTTTCCATTATCGTCCGCGCCTCATGGGACGACGAGGCTGGTGTATGGATTGCGACCAGCAGCGATATCGACGGACTCGCCGTCGAGGCCGAAACGCTTGAAGTGCTGGAAAAGAAGGCGCTTGCAGCAATCTCGGACCTTCTTGAGTTGAACGGCGTCGATTCCGATTTGCCGGAGATTCCGGTGCATATCATGGCCGAGCACTTGGCAAAGGTCCCGAATCCCTGCTTCTGATCGCCCATGGCGGGATATCTACGCGAACTGAAAGATTTGCTGACGAAGGCCGGGTGCTACTATGTGAGGCCCGGTAAGGGCGACCATGAGATATGGTTCAGCCCGGTCAGCAGCCGCCACTTCACTGTCGACCACGGCGTTAAATCACGCCACACAGCCAACGAGACACTGAAGCAGGCAGGGTTGCCTAAGGCGTTCTAACCCATAATCACAGTACCGCATGGAAGGCGGCTCCTGCGTCAGTCGCAAAATATTGCGTCAAACATGCCGGTGGAAAGCTTGGTGGACGACATGGCCGACTCAGCGGAAAGCGAGGTGGCATGAGCCTACTCGCCCCCACTCCCGCGCTTCATGCCGGCATTGATGACCTCGGTGAAGTCCGGCGGTTCGACGCCGTCCGAACCGTGGCCGGGTGTCTGTCGGAACAGTGCCCATAGGATTAGAGGGCGGTCCCGTTCATCTGCGCGGCCACTGCCGGTCAGCATGAAGTACGTCTCCAGCATCGTCTGCCGCTGGCGTGCGTCGTCCATGAGCAGCATGGAACGCATAAAGAACCGCATGACGGCTCTCATGGTCCAGAGATAGACGAACACCGGCACGGAGAACACGATCAGGCGGCCGAACTGATGCGTGAGCGCAACGGCGACACTGTCGCCCTTCCCTCCAGTCTGCTGTTTGTTGATTGCCACTGAGAACTGACCCGGCGTGGCCTGATATTTCCATTGAGAATTGACCCATGTTCCAACCTTCCCTCGCATGTTTTCAGCGGGGGCTATGGAGTGATCGACATGGCGTTATTGAGCGTGATCCGACGCTGGCATTTTCGAGAAGAACTATCGATCCGGGAGATTTGCCGCAGGACTGGCCTGTCCCGGAATACCATCCGCAAATACCTGCGCCTGGACGGCGTGGAGCCGAAGTTCAAAGTCCCGGAGCGGCCAAGCAAGCTTGATCCTTTTGCTGATCGGTTGTCTGCCTGGCTGAAGAGCGAATCCAAGAAGAACCGCAAGCAGAAGCGGACGATGAAGCAGTTGCATGCCGATCTGATGAGCCTTGGCTACGAGGGCTCCTACAATCGGGTTGCGGCATTTGCTCGGGAATGGCGTGATGATCGGCAGAGAGAATTGCAGACGACGGGCCGCGGGACATATGTGCCCCTGGCGTTTGACCCCGGCGAAGCCTTCCAGTTCGATTGGTCGGAAGATTGGGCCATCATCGGCAATGAGCGCACCAAACTGCAGGTGGCGCACACGAAGCTGAGCTACAGCCGCGCCTTCATCGTTCGGGCCTATCTCCTGCAGACGCATGAGATGCTGTTCGATGCCCATAATCATGCATTCCGGGTCTTCGGCGGCATCCCCGGCCGCGGAATCTACGACAACATGCGCACGGCGATCGACAAGGTCGGCCGCGGGAAAGAGCGCGACGTCAATGTCCGTTTCCTGGCGATGGCCAGTCACTACGTATTCGAGCCGGAGTTCTGCAATCCCGCGTCTGGTTGGGAGAAAGGGCAGGTCGAGAAGAATGTTCAGGATGCGCGTCATCGCTTCTTCCAACCTGTTCCGCGCTTTCCATCATTGGATGCCCTGAACGACTGGCTGGAGCTTCGGTGCAAGGAATTCTGGGCAAAGACCCCACACGGACAGATGCGCGGCACCATTGCCGACATCTGGGCTGAGGAAGCTTTGGCATTGATGCCTGTTACCCGTCCGTTCGACGGCTTCGTGGAGTATACGAAGCGGGTCACGCCAACCTGCCTCGTCCATCTGGAGCGCAATCGCTACAGCGTGCCGGCATCCTTCGCCAATCGACCGGTGAGCCTGCGGGTCTATCCGGATCGTGTCGTGGTTGCTGCGGAAGGCCAGATCGTCTGCGAGCATCGTCGCGTCATCGATCGCTCTCACGACCGACCGGGACAGACGATCTACGACTGGCGGCACTATCTGGCGGTCGTGCAACGCAAGCCAGGCGCGCTTCGCAACGGTGCACCCTTTGCCGAGCTACCGGACGCGTTCCGGACCTTGCAGCAATACCTCCTGAAGAAGCCGGGTGGCGACCGCGAGATGGTCGATATCCTGGCCCTTGTTCTCCAGCACGACGAACAGGCCGTGCTATCGGCGGTCGACATGGCGCTGAAGTCCGGCGTCCCCACGAAGACCCACGTGCTGAACCTGCTGCATCGCCTCGTCGACGGCAAATCCTTCACACCGCCCACCATCGATGCACCTCAGGCCCTGACGCTCGTCAACGAGCCCAAGGCCAATGTCGAACGATACGATGCGCTGAGAAAGACGGAGGCCCGCCATGCGTCATAATCCAGCAAGCGGCGCTGTCGTCATCATGCTGCGGCAACTGAAGATGCACGGCATGGCCCAGGCCGTCGGCGAACTCACCGAGCAGGGATCGCCGGCATTCGAGGCGGCAATCCCGATCCTGTCGCAGCTCCTCAAGGCGGAGACCGCGGAACGTGAAGTTCGATCGACGGCCTACCAGCTCAAGACGGCACGCTTTCCAGCCTATCGTGACCTGAACGGCTTCGACTTCACCAGCAGTGAGATCAACGAGGCGCTGGCCCGTCAGCTTCATCGCTGCGACTTCCTGGACGACGCCAACAACATTGTCCTGGTCGGCGGTCCCGGCACGGGCAAGACGCATATCGCCACGGCCATCGGTGTCCAGGCCATCGAACATCATCACAAGCGGGTTCGGTTCTTCTCGACCGTGGAACTGGTCAACGCGCTCGAGCAGGAGAAGTCCCAAGGTCGCTCAGGCCAGATCGCCAACCGCCTGGCACACTCCGATCTCGTCATCCTCGACGAGCTCGGTTATCTGCCGTTCAGTGCTTCAGGCGGTGCGATGCTGTTCCATCTGCTGAGCAAGCTCTATGAGCACACGAGCGTCATCATCACCACCAACCTGAGCTTCAGCGAATGGGCCAGTGTCTTCGGCGATGCCAAGATGACAACCGCGCTGCTCGACCGGCTCACCCATCATTGCCACATCCTCGAGACCGGCAACGACAGCTTCCGCTTCAAGAACAGCTCCGCGCACGACACCAAAACGACAAAGGAGAAAACGAGGAACTTGACCACGACCGCAGAGCCGAAACATACCTAATAAGCGGGTCAATTCTCGGTGGAAACGCCGGGTCAGTTCTCAGTGGCAATCAACAAGTAGCGCGAGAAGTCACAGAAATTGAGGTAGAGCGCCGAGAAATAGGTCACCCAGATGGCCGCCACCGCGCCAAGGGCGGCAAGCGAACCGGGAACGCCGGGCACGCCCGCGTCCTTGGTCTTTTCCAGCAGCACATCCATCGGGATCGTGTGGCTGAGGGAGAAGCCGCCGGCCTTGATGACGAGGTAGACGGCCAGAAGCAGCATCATGACCCAGACGGCGGGGCCGGCCCAGTCCTGGAACCTGCGCACCGTTTCCATGCCGTTCTGGATGATGAGCAGTTGCAGGCCCCAGACGACCACGTAGCAGATCAGTTCCAGCGTCGAGTGACCGAGCATGTGGCTCGACTGGTGGAATTGCAGCAGGCTTTCGTTGCGGATGAGCAGCGCGACGATGGCGCCGGAGGCTGCCGCCGTCTGCGCGCCGTACCAGAAGCAGGCGACGATGGCGCGCACGATGGCGGGGAAGTTGGCCCCCCAGATACCGAAGGAGGCGCGGGCGAGAACCGGGAAAGGCACGCCGGTGCGCACCCCGGCGACACCGACCATATGCATCAGGAAGAAGATGATGAACGAGCCGACACCGATGGCGAGGAGGAAGTTCGTGAAGCTGCCGCAGAAGAGGAACAGGCTGGCGGCGAGATAGTAGCCCCACAGGCTGTGCACGTCCGATGTCCAGACGTTGAAGATGGAGAAGGCCCCCCAATTACGCTCCGTCGCGGGCGCCAGGTCCTCGTTGTATAGTTGTGGTGATGCACCGGGCGGTATCGTCATCGCGTTCTCCTCCTGAGACGTTTGAACCCGGAGTAGAAAGACTGCCAAGCGGCCCGACCTGTCAATCCGGCAGGAATTTCATGCACAAGCCACAACCTGGCGACGTATTTCTGGCCTCAACGCGAATTGTTAACAAAATCTGCCAGTTAGTACACAATCCTGCCTGCCGTATTTTACCGTCTGTTTTCAAAGCGAATAAGACTTTCAATTTTTCGAGCATAAACCTTCGTGCCAAACCGGGGTAATTCCTGCCCTGAAAGGACGCAATCAGGCTGCGCGCCTCGTCAATGCCTGAGCCTCTCCCATCACCGAATTCGATGCATCCGTCAGCGAAAGTCGCGTGAAGGATCGCGGAAAACCGGGTAGACCTTTGCCGCTTCGCCCATGCAGGCGGAACGGGATCGCGGTTTGCCGGAGTGAACATCCATGAACATCGTCGAAAGCCTCAGCCCCCGCGCGCGCCGGGCGCCGGAAAGCGGGATCGTTGAAGTCGTCAACTATGCGCGCGGGCGTGAGGGGCTGATCCCGCTATGGGTGGGTGAAGGCGACCTGCCGACACCGGATTTCATTGCGCGGGCGGCCTCCGATGCGCTTCTGCGCGGCGAGACCTTCTATACGTGGCAGCGCGGCATACCGGAGTTGCGCTCGGCGCTTTCGCGCTACTATGCGCGCCGCTTCGGGGTAAAGCTGCCGGACGAACATTTCTATGTGGTCGGCTCGGGCATGCAGGCGATCAAGCTTGCCATCGAGGCGCTGGTCTCGCCGGGCGACGACATGGTGTATCTGACGCCGGCCTGGCCGAATTTCGCCGCGGCGGCCGAGCTTTCCGGCGCCAACCCGATCGCCGTCCAGCTCGATTTTACCGGCGGGCGCTGGCAGCTCGATCTTGATCGCGTCGAGGCGGCGATCACGCCGCAGACGCGCGTGCTCTTCGTCAACACGCCGTCGAACCCGACCGGCTGGACCGCGACGCGCGAAGACCTCGCAAACCTTCTCGCCATCGCCCGCCGCCACGATCTCTGGATCATGGCCGACGAGATCTATGCGCTCTACCACTATGCCATCGGTCGCGCGCCCTCCTTCCTCGATGTGATGGAAGAGGGCGACCGGATCGTCTTCGTCAATTCCTTCTCGAAGAACTGGTCCATGACGGGCTGGCGTGTCGGCTGGATCGTCGCGCCGCCGGAAATCGGGCAGGTGCTGGAAAACCTTATCCAGTATTCCACCTCCGGCGTGCCGCAGTTCCTGCAGCAGGGCGCGATCGCGGCGCTCGACGAGGGCTATGCCTTCGTGCAGGCGAATATCGACAAGGCGGCACGCAATCGCGACGTCTTCTGCGACGCGCTGATCGCCACCAACCGGGTGGAGACGCTGAAGCCCGATGGCGCGCTCTACGCCTTCCTGAAGATCGACGGCGTGACGGATTCGCGCCTTGCCGCGCTCGATATCGTCGACCGCACCAATGTCGGCCTTGCGCCCGGCACGGCCTTCGGCCCGGGCGGTGAACTCTTCATGCGTGCCTGCTTCCTCCGGGACCCCGCGCATGTCGCGGAGGCGGCCGACCGGCTTGCCCGCTATATCGCCGCACGCTGATCAGCCCGCCAGCCGGGCGAGCACGAAATCGGCGCGCTCGCCCACCGGCGCTTTCGGCAGGATGACCACCTCATAGCCCAAGGCGGGATAGGTCTTCTCGAGGCGCTCGTACTCGCCGAGCGCCGCATCGAAGCCGTGCCGGCGCTCTGGGTCTCCGGCATAAATCTCCGGCCAGGGCGGCGTGAGGAAGACCTGCTTGTTATAGCGATGTTCCGCGGCAAGCCCCGCCAGGATCGGATCTCCGCCGGCGGCCTCCAGCGCCGAGGCGGCATCGATGAGGCCCCGGTCGAAGAAGACGAGGCCGGGGTGATCGCACATCCGCTCGCGGTCGGCACGCGCCATCGCAACCGCGCGGCGGGCGAAGGCGGCGAGGTCGCGCCATGGCAGGGCGCTGCCGCCCGATGCCAGTTCCTCCTGCACGATACGGCGTCCGGGCTCCTCCACGACCGCATGGCCACGGCGACGCAATTCTTCGAGCAGCGTCGACTTGCCACCGCCGGAGCAACCGGAAAGCACGATGAAACGGTCGGACATGGTCTTGCCTTTCATGGATTGAACGATATCGGGTGCGATTGCGGTTGCGCCCCGTCGGCATGCGGGCTGATATGCCTTTCGATTTGCACGATTCGGAGAATGACATGGCGGTTCTGGTTACGGGTGGCGCGGGCTATATCGGCAGCCATATGGTGTGGGCGCTCGTCGATGCCGGCGAGGAAGTCGTCGTGCTCGACCGGCTTTCCACCGGCTTCCGCTGGGCCGTGGCGCCGGAGGCGCGCTTCTATGAGGGCGACATCGCCGATACGGCGCTGCTGGCGACGATTTTCTCCGAGAACGCGATCGACGCGATCATCCATTTCGCCGGCTCGATCGTCGTGCCGGAATCGGTTGCCGATCCCCTCTCCTACTACGAGAACAACACGGTCAAGTCACGGGCGCTGATCGCGGCGGCCGTGGCGGCGAAAGTGCCCCATTTCGTCTTCTCCTCGACCGCCGCCGTCTACGGCACGCCGGACGGTATCGAGCCGGTGCTGGAAACCGCAGCGCTCCGGCCGGAATCGCCCTACGGCTCCTCCAAGCTGATGACCGAGATCATGCTGCGCGACACGGCCGCCGCGCACGACTTCACCTATACGGCGCTGCGCTATTTCAACGTGGCGGGCGCCGACCCGCGCGGCCGCACCGGCCAGTCCACCAAAGGCGCGACGCATCTCATCAAGGTCGCCTGCGAGGCCGCGCTCGGCAAGCGCGGCGGCATGGATGTCTACGGCACCGACTATCCGACGCCCGACGGCACCTGTGTCCGCGACTACATCCATGTCAGCGACCTTGCCAATGCGCATCTGAAGGCGCTGCAGCGCATGCGGGCGGGCGGCGGCTCCATCGTCGCCAATTGCGGCTATGGCCGCGGCTTCTCGGTTCTGGAGGTGCTGGAACAGGTGAAGGCCGTTTCGGGCGTGGCGTTCCCGGTGCATTTCGCCGGCCGCCGGCCGGGCGATGCGGTGCTTATCGTCGCCAATCCCTCGGTGGCGATGCAGGAGCTGGGCTGGACGCCGCAGCATGCCGACCTCGCCTTCATCGTGCGCACCGCGCTCGACTGGGAGGATCATCTGGGCAAGCGCAACCAGCGTTAGGATCGAACGCCTTGCGGCGAGGCTCAGGCCTCGCCGAGCTGCGCCTTTTCATAGGCGATGGCGCGCTGGATGAGTTGCGCCCAGATTTCTTCGTAGAACGCGCCGTCGAGACCGAGCGCCTCGGCATTGCGGTGGGCATTGTCCCGCACCTGCCGGACGCGCTCCGGCACGTCGGCGGGGATGCCGAGGCCCGCCTTGATTTCCGCCGCGCGGCCAATGAAGCTCCAGCGCTCGGCAAAGAGCGCCATCAGCGCGCTGTCCACCCGGTCGATATTCTCCCGGATATCCATCATCGTGGTGCACTCTGCCGCAGTCTTCGCCATTCCGGTCTCCTTCATGGGCACCCGGATAGCAGAGGATCGTTTTGGGGGAAAGGCGTTCAGGTGTCGCAAGGAGCGGGACCGTGTTCGAGGCCACATGCAGGCCCGGGGGTTGGGCAAAAGGAGGGTGCGGTCCTGTCTTTCGCCTGCGGGCCTGCATGCTGGCCGAGGAGAACCCTAGGCACACAAGCTGGCGCGAGGCTGGAACCCGTTACGTAGCGTTAAGAGACGTTGCTGAGGCGTTGCATTCACAACGGGTGAAGCTCCCGGCGGGGCCGCCGGGAGCTTCGAAAATCACCTGATCGCGCCGTGGATCAGTTGGCGTTGGCAGCCGGAACCATCGGGCGATAATCGCCGCGATCGCTGTTCTTGTATTCGACGGTCGTGTCGCGAACGGCAACGCGCTCACCGGTGCTGTGCGTGCGGACCGTGTCGATGCTCTGCGACTGGGCCGACGGTGCGCCGCCGACATAGTAGTCACCGCCAGCGAAGGCTGCGGAGGCGCCGAAGGCGGAAGCTGCAACGAGAGCGGCGGCGACGGTGTTGGTGAGGGTCTTCATAGTCGTATTCCTTGATTCAAAGTCCGGGATGACGCTGTGGGCGCCGATCAGTTGTTGATACCGGCCGGGCGATAGTCCCCGCGGTCATAGGGCTGCTGCACGGCAGCGCCTTCGCCCTTGACGGCGTGCTTGGCGCCGATGCTGTTCGTCTGCGAACGGTCGATGCTCTGGTTCTGAGCCGGAGCCGGTGCGCCGCCGACATAATAGTCACCGCCGGCGAAGGCTGCGGAGGCGCCGAAGGCGGAGGCTGCAACGAGAGCGGCGGCGACGGTGTTGGTGAAAGTCTTGGTCATTGTCGTATTCCTTGATGTAATCTTGCGTTCAATCTTGGGAGGATGCTGCTGACGGCGATCAGTTGTTGATGCCGGCCGGACGGTAGTCGCCGCGGTCATAGGGCTGCTGCACGGCAGCGCCTTCGCCCTTGACGACGTGCTTGGCGCCGATGCTGTTCGTCTGCGAACGGTCGATGCTCTGGTTCTGAGCCGGAGCCGGTGCGCCGCCGACATAGTAGTCACCGCCAGCGAAAGCTGCGGAAGCGCCGAAGGCGGAGGCTGCGACGAGAGCGGCGGCGACGGTGTTGGTGAAGGTCTTGGTCATTGTCGTATTCCTTGGTTCAATCTTGCGGTTCAAGTCTTGGGAGGTCGATTGCTGCTGACGGCGATCAGTTGTTGACGCCGGCCGGACGATAGTCGCCGCGGTCGTAAGGCTGCTGGACGTCGGCGCCCTGGTGACGAATGACGACGTGCTTGTTGCCGATGCTGTTCGTCTGGAAGCGGTCGAGGTGCTGGCTCTGGGACTGGGTCGGCACGGCGTCCGGGGAACCGCCGACATAGTAGTCGCCACCGGCGAAGGCTGCGGAAGCGCCGAAGGCGGAGGCTGCAACGAGTGCGGCGGCGAAAGTCTTGGTGAGGGTCTTGGTCATTGTCGTAATCCTTCTTAGATAGGTCAGTGGAAGCGGCGGTGTGGTCTTGCTCGATCACCGGGGCGGGCCATTTTCGGGGCGCTCACAGCTCTCTTTGCTTCAACAGTTCCGACATCGTCTTTCCCTTGGTTGTCTTTCCGAAAGTGGGTGTGCCGCTTTCGTGAATTAAAGATGGTCCCTCAATTTGTGGGACGCAAGGGTCTGATTTTGGAAACAACCGTCAACGTTTTTCGAACAGTGAAAACCACCGTTTCCGACCACAACCGAATCTGCGGAAAAGCAAGCAATCCGTCTGGATGGACGGTTTACCTGGCCTGACTATCAATTATTTATCCGATTGATAAAAAACGATAATTTTTGAACCCGGCAAAAGCCAAGGCCAGAACGCACGCAAAAAATGCAGCGCTGGCGCGCATCGTTAACAAATGCGGCGGTAAAACCCGAAACGGCGATTTCAAGAGTTTCACGAATGTGTGACGGTCAAAAAAACGGCCCCGGAAGACCATCCGGGGCCGATTGAATTGTGACCGAAATGTGACAAATCACAGGTGCCGGAGGCCCGCAAAGGCATCGGCGAATCCCTCGCGGGCCTCGCGACAGCCTCCTTGAGGGCGACTCAGGCCGCCCGCAGATAATGTTCCGCCAGTTCGGTCCAGAAGGCGGCCCCGACCGGCAGCAGGTCGTCGTTGAAATTGTAGCCGGGATGGTGAAGCGACTTGTCGTTCTCGCCGCTGCGGCCGCCGAGGAAGAAATAGGTGCCCGGCCGCGCCTTCAGCATATAGGCGAAATCCTCGCTGCCCATGAAGGGGCGCTTGAGGTCCACGACCTTGCCGGCGCCGGCGAAGCGGACGGCAAGGTCGCGCACCAGATCCGTCTCGGCCTTGTGATTGACGGTCGCGTCGTAGAAGCGCTGGTAGTTCACCGTCGCGCTCATGCCGTAGCTTTCGGCCTGCCGCTCGGCGATCAGGCGGATGCGGCGCTCCAGCTCGTCGCGCACAGCGGGATCGAAGGAGCGGATGCCGACGACGATCTCCGCGCGGCTCGGGATGATGTTGCTGGCCGAACCGGCATGGAACGAGCCGACCGTCACCACCGTCGGGTCGAGCGGATGGATGTTGCGCGAGACGATGGTCTGAAGCGCCATGACGATGGATGCGCCGCAGACAATGGGATCCGCCGTCTCCTGCGGCTCCGCGCCGTGGCCGCCGACACCGTTGACCGTGATGCGCGCCTCGTCCACCGCCGCCATGATCGGGCCGTCGCGCAGGGCGAACTGGCCGAAGGGCAGGTTCGGCTCGTTATGGAGCGCGAAAACGGCGTCGCAGGGGAATTTGTCGAACAGCCCCTCCTCCACCATGATCTTCGCCCCGCCGAAATTCTCCTCGGCCGGCTGGAAGATCAGATGCACCGTGCCGTCGAAATTGCGCCGCTCGGCAATCGCCTTCGCCGCGCCCAGCAACATGGCCGTGTGCCCGTCATGGCCGCAGGCATGCATCTTGCCGGGCGTCTTGCTGGCATAGGCAAGGCCCGTCTCCTCGAAGATAGGCAGCGCGTCGATATCGGCGCGGATGCCGATGGACTTGCGGCTCGTGCCGTTGGTCAGCGTTGCGACAAGGCCGGTCTTCGCAAGGCCGCGCGTCACCTTGTAGCCGTAGCCTTCCAGATGCCGGGCAATGACATCGGAGGTGCGCACCTCCTCCAGGCCGAGTTCTGGGTGCTCGTGCAGGTCCCGGCGGATCGCCACCATTTCAGGCATGGAATTGAGGAGGGTCGTATGAATTGTCATCTATGCACCACGGGTCGGAATCTTGCTTTCGAAATAGCGGAAGGCGACCACCAGGATGGCGGTCAGGCAAAGGTAGATGAGCGCCAGCAGCAGCAGCGGCTCGTAGGTAATGTAGGTTTCCTGCCGCACCTTGGAGATGACGGCATAGACGTCGATGACGGTGATCGTCGCGACCAGCGGCGTCGACTTGAGCTGCAGCACCGTCTCGCCGTTCAGCGTCGGCAGGGCGCGATGCACGGCGCGCGGCAGCCAGATGCGGCGGAAGGCCGTGAACGGGCTCATGCCATAGGCACGGGCGGCTTCCAGCTCGCCCCGCGGCACGCCGGCGAAGGCCCCGCGCATCACCTCGCCTTCATAGGCGGCGAAGGAAAGCGTCAGCGCCGCGACGCCATAGGGCCAGGCCTCACGCAGATAGGGCCAGAGGAAGGAATTGCGGATGCCCGGGAATTGCGGGAACAGCGAACCGAGGCCGTAATAGAGCAGCCAGAGCTGCAGAAGCAGCGGCGTGCCGCGAATGACGGTGCAGAACCCCTTCGCCAGCGCCTTCAACGGCCACGGTCCCGTCACCTGCACGAGGCCGATGGGTACGGCGAGCAGGAAGCCGAGAAACGCGGTGCTGAACAGCATCAGCAGCGTCACCCCGACACCGTGGGCGAGCTTGCCGGAATATTTCGGCACCCAGTCCCAGCGCATGAACCAGACGATGCAGAAGACGAGGATGGCGGCAATCGCCATCAGCACGATGCGGTGCGGCTTGAAGAAGCTCTGCTTTGAGGGCAGCTCGGTGAGCGCCATGGCGGAGACGGTTTGTTCGCTCATCAGGCCGGCCTCACCATGCCGCGCCGGTAATGGCGCTCGATGAAGCCGATCAGCACGTTGGAAACCAGCGTGATCATCAGGTAGAGCGCGCCCGCCGCGCAGAAGAAGAGAAGATAGGCCTTGGTGCTGCCCGCCGCCTGCCGCGTAACCAGCGTCAGTTCGCTGAAGCCGACCACGGCCAGCAGCGCCGTATCCTTGGTGGCGATCAGCCAGAGATTGGAAAGGCCGGGAATGGCATGCGGCAGCATGGCCGGCAGGGTGACGCGGCGCATGATCTGCACCGGCGACATGCCATAGGCCCGCGCCGCCTCGATCTCGCCCGCCGGCACCGCCTTGATCGCCCCGCGCAGCACCTCCGTCGAATAGGCGCCCTGCACGACGCCGATGACGAAGATGCCCGCCGCAAGGCCGCTGATATCGACCGCCCCCCAGCCGAGGGCAGCGGAAATCTGGTTCAGCACATCCGTGCCGGCATAATAAAGAATGAGGATCAGCACGAGTTCGGGCACCGCGCGCACGAGCGTCGTGTAGACTTCCAGCAGATCCTTGGTGACCGGGCCGCCATAGAGCTTGCCCATGGCCCCGCCGGTGCCGAGGATCAGGCCCAGCCCGTAGCCGCCGATGGCGATCTGGATGGAATTCCACAGTCCCGCCAGGAGAACCCCGCCCCAGCCGGGCGGTTCGAGGGCAAGCAGGCTCCAGTTGATCAGCGATCCGGCATCGGCCATGGGGTCTTCTGTTCCTTCAGGTCAATCTCGCGGCGTTTCTTCTTCGGGGAGAGGCTTGCCCCTCATCCGGCCTGCCGGCCACCTTCTCCCCGCAAGCGGGGAGAAGGAGATATGCCGCGCCGTTCTCCCCAGCCAATGACTATGCGTGGGGCACGTCCCCTCTCCCCGTTTGCGGGGAGAGGGCTAGGGTGAGGGGCAAAGGCCCGGCAGACGAAATCAACCGCCGTAGATGTCGAAATCGAAGTACTTCTTCGAGAACTCTTCGTATTTGCCGTTCTCGCGGATCGCCTTGATCGCGGCGTTGATCTTGTCCTTCAGCTCCGTCTCACCCTTGCGCAGGCCGACGCCGACGCCGAGGCCGAGGACTTCCGGATCGTCTTTCACCATGCCCTTCATGTCGCAGCAGGCGCTGCCCTGCTCGGTCTTGAGGAATTCCAGCATGGCGACGGAGTCGGCCTGCACCGCATCGATGCGGCCGGCGGCGAGGTCGTTGTTGGCCTCGTCCTGCGTCTGGTATTCCTTGACCGTCACGCCGGCCGGGGCGAAGTACTTGTTGGCATAGACCTGATGGATGGTCGCCACCTGCACGCCCAGCGTCTTGCCGGCGAGGCCTTCCGGCGTCGGCTCGAATTTCTGGTCCTTCGGGCCGATGATGCCCGGCAGCGAATTATAATACTTGTCGGAGAAATCGATGGTCTGCTGGCGCTCCGGCGTGATCGACATGGAACCGATGATCATGTCGATCTTGCTGGTGGTCAGCGCCGGAATGATGCCGTCCCAGGCGACGGGCGTCACGACGCAGTCGAGCTTGGCTTCGGCACAGATCGCCTTCATGAAGTCCACCTCCCAGCCTTCCCAGTTGCCCGAGGCGTCCGGCGAGGTGAAGGGCGGGTAGGGTTCGGCGGCAAAGCCGACGCGAACCTGCTGGGCAGCCGCGCCGGAAATGGCCGCAAGGCCGATGGCGGCGGCAAGGGCGATGGTCTTCAAGGCACTCTTCATGATCTTCCCTCTGCTGGTCTTATGATTTTCAGTGGATGGAGCTGATGAACTTCTTGAGGCGTTCCGATTTCGGCGCGCCGAAAATCTCGTCGGGCGGTCCCTGTTCCTCGATGACGCCGCCGGCCAGGAACACGACATGGCTCGCCACGTTGCGGGCGAACTTCATTTCGTGGGTGACGAGGATCATCGTGCGCTTCTCCTTGGCAAGGTCGCCGATGACGGAGAGCACCTCGCCCACCAGTTCCGGGTCGAGCGCGGAGGTGGGTTCGTCGAAGAGCATGACATGGGGCTGGATGGCGAGCGCCCGGGCAATGGCCGCGCGCTGCTGCTGGCCGCCCGAGAGGAACGCCGGATAGGCATCGCGCTTCTCGTAGAGGCCGACGCGGCGCAGAAGCGTCTCGGCCCGGTCGACGGCCTCGTCCTTCTTTACGCCCAGCACATGGACGGGCGCCTCGATGACGTTTTCGAGAATGGTCATATGCTGCCAGAGATTGAAGCTCTGGAACACCATGCCGAGGCGGGAGCGGATGCGCTGAACCTGCCTGCGATCCGAAGGCATCAGGCCGCCATGGCCGTCCTTCTTCATGGCGATGGTCTCACCGTGGATCGTCACCGTGCCGGCGCTCGGCAGCTCCAGCATGTTGATACAGCGAAGGAAGGTGGACTTGCCGGAACCCGAACCGCCGATGATGGCGATGACGTCGCCCTCATGCGCGGTGAGCGATACGCCCTTGAGAACCTCCAGCGGCCCGAAGCGCTTGTGCAGGTCCGTGACCGCGATTGCCTCGGCGCGTTCCGTCATCGTGGAGCGGTCTCCAGCGCACGGAAAATCGATGCATGACTCATGCCAAATTCCCTGTTTTCCAGCGTTCCCGCGGGCATCTTCGGCCCGTCGTTTCCTCTTGTTGAAACCATCGTGGCACTTGTTAAGAAATTGTTCAAGCGTATAATAGCTGCATCGCTGACTTTTCCGGCAGCGCCCGTCCACGATCCATTTTCTTGAGGAGCATTGAATGACCGCCTACGGTTCGCAGGAAATGTCGGCCCCCCTGAAGCGCGTCCTGATGCGCCGCCCAGGCAGCAGCCTTGCGGCGGCCGATCCCGCCAAGTGGCATTATGGCCCGACCTTCGACGGCGCCCGCGCGGTCCACCAGTACAAGGCCTTCGCCGAACTGGTCGAAAAATCCGGCACCGAGATCATCTGGCTGGAGGATGACGGCGACGGGCTTGCCGACGCCATGTTCACCCACGACCCGTCGCTGATGTCGGACCACGGCGCGATCCTGCTGCGCATGGGCAAGCCGCTGCGCGTCGCGGAGACGGCGCTGCACGAGAAGGCCTATGCCGAGCGGCAGATCCCCATCCTCGGCCGCATCACGGGCGAAGGCACGGTCGAGGGCGGCGACTGCATCTGGCTTGACGCGAAGACGCTGGTCATCGGCCGCGGCGTGCGCACCAACCAGGAAGGCATCGACCAGATCACGCAGATCCTCGCGCCGCATGGCGTCACGGTTCTCGCCTATGACCTGCCGCTCTGGCACGGCGAGGAAGCCTGCCTTCACCTGATGAGCGTGATGAGCCCGCTTGCCGACGATCTCGCGCTCGTCTTCGCCCCGCTGCTACCGGCCGCCTTCTACCAGATGCTGAAGAAGCGCGGCATACGCCTGATCGAGGCTCCGGCCGACGAATTCCACGCCAGCAACGGCCTGTCGCTCAACGTGCTGCCGACCCGTCCGCACGAGGTCATCATGGTGGAAGGCTTCCCGGCGACCAAGGCGGCCATGGAAGCCGCCGGCTGCAAGGTGGAGACCTTCGAGGCCGACGCGCTCTGCATCGCCTGCGAGGGCGGCCCGACCTGCCTGACGCGGCCGGTGCTGCGCCGGGCGGCGTAGAGGAGGCATCATGGCCCGCCGGACCTTCCATCGCGCTCCCGAAGCCGAACGCCGCCACGATCTGATCGAGGCGACGCTCGACTGCATCGCGGAATATGGCCTCGAAGGCGCGACGGTCCGGCAGATCGCCATCAAGGCGGGCGTCACGGCGGGCCTCATCCGGCATTATTTCCAGTCGAAGGAGCATATCCTTCAGGAAGCCTACCGCATCGTCATCGCAAGGCTTACCGAAAAGGCCGAGCGGGTTGCGGGCGATCCGCAGACGCGGCTGCGCGACTTCATCGTCATCAACCTGACGGAACCGGTCGCCAACAGCCGCAGCCTCTCGCTCTGGGCCTCGTTCATCAGCCGCGTCAGCGTCGACCCCGAGCTTGCCGCCATCCACCGCGAAGGCTATCTCGGTTTCCGCAACGCGCTGGAGGGCCTGCTGGCGGACTTCCTCGCCGAGCACGGCGCGGATGCCTCGCCGGAGCGCTGCCGCCGGCTTGCCATCGCCATCAACGGCCTGCTCGACGGCCTGTGGCTGGAAGGCTGCCTTGCCGGCGAACTCTTCGGTGACAGCGAACTCGTCGAGATCGCGCTCACCACCATCGAAACGCTCCTCGGACTGCCCCTGAAGCCCGCCGGGGACTAGACGACTGCATATTCATACGGAGGACGGCATGCGCTACGCATCCATCACAGACCGGCTTCAAAATCTCGGCTCGGAGAAATGGGCCGTCCATGCCGCCGCCCGGCGCATGAAGACGGAAGGCAAGCCCGTCATCGAACTGACCATCGGCGAGCCGGACGTGCCGCCGGACCCGGCGCTGCTGGCCGAGGCCACGCGCGCCATGCATGCCGGCCGCTACCGCTATTCCAACGGCCGGGGCGAGCCGGCCGTCGTCGCCGCGCTGGTGCGCAAGTACCAGAAGCGCCGCAGCGACGTGACGGCCGAAAACGTGCTCTGCTTCCCCGGCACCCAGACCGCGCTCTTCTCCGTCATGCTCGGCCTTGTCGAGGCGGGCGACGCCGTGCTCGTCGGCGATCCGCTCTATGCGACCTATGAGGGCGTCATCCGCGCAACCGGCGCGGAGCAGGTCGCCGTGCCGCTGCGCCCGGAAAACGGCTTCCACATGAAGGCCGCCGACCTCGAGGCCGCCATTACGCCGCAATGCCGCGTGCTGCTGCTCAACACGCCGCACAACCCCACCGGCGCGGTGCTCACCGCAGAGGAAATCGCCGAGATCGGCGCGGTCTGCCGCAAGCACGATCTCTGGATCGTCTGCGACGAGGTCTACGAACAGCTCGTCTTCGGCGCGACCTTCGCCTCGCCCTTCGACAATGCGGACCTTGCCGAGCGCACCATCGTCGTCTCCTCCATCTCGAAATCCCACGCCGCGCCGGGCTTCCGCAGCGGCTGGGCGATCGGCCCGGCGGAATTCTGCGCACGCCTGCTGTCGGTCTCCGAAACCATGCTTTTCGGCGTCCAGCCCTTCATCGCCGACATGACGGCCTATGCGCTCGACAACCCGATTGCGACCGCCGCCACCATGCGCCAGAGCTACAAGGCGCGCGCCGCACGCTTTGCCGACGCCCTCTCCCGCGCGCCGGGCCTCGTGCCGCTGCCGCCGGAAGCCGGCATGTTCATCGTCGTCGACGTGTCCGATACCGGCATGAGCGGCGAGGACTTCGCCTGGGCGCTCCTGAACGAGGAACTCGTCGCCGTCATGCCCGGCTCGTCCTTCGGCGAGGGAGCGGCCGGCTTCATCCGCCTCAGCCTCACCGTGCCCGATGCCCATATCGACGAGGCCTGCCGGCGCATCGCCGCGCTCGCCGCCCGCGCCACCATGCCGAAGGAGCGCCGCGCATGACCATGAAGACCGTAGGCGAAGTCCTCGTCGATCTGCTGGAGGCCAATGGCGTCGAGGTCGTGTTCGGCATTCCGGGCGTGCACACGGTCGAGCTTTACCGGGGCCTTGCCGCCTCGAAGATCCGCCACATCACGCCGCGCCACGAACAGGGCGCCGGCTTCATGGCGGACGGCTATGCGCGCGTTTCCGGCAAGCCGGGCGTCGCGCTCGTCATCACCGGCCCGGGCCTCACCAACACGATCACGGCGATGGCGCAGGCGCGGCAGGATTCCGTGCCGATGCTGGTGATATCAGGCGTCAACCGGCGCGATTCGCTCGGCCACGGCCGAGGCATGCTGCATGAGCTGCCGGATCAGCAGGGCATGATGAAGACGCTGGCGCTCTATTCGCACACGCTTCTGAACCCCGCCGACCTGCCGCAGGTGGTCGAACGCGCCTTCGCCGTGCTGCTTTCCGGCCGCCCCGGCCCGGTCCATATCGAAATCCCGACCGACGTGATGGCGACACCCATCGAGACCGGCACGTTCCCGGCCGCCGTCGCCACGCGCCCGCGCGCCGATGCGGAAACCCTCCAGCGCGCCGCCATCCTCTGCACCAATGCCTCCCGCCCCGTCATCCTTGCCGGCGGCGGCGCGGTGACGGCGGAAGAGGAAATCCGCGACCTTGCCGAGCGCATCGGTGCGCCGGTCGTCACCACCGTCAATGCCCGCGGCATGCTCGCCGGCCATCCGCTGCGCGTGCCCGCCAGCCCCAGCCTCAAGGCCGTGCGCCGGCTTCTTGCCGATGCCGACCTCGTCATCGCCTTCGGCACGGAATTCGGCCCGACGGACTACGACATCAATGTCGACGGCGGCTTTCCCCGGCTGAAATCGCTGATCCGCGTGGATATCGACGCCGCGCAGCTCGCCCGCACGCCGCAGACGGGTCTTTCCATCTTCTCCAGCGCCAAGACGGCCGCCGCCGGCATGCTCGGCTTCCTCGAAGGCCACAAGGCGATCGGCAACGGCGCACCGCGCGCCGAAGCGGCGCGCAAGGGCGCATGGGGTGAGCTGACGGCGAAGATGCAGGCGGAAGTCGGCGTCATCGATGCGATCTGGCGCACCCTGCCCAAGGCGATCATCGTCGGCGACTCGACGCAGGCCGTCTATGCCGGCAACTACTATTGCGACGCGCCGCGCGCGCGAAGCTGGTTCAATGCCGCCACCGGCTACGGCGCGCTCGGCTTCGCCCCGCCCGCCGCCGTCGGCGCGGCGCTCGCCGAACCCGATGCGCCCATCGTCTGCCTCGTCGGCGACGGCGGCCTGCAGTTCTCGCTGTCGGAAATCGGCTCGGCGGTGGATGCCGATGCCCGCGTGATCTTCCTCGTCTGGAACAATGACGGCTACCAGGAGATCGAGAACTACATGGTAGATGCCGGCATCACGCCCGAGGGCGTCAAGCCCTCCGCCCCCGATTTCATCGCCATCGGCACCGCCTATGGCGTGCCTTCCGAACGCCTCGCGGACGTGAAGGACCTGCCGGCGGCGCTGGAGCGGGCGGGAGAGCGCCGCGGCCCGAGCCTCGTCGAAATCCACCAGACGAAGACGGCCGGCGCGACGGCATGATGCATAGCAAAAGGCCCGGTTTCCCGGGCCTTTTCATTGAAAGCGATGCCGCAAATCTCAGACCGCCGGGCGGCTCTTGAGCAGGTCGCGGATTTCCGTGAGGAGCTGCACGTCTTCCGCCGGCGGCGCCGGCGCGGCGGCGGCCTCGGCCTTTTCCTTCTCCAGCGACAGGCGCATGCGGTTCACGCCCTTGACCATCAGGAAGATGATCCAGGCGAGGATGAGGAAGTTGATGAGGGCGGTGATGAAGCTGCCATAGGCGAAGACGGCGCCCTGTTCGCGGGCGGCGGCAAGCGAGCTGGCCGTCACATTGCCCGACAGCGCGATGAAATAGTTGGAAAAATCGAAGCCACCGCCGGTCAGGGCGCCGATGATGGGCATGACGAGGTCGTTGACGACGGATTCGACGATCCTGTTGAAGGCTGCACCGATGATGACGCCGACGGCAAGGTCCATGACATTGCCGCGGGCGATAAACGCCTTGAACTCGTTGAGCATATGGGTCTCCTGTTGCTGCGACGCAAAAGCAAACTAGTGCAGTTTGCGTGCCCGGGAAACTGCGATCCATCAATATTTAATCGTTTCCACGACAGGCGCCAGCCTCAGACCTTCGGCGCAATTTCCTTCGCCCCCGCTTTGGCCTATTCTCTTGCCCGAAGGCCGAAGGATTGCGGGAGGATGCATGCCGGGCTCGCTGATATTCGCCCTGGCGCTCGCCTATCTGCTGCTGCTCTTCGCGGTCGCAAGCTACGGCGACCGCAAGGCGCGGCGCTCCGGCCACACGTCGAAGGGCCGGCCGCTCGTCTACGCGCTGAGCCTTGCCATCTACTGCACCTCCTGGACCTATTTCGGCGGCGTCGGCCTTGCCACCACCCACGGGCTGGAATTCATCGGCATCTATATCGGCCCGATCCTGATGTTCACGCTCGGCATGCCGCTCATCCGCCGCATCGTGACGCTGGCGAAATCCGAACGCCTCACCTCCATCGCCGACTTCGTCGCCGCCCGCTATGGCAAGAATCCGGGCATCGCCGCCGTCGTCGCGCTCATTTCGCTGATCGGCTATATTCCCTATATCGCGCTACAACTGAAAGCCGTCTCCAGCTCCGTCGCCGCCATGGTGGACACCACCGGCTTCGGCATCGCCGCCTCAGGCGGCCTCGTCGACCTGCCGCTGGTCGTGACGCTGTTCCTCGCCTGTTTCGCCACGGTCTTCGGCACGCGCCACACGGATGCGACCGAGCACCAGGACGGCCTGATCCTCGCCATCTCGATGGAATCGCTGGTCAAGCTGGTCGCCATCGCCTCGGTCGGCCTCTATGTCGTCTTCTTCATGTTCGACGGTCCGGGCGATCTCTGGCGGCGCGCGGCGGAGAACGAGCGCGTCATGCAGTCGCTGAGCTACGAGACGCCGGTCGCGCGCTGGATCCTGCTCATCGTGCTCTCCGCCTTCGCCATCGTCATGCTGCCGCGCCAGTTCCACGTCACGGTCGTGGAGAACCGCACGGCCGGCGAGCTGCGCACGGCGGGCTTCCTCTTCCCGCTCTATCTCATCGCCATCAACCTTTTCGTGCTGCCCGTCGCCATCGGCGGCGTGATGACCTTCAACGGCCAGGGCGACGGCGACCTCTACGTGCTGACCCTGCCCTTCGCGCTCGACCAGCCGGTCCTCACGCTCGTCGCCTTCATCGGTGGGTTCTCGGCCGCCACCGCCATGGTCATCGTCGCCTCGGTAGCGCTGTCCATCATGGTGTCGAACGATATCGTCATCCCGGTCGTGCTCAGGCGAAACCTCATCGGCGGCGTCGAGCAGCAGGAGGATCTGTCGCGCATGCTGCTGCGCATCCGGCGGCTCGCGATCTTCTTCGTGCTGCTGCTCGGCTATGCCTATTATCGCGCCGCGACCGCCAATGCGGGCCTCGCCTCCATGGGCCTGCTCGCCTTCGCGGCGGCCGCGCAGGTCGCGCCCGCCCTGCTCGGCGGCCTCTTCTGGCGCAGCGCCAATGCGCGCGGCGCGATGGCCGGCATGATTTCCGGCCTCGTCGTCTGGGCCTATCTGCTCTTCCTGCCGAGCATCGGCGTGGCGGACAACGCCTTCGTCGCCGAAACCGTGCTCGGCTTCCTCTTCCCCGGCTCCACCATCTTCACCGGCGAAACGGCCGATCCGCTGGTCAACGCGACGCTCATCGCCATGATGGTCAATGTCGGCGCCTATGTGATCGGCTCGCTCACCCGCAACCCGACCTCGCTGGAGCGCCTGCAGGCCGGCACCTTCATCCGTTCCCGGCCGCGCCTCGAGCGGGCCTTCCGCGGCCGGCGCACCAAGGTGACCGTCAAGGACCTCAAGTCCACCATCGCCAAATATCTCGGCGAGGAGCGCATGCAGCGCTCCTTCCACACCTATGAGCGGCAGGCAGGCCGCTGGCTGGAGGACAATGCACCGGCCGACGCCGCCATCGTGCATTTCTCCGAACAGCTCCTCGGCAGCGCCATCGGCTCCTCCTCCGCCCGCCTCGTGCTTTCCCTCGTGCTCCAGCGCATCGACGACACGCCGACGGATACGGACTGGCTGCTCGACCAGGCCAGCGAAGCCCTGCAATACAATCAGGACATGCTGCAGACCGCGCTCGGCCAGATGGACCAGGGCATCGCCGTCTTCGACAGCGAGGGCAACCTCACCGTCTGGAACCGCCGCTTCCGCCAGCTTCTCGACCTGCCGGAATATGTCGGCCAGGTCGGTTTTCCACTGGCCGATATCGTGGATATCCTCGTCGAGCGCGGCGACATACGGGAAGAGGATCGCGCCACGGCCGTCACCCGTACCATGACCTATGACGAACCTTTCGCGCTGGTGCTTTCCGGCGGCGAGCGCATCGTCGAAATCCGCACCAACGCCATGCCGGAAAAGGGCTTCGTCTCCACCTATACGGACATTACCGACCGAGTCGCCTCCGACCGCGCCCTCAAGCAGGTGAACGAGACGCTGGAACAGCGCGTCGCCGAACGCACCGTGGAACTGACCCGCGTCAATACCGAGCTTGCCGAGGCGCGCGCGGCCGCCGAAGAGGCCAATATCGGCAAGACGCGCTTCTTCGCCGCCGCCGGCCACGATATCCTCCAGCCGCTCAATGCCGCACGGCTCTATTCCTCCTCACTGGTCGAGCGGCTGGGCGAAACGGAGAACCGCGAGATGATCCACAATATCGATTCCTCGCTGGAATCGGTGGAAGCCATCCTCGGCGCGGTGCTGGATATCTCCCGTCTCGATACGGGCGCGATGAAGCCGCGCGTGCAGACCGTGCCGCTGAAGGACCTCCTGAAGCGCATCGAGACCGATTTTGCGCCGATGGCACGGGCGAAGAACCTGAAATTCACCGTGCTCCCCTCCTCGCTCGCCATCCGCACCGACCCGAACCTCCTGCGCCGCGTCGTGCAGAACCTCGTGTCGAACGCAATCAAATATACGAATTCCGGCAGGGTGCTGGTGGGGGTGCGCCGCCGGGGCGGGCAAGCGACCATAGAGGTGCTCGATTCCGGCATCGGCATCCCCGCCTCGAAATTCCGTACCGTCTTCAAGGAATTCGCCCGGCTCGACGAGGGCGCGCGCACCGCGCCCGGCCTCGGGCTCGGCCTTTCCATCGTCGACCGCATCTCGCGCGTTCTCTCCCATCCCGTCGAGCTGCAATCGACGCCGGGGCGCGGCACCAGCTTCAAGGTGCGCGTGCCGGTCGATATCGCCGCCAGCCGCCACGTCGCCGACAAGCCCGCCGTGGTGCCGGCCAGCGACGAGCCGCTGAAGGGCTTGCGGGTGCTCTGCATCGACAACGAGCCGAAGATTCTCGACGGCATGCGGCTGCTGCTATCCGGCTGGGGCTGCACGGTGACGCTCGCGGAATCGGTCGCCGCCGTCGAGGCACTGGTCTTAGCCGATCCCCCCGCCATCGACGCCGTCATCGCCGACTACCACCTCGACGACGGCACCGGCATTTCCGCCATCGGCAAACTCCGCGCCGCCCTCGGCCGCGAGGTCCCCGCCCTCCTCGTCACCGCCGACCGCACACCGGATGTGCGCGCCGAGGCGGAGCGGGACAATATCCTCGTGCAGAACAAGCCTGTGCGCCCCGCCTCGATGCGGGCATGGCTGACGCAGTTTTCAGCGTTGCAGCGGGAAGCGGCGGAATAGGGTTCCGTTCTGATTGTCGTCGCGGGCTACGCGCGCTTACGCCGCCGCCTGCGCCGCGCCGATCTTGCCGAGCTGGATGACCGCCTGGGTGCGGCTGTCGACATTGAGCTTGAGGAGGATCGCCGAGACATGGGCCTTGATGGTCGCCTCGGAGACGCCGAGTTCGTAGGCGATCTGCTTGTTCAGCAGGCCCTCGGCCAGCATGGCGAGCACGCGCGATTGCTGCGGGGTGAGCGTGCGCAGCCGGGCGATGAGGTCCGCCACTTCGCTGTCCTGCTCCGGCCCGCGCACATAACCGCCGGGCGTATAGATATTGCCCTCCAGCACCGAGCCGATGCCCTCGCGGATATCCTCGATGGAAGCAGATTTGGAGATGAAGCCGGAGGCGCCGAGGTCGAGCGCGCGGCGGATGGTGGCCGGGTCGTCGCTGGCCGAGACGATGACGACGGGAAGGCTCTGGAATTCGGCACGCAGCGAGATCAGGCCGGAAAGGCCGCTGACACCCGGCATGGCGAGGTCGAGCAGCAGGAGATCGGCATTGGGATGATCCGTGGCGGCCTTGCGCGCCGCCTCGAAATCGCCCGCCTCGACGATATCGGGATTGCCCGCCATTCCGGTCAGCGCCTGTTTCAGCGCACCGCGAAAGAGCGGGTGATCATCCGCGATGATGATGGTGAGTGCCGATGCCATGCGCTCCCTCCCAAGAGTAGACCCCGTGACGGACGCAGCACGGCCCGGCCGGCGCAGGAAAGCCCGTCAGGTCTTCTGCGGCGCCGTTTTCCCGGGGACGGCTTCCTCCTCGCCGTCCTCGAGGTTCTTCACGATGCCCATGAACCTTTGCATCATCTTTTCCATGATGCTCAGCGTCCGGTCAATCTCTTCATCCGACGGTAGAGAGGGTTTTGCGTCCGTCAGGCCGGTTGCACCGCCCTTTTCGAGCGCCTCGACGCGCTTGGTGAGAAGATCCAGCTCCTTCTCGAAGGCCGCGCGCTCGTCCGCCGCCATGCGGCAGACGATCTGCCCGTCCTGCTCGCGGCACAGCGAAACCTCGCCCGAGGCGGTGTCGAGCCGGATGAAGCCGGTCTCCGTCTTCTCCATGCGGTAGCGCCCCTCGCCCTCGGCATGGGCGGAACCTGCGAGCAGCGCGGCGGCGAAGGTCAGGGGCAGAACAGAGATTCGCATGCAAAATCCTCCAAGAGCCGGTTTCCGGGCCTGTCGCCGGTGGACATTCGCCGTTCTTTGCGGCAAGCGCTACCGATAGACGCGGCAGCCGATGGAGAAACGGGCGAGATGGCCAAAACAATCTACAAGATCGTTCCGGCAAGTCTGTGGCAAAATGCGAAGGACGCCGGGATTTTCAAGGGTGCGGCCATCGATCTTGCAGACGGCTACATCCATTTTTCCACCGCGGCCCAGGCGAAGGAGACCGCCGCCCGCCATTTCGCCGGCCAGAGCGACCTTCTTCTCGTCGCCGTTGACGGCGATGCGCTCGGCGAAAAGCTTCTCTTCGAGCCCTCGCGCGGCGGCGATCTCTTCCCGCATCTTTATGCCGACCTGCCGCTTTCCGCCGTGCTTTGGGAAAAGCCCCTGCCGCTCGGCGTCGACGGCGCCCACCAGTTTCCGGAGATGTCCCTCTGATGTCGTTTCTTTCGAGCCTTGGCCGCAAGGGCCTCTTCCTCTTCGATCCGGAAACCGCCCACGGCCTTTCCATCGCCGCGCTGAAGGCCGGCGTCGTGCCCGCCTGCCCGGCCAAGGCCGATCCGCGCCTTGCCCAGACGGTCGCCGGCATCGCCTTTCCCAATCCGCTCGGCATGGCCGCCGGCTACGACAAGAATGCCGAGGTGCCTGAAGCGCTGCTGCGCCTCGGCTTCGGCTTCACGGAGATCGGCACCGTCACCCCGCGCCCGCAGGACGGCAATCCCAAGCCGCGCATCTTCCGCCTGACGGAAGACGATGCCGTCATCAACCGCCTCGGCTTCAACAATGCCGGCCATGCGGCTGCGCTGGAGCGCCTGAGGGCCTGCCGGCGCGATGCGCTGATCGGCGTCAATATCGGCGCCAACAAGGACAGTGAGGATCGCATCGCCGACTATGTGGCGGGCATCCGCACCTTCTACGATGTCGCGCGCTACTTCACCGCCAATATCTCCTCGCCCAACACGCCGGGCCTGCGCGACCTGCAGGCCAAGGAAAGCCTGCACGCGCTGCTCACCGCCGTGCTCGCCGCCCGCACCGAGGAACAGGCCCGCAGCGGCCGGCCGGTGCCCGTCTTCCTGAAGATCGCGCCCGATCTCACCGAAGAGGGCCTCGACGATATCGCCGAAGTGGCCCTCGCACATCCGCTCGACGGCCTCATCGTCTCCAACACGACGCTTTCGCGCGAGGGCCTGCGCGACACCCGCCATGCTGGTGAAGCGGGCGGCCTCTCCGGCAAGCCGCTCTTCGAAAAATCGACCGCCGTGCTTGCCAAGATGCGCCGGCGCGTCGGCGACGACCTGCCGATCATCGGCGTCGGCGGCGTTTCCTCGGCGGAGACGGCGGCGGAGAAAATCCGCGCCGGGGCCAACCTCGTGCAGCTCTATTCCTGCATGGTCTATGCCGGCCCGACGCTGCCGGGCGAGATCGTCAACGGCCTCTCGCGGCTTTGCGATCGCGAGCAGATCCCCTCGATTTCCGCGCTGCGCGGCACCCGCACCGCCCATTGGGCGGACCGGACCCTCTGAGCGCCACACGGGAACCAAACGCGCCCGCCAGGGTTACCCCCTTGCGGGTGGAGTGCTCGGCAGAAGCCGATTCGCATCGACGGTAGCCTGCACCGATCCCGCCCGAACGGCCGAAAAGGCCAGGAAGGGACGATACGATGGACGATCGCAACGAGAAAATCCGCAAAAGGGCCCACGAAATCTGGGAAGAGGAAGGCCGTCCGGAAGGCCGCGAATATTCGCACTGGCTGCGCGCGAGGGCCGAAATCGACGCGGAGGATGGTGAAAGGCCGGAGCGGCCGGAGACAGGCCCACTCGATCTTCTCGGTCTCAGGCCTCTGCGTCGCGCCCAGCCGGCCTGACTTGCATCGGCCGCGAAGGGCCGGAGATCAGCTCCGGCCCGCCCCGGAAAACTGCCGGCCCGCCAGCGCCGGCAGGCGCAGCGCGAAGAATATCCCCCGGAACGCCAGGAACAGATTCAGCGAGAGCCAAAGCCCGTGATTGCCGAGGAGCGGCACGAAGAGGGCAAGTGCCGCGATATAGCCCACGAAGGCCGCCATCATCATGTTGCGCATGGCCGAAGACCAGGTCGCGCCGATGAACACGCCGTCCATCTGGAAGGCGAGCGCCCCGCTGATCGCCGTCAGCGCCGCCCAGGGCAGGTATTTCGCCGCCTCGACCCGCACGCTCTCCGTCGTCGTCAGCAGGGCGATCACATCCGTTCCGAAAAGGAGCAGGAGCATCGTCGTTGCCGCACCGAGGCCGAAGGACCAGATCACGGTCAGCTTCACCGCTCGGTCGAAGGCTGGGCGGAAATTGGCGCCCAGGGCCCGGCCGACGAGCTGTTCGGCGGCGTTGGCGAGGCCGTCGAGATAATAGCCGGCGACGAGGAAGATGTTCATCAGCACCGCATTGGCCGCCAGCACCAGCGGCCCCATCGAGGAGCCGATGCGCGTCATGATGGCGAAGGAACCGATCAGCACGAAGGTGCGGATCATGATGTCGCGGTTCAGCGAGAACAGCGCCCGCATGCGTTCGCGCGCGAAGATTTCCGCGCGCGCCGGCCGGTGGGCGCGCTCGAAGCGCGAGACGACGATGAGGAGGCCGGCCAGCGTGCCGACCGTCTCGCCGGCGAAGGTGCCCCAGGCGATGCCGGCGACGCCCCAGCCCAGCCCGAGGCCGAGACCGATCGACAGCGCGATGTTGATGCCGTTGATGATGGCCGGCAGCAGCAGCCCCGTCATGCCCTGTCCCCGCCCGAGCACGAAGCCGAGCAGGGTGTAGTTGGCGAGCGCCATGGGGGCGGACAGCACGCGGATCGTGAAATAGGTCGAGGTGACCTCCGCCACCTCCGGCGACGGGGCCATCAGGAAAAGCCCGGCGGAAAGTAGCAGCGGCGAGAGCAGCGAAATCACCAGTCCCACGCAAAGCGCGATCGTGAGCGAGCGCCAGTAGACCGCCTGCTCCTCGCTCCGGTCGCCGCGCCCGTAAGCCTGTGCCACGAGGCCGGTGGTGGAGGCGCGCAGGAAATTGAAACTGCCGAGCAGCAGATCGAAGAGCACCGCGCCCACGGCAAGCCCGGCCAGCGCATTGGCCGAGCCGAGCCGCCCGGCCACCGCCGTGTCGGTCAGGCCCAGCAGCGGCGTCGTCAGGAAGCCGAGCGTCATGGGGATGGCGATGGACAGCACCAGCCGGTGCGTCACCTCGAAGGCGCCGGATCCATCGTTTTCAGGTATCGCCGCTGCGCTCATATGCCGTTCCTACTTCGCTGCCAGCAGGATCGGCGTCACCGGGAGAAGGCGAAGCGAGCGAACCATGGAGGCCGTCAGCGTCTTGTACTTCTGAAAATGCGGCGTGGCGAGATGCGCCTGATAGGCCGCCTCGTCGGCATACAGTTCGAGCAGCCGGATTTTTTCCGGCGCTTCGTCGAGAGAAACAGCATGCAGCATGAGGACGCCGGGTTCGAGACGGACGGAAGCTTCGATCTCCTCGGCCAGCAGAGACCTGTAGCTGTCCAATTGGGCGGGGTCGATCTCCAGCTCCGCAATCCTGACGATCTGCCGGCTTCGCCCCATATCCGTCTCCATCAGCCCGAAAGCACCATCGCCCAGTAACGCCGGCCGCCCGAGGCCGGGTTGGAGACGACCGCAACGCCGAGACCGCGATAGTTGCCCAGCATGTTGGCGAGGTGCTTGGGCGAACGATACCAGGCGTCGAAGGCTTCCGCCGCGCTGTCCTGTCCGGCCGCGATATTCTCCGCCGCCGGCAGGACGACATCCATGCCCTTCATGCGTTTGCCGAAATTCGCGCCGAGGCCGATATTGTGCTCCATCTTGCCGGCCGCCGCCATGCGGCTTGCCTGATCCATCGCCGCGTGTTGCGCGGCCGGGTCGATCGAGAGCGCCGGCAGCCCGCGCCCGGCCCTCAGCTTGTTGACGAGGCCAAGCGAAGCGGCCGTCTGGTCGCTGCCGGTTCCTGCCGAAGGGGCCGGCGGGCGCGTGGTGGAGCAGCCGGCGGCAAGCGCGGCGAGGGCCGCCGCGGAGGCGGTGAGAAAGGCGCGGCGGGAAGAGGTCATCAGCGGCGGTAGCTCAGGAGACGGATGAGGACAAAGACCGGAACGACGATGACCGCGCCGAGCAGCAGATAGTCGCCAAGCTTGCCCAGCGTCTTGAAGCCCTTGTTCCACAGGTCGATGACGAAATCGCGCACGGCGAAGAGGATGTCATCCGGGTAAAGTCCGAAGATCGACATCAGGAAGCCCACAGCCACCGACAGGATCAGGAGCTTGATGAGCACGCGCAGCGGTGTGTCGCCGAGGAAGCCGTTCACGCCGTTCGACATGGGCTGATTCTCCAAAAGTTCATGCCCTCCCAGATAAGCCGTCCCCGCCCCCGCGGCAAGAAGCGCGCGGGAAGGGCGGAAATGGGGCGAAGGGCAAAGATAGCGGAAGGAGAGGCTTCTTAAGAAAAACGCCCCGGCTCAGGCGGCGGGCCTGAACCGGGGCGTTGGGGGGGCGGCTCAGGCCGCCTTCTTGGCGTCCGGCGCGAAGCGGCCGTAGAAGGTTTCGCCCTTGGCGGCCATGTCCTTCAGCAGCAGCGTCGGCTGGAAGTGGCTGCCGTAGCTGGCGGCGAGCTTCTCGCAGAGCGCGACGAAATTCTTCACGCCCATGCCGTCGATGTAGGAGAGCGTGCCGCCGGTATAGGGCGCAAAACCGAAGCCGAGGATGGAGCCGACATCGGCCTCGCGCGGATCGGTAACGATGCCCTCTTCCATGGTGCGGGCCGCTTCCAGCGCGATGGTGACGAGCAGGCGCTCCTTGATCACCTTGATATCGACGTCGTCGGGCTTCTGCTGCGGATAGAGGTCCTTCAGGCCCGGCCACAGCTTCTTCTTCGCCGGCTTCGGCGGATAGTCGTAGAAGCCCTTGCCGGCCTTGCGGCCGAGACGGCCTTCGCCTTCCACCAGCTTCGTGACCAGCTCCATGTGGCGCGGATCGACGGATTCGGCGCCGAGATCGGCGATGGAGGCCTTGAAGATCTTGTAGGACAGATCGACGGCGACTTCATCGTTCAGCGACAGCGGGCCGACCGGCATGCCGGCCATCTTGGCGGCATTCTCGATCATCGCCGCCGGCACGCCTTCGATCAGCATGTCATAGGCTTCGGCCATGTAACGGAAGACGCAGCGGTTGACGTAGAAGCCGCGCGTGTCGTTGACGACGATCGGCGTCTTCTTGATGGCCGCAACGTAATCGAGCGCGGTGGCGAGCGCCTTGTCGCCCGTCTCCTTACCGAGGATCACTTCCACCAGCATCATCTTGTCGACCGGCGAGAAGAAGTGGATGCCGATGAACTGGTTCGGGCGCTTGGAATTCTTGGCAAGGCCGGTGATCGGCAGGGTCGAGGTGTTGGAGGCGAAGATAGCGTCTTCGCGCAGCACGGCCTCGATCTTTTCGGTGACTTCCTTCTTGACGTTGCGGTCCTCGAAGACGGCCTCGATGACGAGGTCGGCATCGGCGAGGTTCGCATAGTCCGGCGTCGGGGTGATGAGGGAAAGCAGCTTCTCGCCGTCTTCCTTCGACATGCGGCCCTTGCCGATGGCGCCGGTGACGAGGCCTTCGGAATGCGCCTTGCCCTTGTCGGCAGCCTCCTGGTCGCGGTCGATCAGCACGACCGGAATGCCGGCGGCAGCGGTGACATAGGCGATGGAAGCACCCATGAAGCCGGCGCCAACGACGGCGACCTTCTTGAACTCCGCCTTCGGCACGCCGGCCGGGCGGCGCGCGCCCTTGCCGAGTTCCTGCATGGAGATGAACAGCGACCGGATCATCGAGAAGGCTTCGGTCGTCTGGAGGATGTAGGTGAAGTAGCGCTGCTCGATCTTCAGGCCCGTTTCGAAGGGAACCTGCAGGCCTTCATAGACGCACTTCAGAATGGCAAGCGCGCCCGGATAGTTGCCCGCGGTCTCGCGGCGCAGGATCGCAGGAGCGGCCGGCCAGAGCTGGGCGGAAGCCGGCGTCCAGATGCCGCCGCCGGGAGCCTTGAAGCCCTTCTCGTCCCAGGGCTGTACGGGCTTGAGGCCGTCCTTGATCATCTGCTTTGCGGCGGGGATGAGCTGGTCGGGCTCGACGACCTGATGCACGAGGTTCATCGCCTTGGCGCGCGCGCCCGTCAGCGAGGAGCCCGTCGTCATCATCTGCAGGGCGTCCTGCGCGTTGGCAAGGCGCGGCACGCGCTGGGTGCCGCCGGCGCCGGGGAAGATGCCGACCTTGACTTCAGGCAGCGCGATCTTGACCGACTTGGCGTTGGAAGCGACGCGGCCATGGCAGGCCAGCGACATTTCGAAAGCGCCGCCCATGCAGGTGCCGTTGATGGCCGAGACCCACGGCTTGCCGCAGGTTTCGAGCTTCCGGAACAGCCAAGTCATGCGGCCCGTGGCGTCGAACAGCTTCTGCACGGCGGTCGCCGGATCGGTCGCCTCGGCGTCCTTCAGGAGATCGAAGCTCGCCTTGATCATCGAGAGGTCCGCGCCGCCCGAGAAGGAGGACTTACCGGACGTGATGACCACGCCCTTGACGGCGGCGTCGGCGACGATCTGGTCGATGATCGCGTCGAGTTCGTCCATCACCTCGACGGTGAAGACGTTCATCGACTTTTCAGGCATGTCCCAGGTGACCAGCGCAATGCCGTCGGCGTCGGTCTCGATGGAAAAGTTCTTGTATGCGCTCATGGTTTCTCCCCCTCAGTAGAGAATGGGCTCAGTAGAGAATGGGTTCGATCTGCAGCGAGGCTTTGCCCCGGCCGCTATATCCCTGTTTCGTCGTGTTGGTGGCGATGAGACGGCCGTGCCGTTCGAGCCGGACGGTGAAGCCCGGATCGACCGCCCTGCTAAGCGCCGAGCGCTTCACCCGCATCGAAAAGCGGATGGAATGCCGGTCGCCCTTGCTGATGGCGGTGGTCCTGGCGATGAGCCTTGCCGGCGCATCCATGATGCCCTGCTCCTCCAGCCGGATCGTCAGCCGGCCGACCGGAACGGGACCGCTCGTCACATTGGTGACGGTGCCCGACAGCACGAAGCTATCGCCCGCCTCGGCGGAGGAGGCGATGAGGCCTGCCCCGATGAGGGTGAGGAAGCTGCGGCGTGTCGTCGGGCTCGTCATGGTCAGACCCTTTCGGTGATGAAGTTCTTGTCGGTCACGATGGGTTCCTCTTCCCAGAAAGTGTTCCTACCAGAGGTAGGCGATTGCGAGGCCGGATATGCCGATGAGCAGAACGAAGAAGAGCAAATCGCCGCGGAGCTGGACGCGCGATGCGCGGGCCTCCTCCTTGGTCTTGACCTTGGTAGAGGCCAGGTAGTCGTCCTTCATGTCCTTGTCGCGATAGTGGTGAGCCAGCTCTTGCTGCACCCCAGGTCGCTCACGCTCGTAGAGATCCCTGTCCGGCCTCCCGTCGCCCATCTCAAACCCGTTCGACGATCGTCGCCGTGCCCATGCCCGCGCCGATGCAGAGCGTGACGAGGGCGACGTTGAGATCGCGGCGTTCCAGCTCGTCGAGCACCGTGCCGAGGATCATCGCGCCGGTCGCGCCGAGCGGATGGCCCATGGCGATGGCGCCGCCGTTGACGTTCATCTTGTCGTGCGGAATGTCGAAGGCCTGCATGTGGCGCAGCACCACGGCGGCGAAGGCTTCGTTCAGCTCGAAGAGGTCGATATCGGAGAGCTTCATGCCGGTGCGGGCGAGCAGCTTTTCCGTGACGTCGACCGGGCCGGTCAGCATCAGCGCCGGGTCGGAGCCGATATTGGCGAAGGCCTTGATGCGGCCGCGCGGCTTCTTGCCGAGAATGTTGCCGCCTTCCTTGGAACCGAGCAGCACGGCGGCTGCGCCATCGACGATGCCCGAGGAATTGCCGGCATGGTGCACGTAGTTGATGCCTTCGATTTCCGGATGCGCCTGGATGGCGACGGCTTCGAAGCCGCCCATCTCGCCGGGCATCTGGAAGGAGGGCTGGAGCTGGGCGAGCGCCTGCATGTCGGTGCCCGGGCGCATGTGCTCGTCATGGGCGAGGATCGTCAGGCCGTTGATATCCTTCACCGGCACGACGGAATTCTTGAAGTAGCCGTTCTGCCAGGCATGGGCGGCACGCTTCTGGCTCTCGACGGCATAGGCGTCGACGTCGTCGCGGGAAAAACCGTATTTGGTGGCGATCAGGTCGGCCGAAACGCCCTGCGGCATGAAATAAGCCGGGAAGTTGACCGAGGGGTCCATGAACCAGGCGCCGCCCGACATGCCGAGGCCGACGCGGGACATGCTCTCGACGCCGCCGGCGATGACGATGTCGTCCGCGCCCTGGGCGATCTTCGCCGCGCCGAGGTTCACGGCGTCGAGGCCGGAGGCGCAGAAGCGGGAAAGCTGCACGCCCGGCGCGCGGGTCGAATAGCCGGCCTCGAAGGCGGCGGCCTTGGGGATGACGGCGCCGGCATCCATGACCGGATCGACGCAGCCCATGACGATGTCGTCGACCTTGTCGGTGTCCAGCCCGTTGCGGTCGCGCACCGCTTCCAGCACCTTGGCGGCGAGGCGGACGGACGGCACTTCGTGCAGCGAGCCGTCCTTCTTGCCGCGCCCGCGCGGGGTGCGCACGTGATCGTAGATGAAGACGTCGGTCATTGGTCTCTTCTCCCTGGCGGCGCATCGCGCCCTAGAATTCATGGCTCGCGGCTTGCGACTGTAGCCCCTCGCCCCGCATTCGGGGAGAGGGGTGGAAAGCGTCAGAACGCCTCGGCGGCGAGTTCCATCGTCGTGTCCGCGCCGGCCTCGATGCGGGTCTTGCGCAGGCCCGTTTCCGGCATCAGGCGTTCCATGAAGAACTTCGCCGTGATCAGCTTGTTCTTCAGGAAGTCTTCGCGCTCGCCCGCGCCGTTCGCAAGGCCTTCCTCGGCGGCCTTGGCGATCTTCGCCCACATATAGCCGATGACGACGAGGCCGAAGAGGTGCATGTAGTCGGTCGAGCCGGCGCCGGCATTGTCGGGCTTGGCCATGGCGTTCTGCATGAACCACATGGTTCCGGCCTGCAGGTCGTTCAGGCCCTTCTTGAGGGCCTTGGTGAAGGTGGCGAGCTTCTCGTCATTGCGGTTCTCTTCGCAGAAATCGCCGATTTCCTTGAAGAGGGCCATGACGGCGCGACCGCCATTCATGCCGAGCTTGCGGCCGACGAGGTCGAGCGCCTGGATGCCGTTGGCGCCCTCGTAGATCATGGCGATGCGCGCGTCACGCACATACTGGCTCATGCCGTGCTCTTCGATATAGCCGTGGCCGCCGAAGACCTGCTGGGCCATGACGGCATGGTCGAAGCCCTTGTCCGTCAGCACGCCCTTGAGGATCGGCGTCATCAGACCGAGGATATCGTCGGCGGACTGGCGTTCCTTCTCGTCGGCCGAACGATGCGCGATATCGGATTTCAGCGCCGTCCAGAGCGTGAAGGCGCGGCCGCCCTCCGTCCAGGCCTTGATGGTCATCAGCGCACGGCGGATATCGGGATGCACGATCAGCGGATCGGCCTTGCCGTCCGGGTTCTTGACGCCCGAGAGCGAGCGGCCCTGCAGGCGCTCGCGGGCATAGTTGGCGGCGTTCTGGTAGGCGACTTCGGCAATCGACAGGCCCTGCAGGCCGACGCCGAGGCGCGCTTCGTTCATCATCACGAACATGGCGTTGAGGCCCTTGTTCTCGGTGCCGATGAGGAAGCCCTTGGCTTCGTCATAATTCATGACGCAGGTCGAGTTGCCGTGGATGCCCATCTTGTGCTCGATGGCGCCGCAGGAAACCGTGTTGCGTGTCCCCGGCGTGCCGTCGTCCTTGAGGACGTATTTCGGAACGATGAAGAGCGAGATGCCCTTGACGCCTTCCGGCGCGCCCTCGATGCGGGCGAGAACGAGGTGGACGATGTTCTCCGACATGTCGTGCTCGCCGGCGGAGATGAAGATCTTCTGGCCGGAAATCTTGTAGGAGCCGTCGGCCTGCGGCACGGCCTTGGAGCGCAGGAGACCGAGGTCGGTGCCGCAATGGGGCTCCGTCAGGTTCATCGTGCCGGTCCAGGTGCCTTCCACCATCTTCGGCAGGTAGGCGGCCTTCTGCTCGTCGGAGCCGTGGACGAGGATCGCGGCGATCGCGCCCTGCGTCAGGCCCGGATACATGGTGAGCGCCATGTTGGCCGAGGACATGTATTCGCCGACGGCGGTGTGCAGCACATAGGGAAGACCCTGGCCGCCGAATTCCTCCGGCACGGCAAGCCCCATCCAGCCGCCCTGGCGATAGAGGTCGAAGGCCTGCTTGTAGCCCTTCGGCGTTACCACCGTGGCGTCGTCGTTACGCTTGCAGCCCTCCTGGTCGCCGGAGAGGTTGACGGGGAACAGCACTTCCTCGGCAAGCTTGGCCGCCTCGCCGGCAATCGCTTCCAGCATGTCGCCCGTCGCGTCGGCGAAGCCGGGCAGGTTGTTGTAGCGCTCCAGCGACAGGACGTCGTTCAGGATGAAAAGCGTGTCATTCACGGGGGCCTTGTAGATCGGCATTTCTCGCGTTCCTCACCTATGCCACGGACAAACGTCCGGTCCTTGGGGAGGGAGTGTATAAAACTTTGACGTTTGCGTAAACGTCAAAACGCAAGCGGCGACGAATTTTTCGCTCAGCGGGCGTGGCCTGCCCGGCGGAAGCCACCCGGCAATGGGCCTCACGCTGTCCCGCAATCGCCCATCTTCCCCGCTCCGGCGCAGTCTATGAGCAAATCGTTAAAAAATTTACGGGCGAGTTAACCCCTTGTTTACCACGTTTCGGGAATTGTGCGCTTGAGGGCGTGGGATCGGGAATCATTTCGGCTTCCCCTGTCAGGCCCGGACGAACGGTCCGGGCAGAAGCAGGACGACACGGATTTCCGCCAAAACGCAGAAAGAGCGCCGCCGGGCGGGCAGCGCTTCCAAGGGTATCTCCCGGCAGGCCGACGGCCGCCAAAGCGAGGCGAAGATGAACGGATCGCGAAACCCGCAACGTCATGGCGAACGGTCTTCGCTCGACGCGCTCAACCGCACCATCGAGGGGCTGGAAGCGCGCATCGAGGGCCTGATGGCGAACGGCCGGGATGCACGCGGACGCAGCGAGGAGCGTTTTGCCCCCCGTGCCGAGCAGGGTCGCGCCGAACAGGCCCGCTACGAGCAGCCGCCGCGCAACGTTCCGCGGCGAGAGGACCCCATTTCCGAGATCATGCAGCGCCAGCGCGCCATCGAGGGCGACCGCGAGCGCATCGGCCAGCGTAGCGAACGCCGCGCCCCTTCCACCGATCACCATGCCGCCGCCCAGCAGGCGCACACCGCCTATGGCCACGCGCCCGCCCGCGCGGAAGGCTCGGTCGAGGATATCGCCAAGGCGCTCGTCTCCCTGCGGCAGGACCTCAAGCGCGATATCGCCGACGGGCTGGAGCGCGAGATGCAGTCGCTGCGCTCGGAAATCCGCGGCATCCGCCAGATGGCCGAGGGCCGTGGCGGCAATGACGACGTGCGCGCGGAACTGGCGCGCCTTTCCACCGGCATCAGCCAGCTCGGCCGCCAGGCTGGGCAGGCTTCTGGCCAGACGGACGGCCTGCGCGTCGAATTCGACGAGCTGCGCTCCGTGCTGGACGGCCTTGCCCGCGAGGATTCCGTGCGTCGCATGGAGGACCGCTGGAGCGGCGTCGAGCAGAAGCTTTCCGTCTTCGACCAGTCGCGCGACGACGAACTGGTGGCGCTCGCCTACCGGCTCGACGAGCTGAAGGCCCAGATCAACACGATGAGCGCGACGCCCGCGATCCGCGCGCTGGAAGACAAGATCGAATCCGTCGTCCACGCCGTCGACATGCTCGGCCGGCAGCACGAGCCGGACAGCGGCCGCTTCGTGACCGCCGTCGCCTCGCAGTTCGCCGGCCTCGACACGCGCCTCGACGAGATCAGCCGGGCGATTGCCGCCGCCGGCCGCATGCAGCAGTCGCCGTCCGCCGACCACGCCATGATGCAGCGCCTCGAAGGCCGCATCGCCGACCTTGCCGACCAGCTCGACATCATGGCGCATCGCCCCGCACCGGAGGACCACGGCCTCGGCATGCGCATCGAGGCGCTGGCGAGCCGGATCGAGGATCTTTCGAACGAACGCGCGACGCTGCGCCTCGAAGAGCGCATCGAGCAGCTTTCGCAGATGCTGGAACAGGGCCAGCAGGCCGCGCCCACCGCCCTTCTCGGCGGCGACGAGCTTGCCTATTACCTCTCCGACATTTCCCGCAAGATCGACGCGCTCGACCAGGGCAGCGTCAACAACGATCTGGCCGACCGGCTCGACGCGCTCGCCCGCCGCATCGACAATCTCGACACGCCCGTCGGAAGCCCCTTCCAGGAAGAGCGTTTCTCGCATCTCGAAGGCCGCCTTTCGGCGATTGCCGACCGGCTCGACGCCACCAGCACCGCACCGGCCGGCGACCACGAGGCGCTGCGCGGCCTGGAGGCACAGATCGCCCACCTGTCCACGCTGATCAGCGCGCCGGCCCCCTCCTCCTTCGCGGCGGTGCCGCCGGATGTCGAGAACCGTCTTGCGACCATCGAGGACTATATGGCGACCAACGACGACTATATCGTCGAGGCCGCGCGCCAGGCGGCGGAAGCCGTGATGGAAGCCTATCGCCATGCCGCCCCCGCGGCCGCCGCCAACACCGACATGGCCGCGATTGCCGGCCTTGCTGGCGACCTGCGCGCCCTGGAGGAACTGACCCGCTCCAGCGAGGACCGCACGGCGCGCACCTTCGACGCCCTGCACGACACGCTGGTGCAGATCGCCGGCCGCCTCGAACAGCTCGACGCCCCGCGCGAAACCTTCGGCCGCCGCGAGGCCGCCATGCCCCGCGCAGAAATGCCGGCCATGGATTTCGGCCGTGACGCCGCCACGGCTTCGAGCCTTGCCGGCAACGACTACCCGTTCGAGGACGACGGTTTCGGCGCGGCCCCGTACACGGCCGAGGCGGAGGAACCGCAGGAAGACAGCCGCTTCGCCGAGATCGAAGTGGAGCATATCGACGTTCCCGCGCGGCCCGAGCCGCTGGACGAGTCCGTCGCCTTCGCCGGCGAGACGCAGGAACAGCCGAAGGGCGGCCTCCTCGCCGGCCTGAAGCGCCGCTTCAAGCCGGCCGGCAAGGCCGTCGCCGTCAAGACGGAGCGCCAGCAGATCGATCCGACGCCGTCCATCGACGCCGCCGACGAACTGGCGCCGGAAGAGGCCAACCAGCTTCTGGAGCCGGGTTCCGGCGTGCCGGACGTCCGCCGCATCCTGGAGCGCGTGCGCGCCGGCCAGGCATCCGGCAACCGCGCCGGCAGCGAAGGCGAGAAGGCCGATTTCATCGCCGCCGCCCGCCGCGCCGCCAAGCTCGCCGCCGAGGAAGCCGACACGATCTCCCGCGTCGCCCCCGCGAAGAAATCCGAAAAGCCGGCCAGGGGCGAAAAGCCCGCTTCCGCGCTGTCGCGCCACCGCCGGCCGATCCTGCTCGCCGTCGGGGCGGTGCTGCTCGCCATCATGTCCTACCCGCTGGTCAACACGCTGATCCGCGGCGACGACGCGCCTGTCATCGTCGAGCAGACGGCCGAGACCCGTGCGGACGCCAGGCCCGCCGGAACGGCGACGGCGAAGACGGCCGAAACCCCGGTCATCGAAAAGAAGGCCGTCACCAAGCCCGCCGGAGCGGAACGCGGCCTTGCAGGAACCGACAAGGGCGCGGCCATAGAGACGCCCCGGCAGACCTCCGCCGGCGGCGCGGATATGCTTGCGACCCCTGCCCTCACGGACGGCAACGCCACCGCGGGCTTCGAGCCGGTGACGACGCCGGACGCCGCCGAGCCGTTGGCCGGCAAGGACGCCAAGGCTTCCGCCGCGACCGCGCCGGTCGATCAGGTCCAGACGGCAGCCATCGTGGTGCCGGATGCCATCACCCCCGCCTCGCTTGCCAAGGCGGCCGGCGAGGGCGATCCGCTGGCGCTGTTCGAGATCGGTGCGCGCTACACCGAAGGCCGCGGCGTTGCCGCCGACCTCAAGGAAGCCGCCCGCTGGTACGAGCTTGCCGCCGCCCGCGGTTTTGCGCCGGCCGAATACCGCCTCGCCAATCTCTACGAGAAGGGCCAGGGCGTCGCGCCCGACATCGACCGCGCCCGCAAGCTCTATGAAACCGCCGCCGCCAAGGGCAATGCCAGCGCCATGCACAATCTCGCGGTCCTGCTGGCGACCGGCCTCGGCTCGGAGGGCCCGGATTTCGACGCGGCGGCAAAGTGGTTCCAGAAGGCCTCGGAACTCGGCGTTCGCGACAGCCAGTTCAACCTCGCCATTCTCTATGCGCGCGGCAACGGCGTGAAGCCGGACATCGAGGAATCCTACAAGTGGTTCGCCATCGCCGCCCGCGACGGCGACCAGGATGCCGCGCAGAAGCGCGACGAGGTGGCCAACGCCATGAAGCCAGAGCAGCTCGCAAGCGCCAAGGCGAAGATGGAGCTCTGGAAGCCGCAGCCGCTCGACGAGAAGGCCAATTCGGCGGACCTGCCCGACGAATGGGTCGGCAACGCGACGAAGACCGCCAGCGTCGACATGAAGAAGGCCATCCGCAACATCCAGGCCATCCTCAACAACAACGGCTTCAACGCCGGCACGCCGGACGGCGAGATGGGCAAGAAGACCGTCACCGCCATCAAGGCCTTCCAGAAATCGGTGGGCCAGAAGGAGACCGGCGAGATCGACGACGCGCTCGTCACCGAACTCCTGAAGCGCAACAAGCAGCCGGGCTGACCGGCAGATACCGGAGGGGCCACTGACGCGGCTTCTCCGGTTGACTTGTGCAGACCCCGAGGGCATGACGCTCACCACGACGCCGCACGCCGATCACGATGTGCGACAGGCGCCGGGGCATTTTGATCCCTTGCATGATCTCATCCTTAAATCGGCCCCGATTTGGGAAGTATGCAATAGAAAATTCATGTCCCTCCAAGATGATAACGCCGACGACAAACGTCATCATCCGTGAGGGCGCCAGGGCGCGCGCCTGTGGCCGCGCCCCATGACCGATCCTTGCGGAAAGCAGGGCGCGACCGGCCGGTGGAGGGGGCTTCCTCCCGCGGCGGGACGCCTCCTTTATTTTCTGCCTGCCGAAGAGGAGCCGCGGCGGGCAAGAGGGGTGAACGCGGCTGCCTAAGTGCTGAAGTCTCCGCAGCGGCGGAGGAATTGCCGATCGGGGTATCGTTGTGACTGTCTATCTGCCCATCGCAGAGCTTTCGGTGAATATCTTCATCATTCTCGGCATGGGCGCGGCCGTCGGCTTCCTTTCCGGCATGTTCGGTGTCGGCGGCGGCTTCCTCATCACGCCGCTCCTCATCTTCTACAACATTCCCCCGGTCGTCGCGGTCGCAACGGGTGCGAACCAGGTCGTCGCCTCCTCGGTTTCCGGCGCGCTCTCGCATTTCCGGCGCGGCACGCTGGACGTCAAGCTCGGCACGGTGCTGCTCGTCGGCGGTCTTGCGGGCGCCACGGTCGGCATATGGATCTTCGCGATGCTGCGCAGCGTCGGCCAGCTCGACCTCGTCATCTCGCTGCTCTATGTCGTGCTGCTCGGCACCGTCGGCACGCTGATGATGCTGGAGAGCATCCGCGCCATGCGACGCTCGGCCAAGAACCAGCCCGTCTCCCTGCGCCGCCCCGGCCAGCATAGCTGGATACACCGCCTGCCGCTGAAGATGCGCTTCAAGAAGTCGAAGATCTATCTCTCGGTCATTCCGGTGGTCGGCCTCGGCTTCGGCATCGGCATCCTCACCTCGGTCATGGGTGTCGGCGGCGGCTTCATCATGGTGCCGGCAATGATCTATCTCTTGCGCATCCCGACGAACGTGGTCGTCGGCACCTCGCTGTTCCAGATCATCTTCGTCACCGCCTACACGACCATCGTGCAGGCAACGACCAACTATTCCGTCGACATCGTGCTCGCCTTCATCCTCATGGTCGCGGGCGTGATCGGCGCGCAATACGGCGTGCGCGTCGGCCAGAAGCTCCGCGGCGAGCAGTTGCGCGCGCTGCTCGCGCTCCTCGTCCTTGCCGTCGGCGCCCGCCTCGCCGTCGATCTTGTCATCGCGCCCGACGATATCTATTCCATCGTCAGCGAGGGGGTCTATCGATGAGAAGGATCGCCGCCGCCCTGCTGCTCGCCTTCGGCCTCGCCCTCCCCGCCGGCGCGCAGGTGCTGGAAGACCGGCCCGTCGATTTTCCCGAACGGCTCGAAATCGGCATCTCCACCGACGAGATCGCCATCTCCTCGGATTTCCGCGGCGCGGACCTGACGATCTTCGGCGCGATCGAGGGCTATGACCCCGATCTTCTCGCCCAGGGCAAATACGATATCGTGGTGGCGCTGGAAGGGCCGAAGGACAACAACACGGTGCGCGTCAAGGAACGCGTCTTCGGCATCTGGGTCAACCGCCGCTCGATGACCTTCGAGCTTGTGCCGGAGTCCTATTCGCTGTCGAGCACGCGCGACCTCGAGACGATTGCCGAGCCGGCCATGCTCAACGGCGTCGGCGTCGGCATCCAGCATATCCGCCTCTCGCCCATCGGCTATGTCGGCGACGGCAGCACGATCGGCGAATTCCGCGAGGCGTTCCGCCGACTGAAGGAAAGCGGCGGCTTCTACCAGCGCGATCCGGGCGGCGTGCAGTTCATCAGCGCGAGCCTGTTCAAGGCGACGGTCCGCCTGCCGGCGAACGTGCCGAACGGCACCCATGTCGTGCGCGCCCATCTTTTCCGCGATGGCGTCTTCATCGCTGAAAAAGCCCTGCCGCTGCGCGTGATGAAGACCGGCCTCGAACAGATGATCTCAAGCGCCGCGCATAACAATGCGCTCGCCTATGGCGGGCTTTCGGTGCTGCTCGCCCTGCTCACCGGATGGCTGGCAAGCGTGGTCTTCCGCAAGGACTGACCGTCAGGATCGGTAGACCAGCACCGGCACGTTCGCATGGCCGAGCACCTTGGTCGTGACGCTGCCCATCAGGAAGGCGCTGACGCCACGCCGGCCGTGCGAGGCCATGGCGATGAGATCGCAACCACGTTCCTTCGCCGTGTCGATAATCGCCTGCCAGGCATCGCCCGCCGCCACCTGCAGCGTTTCCACCGGCACGCCGGCCGCCGCCGCCTTGGCCTCCACCGCGCCGAGGATGCGCACGCCGCTCTCCTTCAGATGCGCTTCGTATTCCGCGCGCAGGTTGATGGTCGCGCCGGGCGTGATGGGCAGGAAATGCAGCGGCTCGGCCACCGTGAGCGCCGTTACCCGCGCGCCCAGCGTCCGGGCGAGCTGCAATGCGTGGTCGAGGGCGGCGGAGGAGAGATCCGATCCATCCGTGGGAACGAGGATATGCCTGTACATGCTTCAGCCTCCCTTTTTCATCGATATAGAGCGCTCTCGCTTTTCTTCGAATCGCGAAACCGCCCGCACCCTTGCTGAAATACCCTAGACGTCGCTGCGCCTGCGGCGTTGATGGAAATCAACCGCCGCGCCTTCGTCAAGCGATTGCTGCGGCCCGTTTCGCGACGGTCGCCTCGTAGGCCGCCTGCAGCTCTCCGAAAACCGAGCGGGAAGGCCGCGGCGCGCCGAGATGGATGGCGCGCAGCTCCTCCATGAACGCCGCCCACATCTCCGCTCCCCCCTCCTCCAGCAGTTCGGCGCGGATGGAAAGCGTCTCCGTCACCGGCAGGAAGCGCCGCCCCCAGGCGCCCATCATGGCGAAGACGGGAACCAGCGCTATGCCCATTTCCGTGAGGCTGTAGAGTGCCTTCTGCTTGTGGCTCGGATCATCCGCCCTGCTGATCAGCCCCTCCTCGACGAGCCGGCGAAGCCGGTCGGCCAGGATGTTCGAGGCGATGCCCTCCTCCGATTTCGTCAGCAGCTCGCGGAAATGACGGCGGTTGCCGAACATCATGTCGCGCAGCACGATCAGGCTCCAGCGGTCTCCGAGGATTTCCAGCGTCAGGTTGATCGGGCAGCCGGAACGGCGGGCGTCTTTCATCGGTGCCTCCAAACTGCTTGCATCGTAAAAGCAGTTGCACCGTTCATCAACCGGAGGCTCAGCCCCGCAGATTGGCGAAGCGCACCGAATAGATGCGGTCGCGGCCGAGCATGTGGGCGACGAGGCTTTGCCGGTCGAAGAGGCCGGCCATCGCCTTGTGGCGCAGGTCGAGGCCGCCGGTCATGATGCCGAAGGCCGGCATCAGCAGGCGCTTGCCATCGGTCGCAAAACACGGCCGGCGCACCGCCTTCTCCCGGCGGATGACGGTGGCGGCGGGATGCAGGTGCCCGGCGATCTCGCCGGCAGGGGCAAGGAGCGACGGTTCGTGGCGGAAGACGAGGCCCGCATGGTGGAGTTCGTCGGCCGACTGCCCCGGCAGGTCGACGGTGCCGTCGGGATCGTGGTTGCCGTTGATCCATATCCATTCGCGCCCACGCGCCAGTTCTGTAATCTTTGTGCGGAAAATGTCAGGCAGATGGGCCGAGCCAATACGGTCGTGGAAATTGTCGCCGAGGCTGACGACGATGGCCGGATCATGCCGGGCGATGACGGCCTCCAGCACCTTCAGGGTCGCCAGCGTGTCATAGGGCGGCAGCATCATGCCGCGGCGGGCGAAGGCCGCGCCTTTCTCCAGATGCAGATCCGAGACGACGAGCAGGCGCGCTTCCGGCAGATAGAGCGCGCCGAGCGGATCGCACACGGCCTCGACGCCGGCGACGACGGTGCGGGCCGATACCGCGCCGAAATCCTGAATGTCCATCGATGCCAGCGCCAGTCTGTGCATGCGCCTTCGGTTCCTTAAATCGCCACCTCGCCCATCGCCTCGACGATCAGGTCCTCGGCGGCTTCCGCCAGCAGCGAATCCTGCGCCTCGCCCGCCACCGGCTCCTTGCCGATTTCCAGCATGATCGGCACGGCGAGCGGCGAGATGCGGTCGAGCCGGCGATGGGTGATATGGCCCTTGATTCGAGCCAGCATATCGCCCAATCGCTGAATATCCAAAAGCCCCGCCGCCGCATCGTTGCGTGTCGCTTCCAGCAGGATATGGTCCGGCTCGTGGCTGCGCAGCACGTCGTAGATGAGGTCGGCCGAGACCGTGACCTGCCGCCCGGTCTTTTCCTTGCCCGGATGGCGCTGTTCGATAAGGCCGGCAATCACGGCGCAATTGCGGAAGGTGCGCTTCAGCATGAAGCTCTCGTCCAGCCATGCCTCCAGATCGTCACCCAGCATGTCCTCGTCGAAGAGGTTTTCGAGCGAGGGGCGCTCGACGGCGAAGCTGTAGCCGAGGTCGTCCAGCGCCCAGACGGCCAGCGAATAATCCGTCGCCACGAAGCCGAGCGGCCGCCGCCCGGCGCGCTCCAGCCGCCGTGTCAGCAGCATGCCGAGCGTCTGGTGCGCCAGCCGCCCCTCGAAGGGATAGGCGACCATGTAGTGCCGGCTCCCGCGCGGGAAGGTCTCTATGAGCAGTTCGTCGCGCTTCGGCAGGCTGGAAACGTCGCGCTGCAGGGCAAGCCAGTCGCGCACCTGCTCGGGCAATGCGCCCCAGCGGTGCGGATCGTCCAGCATGCCGCGCACCTGATCGGCGAGATAGGTGGAGAGCGGAAACTTGCCGCCTGCGTAAGCCGGCACTTTCGGATCAAGCGAAAAGGCCTGGGAGACGAGGCACTCGTTCTCGCGGATGCCCTCGAAGCGCAGCACCTTGCCGGAAAAGAGGAAGGTGTCGCCGGGCGAGAGCATTTCCAGGAAATATTCCTCCACCTTGCCGAGCGAGGCCCCGCCGCGCCCGACCGCCCCCTTCGCGCCGCGCTTGACCATGCGCACATTCAGCATCGGCATCTCGACGATGGTGCCGAGGTTGAGGCGATATTGCTGCGCGACCTGCGGGTTGGAGACGCGCCACAGGCCGTCGACGGTCTTGCGGATGCGCGCGTAGCGCTCATAGGTCTTCAGCGCATAGCCGCCCGTGGCGACGAATTGCACGATGCGCCCGAATTTTTCCCGCGAAAGCCCGGCATAGGGCGAGGCGGAGGTGACTTCGGCAAAGAGCACATCCTCGTCGAAGGGCGCGGCGCAGGCCATGCCGAGCACGTGCTGGGCGAGCACGTCCAGCGCGCCCTCCCCCACCGGCGGCGTATCCTGTGCGCCGAGATAATTGGCGTCGAGCGCCGCCTGACATTCCATCACCTCGAAGCGGTTGGCCGGCACGAGGATGGCGCGGCTCGGCTCATCCATACGGTGATTGGCGCGGCCGATGCGCTGAGCGAGCCGCGAAGCCCCCTTCGGCGCGCCGACATGGATGACGAGATCGACATCGCCCCAGTCGATGCCGAGATCGAGCGTGGACGTGGCGACGACGGCGCGCAGACGGTTTTCCGCCATGGCCTGCTCCACCTTGCGCCGCTGGCCGACATCGAGCGAGCCGTGATGCAGCGCGATCGGCAGCGTGTCCTCGTTGATGTTCCAGAGTTCCTGGAAGAGGATTTCCGCCTGGCTGCGCGTGTTGACGAAGAGCAGCGACGTCCTGTGGTCGCGGATCGCCGCATAGACCTCCGGCATCGCATATTTCGCCGAATGCCCGGACCACGGCACCCGCTCCTCGCTCTTCAGGATGGTGATGATCGGCTTCGCCCCGCCCGGCGCGGTAACGAGGCCGGCATGGTTCTCCGTATCCGTCCCCTGCTCCACCAGCCAGCGGCGCAGGTCCATCGGCTCGGCGACGGTGGCCGAAAGGCCGATGGTGCGCAGCCCCGGCGCAAGCCGGCGCAGTCGCGCAAGGCCAAGCGACAGCAGATGACCGCGCTTGGAGGTGACGAGCGAATGCAGTTCGTCGAAGATGACGTATTTCAGGTCCTTGAAAAAGCGCGGTGCTTCGCCGTTGGCGATGAGGAGAGCGACCTGTTCCGGTGTCGCCAGCAGGATATCGGGCGGGTTGAGGCGCTGGCGCTGGCGCTTTGCCTGTGGCGTATCGCCGGTGCGCGTCTCGACGGTGATGGGCAGGCCCATTTCGGACACGGGCTTCATCAGGTTGCGCTCGATATCGACGGCAAGCGCCTTCAGCGGCGAGATATAGAGCGTATGGATGCCGGTGAAGGCGGAGCCGGGCGGGATTTTCCCGCGTTGTGCAAGGTCCGTCAGCGCCGGCAGGAAACCGGCCAGCGTCTTGCCCGCGCCGGTGGGCGCGATGAGCAGCAGGCTCTCGCCGCCCGCAGCGCGCGCCAGAAGCTCCATCTGGTGCGCGCGCGGCTGCCAGCCCTTGGCCGCGAACCAGTCGGCAAAGGATTTGGGCAGGAGGGAGAGGCCGGCGGCAGAATCGATGATGCTCACGCGCCTAAGCTAGTGACGGCGGACCGAATGTGAAGCGGCCCGCCGAAAATTCACATCGCGATATAGCGGTCGGCGCGGTGGTTGATGGTGAGGAAGAGGTTGAGCACCACGGCGCCGACCACCGAGCAGAGCACGATGAAGGGCGCTGCGACGAAGAAGGCCGCCGCCAGCACGAAGAGGTCGAAGGCGAGTTGCACGAGGCCAGCGCGGATGCCGAAACGCTCCTGCAGGTAGACCGCCAGCACACCGACGCCGCCGAGGCTTGCGCGGTGGCGGTAGAGGCCGAGCAGGCCGAAGCCGAGCAGAATGCCCGCCAGCACCGCCGTCCACATCGGGTCGATGCTCTCGATGCGCACGAAATGCGGCTGGAACTCGGTGATGAGCGAGGTGAGCGAGACGGCGATGACCGTCTTGATCGTGAAGGCCCAGCCGAGCCGCTTGAGAGCGAGGATATAGAAGGGGATGTTCACGACGGTATAATAGAGACCGAAGCTGACGCCCGTCAGGTAATGCAGGATGAAGGCGACGCCGGCCGTGCCGCTCGCCACCAGCCCGGCGCTGCTCATCAGGGCAAGGCCGAGCGCGGCGATCATGCTGCTGGCGAAGAGGCCCTGCGCATCTTCCAGCGGCGTATGGCGGGTGGGTGTGGGGTTCCAGAAGCCGTAACGCCGCTTGTCGCCGTCCATGGCCGATCTCCAGTGGTTTTCGTTGTTGTAGCGGGTGCGATGCGCTGCGCAAGCCTATCCCTGCCGGCGGGCGAGGAAGAGCAGGCCATGCACCGGCTGGCCGGCATCCTGGCGGATCACGCTCTTTTCCACGGTGACGAGGTCGAAGCCGCTTTCCGCCAGCCGCCGACGGATGAAGTTTTCCGGATGGGCATAACGCAGCGAAGGGCGCAGCAGGGGCGCATCCCCCTCCCCGCCGTCCTCGACGGAAAAGGCGAAGAGGCCGCCGGGTTTGACCAGCCGCGCGGCGCTCGGGAAGACTTCCGCGAGGCCTCCGAGATACATCAGCACGTCCGCCGCGCTGACGAGATCGGCGCGCGCCTCGGGGCCATCGGCGAAAAGGCCGCTTTGTTCAGCGGGCAACGAGAGATCGGCCTGGGCGAGACGGTCGTAGACCGCCTTCTCCTCCGCCTTTGCCAGCATACCAGCCGAAAGGTCGAAGCCCTCCAGCCGCCCGGCATTGGCGCGGAACTCGACGCCGAAAAGGCCGGTGCCGCAGCCGATATCGGCGACGAGGCCGAAATGCGCATCCTCGCCCGCATGCCGGTGCACCAGCCGGGCGAGCGTCCGGGGAACGGTATAGTCCAGCTTTCCGACAAGCGCCGTGTCGAAACGGTCCGCATAGTCGTCGAAGAGGCGTTCCACATAGGACGTCGGCGGCGCGGCGGGCGTATCGGCAACGCCGAGCACCGCCAGCTTCAGCCCCGCGCCGAAAATATCGGAAGGATCGAGCGCGACAACCTTTTCGAGCGCGGCCGCCGCCGCCTCTTTCCGGCCCGCCTTTTCCGCATATTCGGCAAGCCGGAACCAGCCGGCAGCCCATGAGGGCACCTGCTCCAGCGCCTGTTCCATAAGCTCCGCCGCCTCCGCGAACTCCCCCGATTCCGCGAACATGCGGGCATAGTCGGCGCGACGGTCGGCGATGAGGTCGCCGGAGGAGAAATGCGGGTTCGTCATGGGTGTCTTTTGCAGCGGAAAACTGGCGCAGCTACATGGCAGGGCCGCGGCAAAAGGCAAGCGATTTTTCCGGAGCCTGCGATTAGAGCGGGCGCGGCACGTCGGCCATGCGCACCGTCAGTTCGGCGCGCGTGCCCAGCACACGGACGGCATAGTCGAGCTTCGTGCCGAGGCTGATGGCCATGGCGCCGATGATCTTGGTGCCGAGGCCGGTGCCGCGCACCGGGCCTTCCCCGCTCCAGCCGATACCGTCGTCCTCCACGAAGAGCACGGCATTTTCCGGATCGAGCCGGGTGAAGCCGACGCGCACCTCGCCGCCCGCCTCGCCATAGGCATATTTGAAGGCGTTGGTGACGAGTTCCGTGACGATCACGCCGAGCGAGACGGCGCGGTCGGTCGGCACGTTGAGCGGCTCCAGCATGCGGCTGAGGCGCACGTTGCGGCCCTGCCCCTGCATGGCGGCGTCAAGCTCGGAAAGCAGCGTCCCGAGATAGGCGCCCATATCGACATGGCGCACATCCTCGGACGTATAGAGGCGGCGATGGATGCCGGCGATGGCGGTGATGCGGGCCTGCGTCTCGGACAGGGCCTCCTTCACGGCCTCGTCGGCCGCGCTCGACATTTGCAGGCGGATGAGGGCGGCGGCAAGCGCCAGCGAATTGCCGACGCGATGGTTCACCTCGGCCAGCAGGATTTCGGCGCGCTCCTTGGCAAGGCGGATTTCCATCTCCGCCCTCAGCTTGGCGCGCTTCAGCTCGGCGTTTTCCAGCGCCTGGCCGACCGCATTGGCAAGCAGCGACATGAAGTCGTCGCCGACGGACTTGATGACATAGTCGGCCGCCCCCGCCTTCAGCGCCTCGACGGCGACCTGCGCGTCGTTCGAGCCGGTCACATAGACGACCGGCACCGCGCCGGGCGCATCGACGAGTTCCTTCAGCAGCGAAAGCCCGGTGCCCGATTGCAGAAAGTGATCGAGCACCACCGCATCGAAGCCGCCCTCCGCGAAGCGCTCGCGGCCGCGCTCCACATCCTCGGCATGCTGCACCGCATAGCCGAGCCGCCCGAGCACACGCTCGGCGAGACGCGCGAGGATCGGGTCGTCGTCGATATAGAGGACGCGGACGAGGCCTTCGTTCATTTACTGCGTCTCGGGGATCTGGATCACGGAGAAGAACAGGCCGAGCTGGCGGATCGCATGGGCGAAGCTCTCATATTCCACCGGCTTGGTGATGTAGACGTTCGCGCCGAGATCGTAGCAGCGCTGGATCTCGCGCTCGTCGTCCGTCGTGGTGAGGATGACGACCGGCAGGCGCTTGGTGTGAACGTTGGTCTTGATCTTCTGCAGGATATCGATGCCCGACATGTCCGGCAGGTTGAGGTCGAGCAGGATCAGCAGGAAGCGGCCGGCGCTGGCGAGACCCGAACGGTCCTTGCCGAGCACGAAATCGAGCGCATCCGTGCCATTGGTGAAAGGCACGACCTCGTTATGCACGCCGGCGCGGCGGATGTTCTTCTCGATGAGGCGCGCATGGCCCTCGTCATCCTCGATCATGACGATGGTGACTTCCTTGCCCAGTCCGTTCATGCCTGCATACTCCTGACAACTTTGCTGAGGTCGGGCGGGAGGCGAAGCACGAAGGTCGTCCCTTGCCCGAGTTCGGATCGAACGACGATATCACCGCCGAGATTGCGCATCAGTGAACGCACATGCGCAAGGCCGATGCCCTCGCCGGGCTTGTCCTGCGCGCCGGAACGGCGGAAAAGCTCGAAGACGCGCTCGTGGTCCTCGGGGGCGATGCCGCGGCCATTGTCGGTGAATTCGATGACATGGCCCGCCCGGCCGCCGCTGCGGGCGATCACGGAAATGCGAAGGGGCCTGCCCGGATACTGGTACTTGATCGCATTGTCGAAGAGGTTGCCGAACACCTGCTCCAGCGACAGCCGGTCGGAAACGACCGTCGGCAAGGTATCGCCGATGGCGACCTCTCCCTCGGACTCGCTGACCTGATGGCCCACGGCCGCCGCGCCCGTCTCGGCGAGCGCCTTGAGGTCCACCCGCTCGATCTTGAGCTCCCGCCGTCCGTCGCGCGAAATCTTCAGGATGGCATTGATGAGGCCGTCCATCTTCTTGGTGGAGGAGCGGATGAAGCCGATCGCCTCGGGCAGGTCCTCGGAAGCGGCACGGCGGGCTTCCAGGATATCCGCCTCGCTCGGCGCCTTGCCGTCGGCCAGCACATAGGCCTGGATGGAGGAGAGCGAGGCCTGCAATTCGCTGGTGAAGCCCATGATGTTGACCAGTGGCGCGCGCAGGTCGTGCGTCACGATATAGGCGAAGCGCTGCACCTCCTGATTGGCACGGATCAGCTCCTCGGTGCGCTCGTCCACACGCTTTTCCAGCGTGGCGTTCAGCGTCTCGACCTCGCGGCGGGCGGCGACGATGTCGCGGGTATATTGCGCGATCACGACGACCGCGCCGCCGAGCACGCCGATGATGGCGACGGCGCCGATCACCGTCGTCCATTGCAGCGCGCCGGCCGACCAGAGCGTATCGGCGACGCCTTCCTCCAGCTCCCTGTCGGCATCCGCCATGATGCCGCCGAGCCGCTGGCGAAGCTCGTCCATGAGCAGGCGGCCACGGTCGGTCTTGACCTGCTCGATCGCATCGGCCTGCCTGCCCTGCTCCACGGCCTCGACCGTCTGGGCAAGCTCCACCAGTTTGCGCGCGACGAGATCGTTTATGCCCGCGATCCGCTCGCCGTAGCGGTGGAAGCGCGCCGCCTTCTCGCCCAGCGCCGCCTGGCGCTCCGCCACGGCCTTCAGCGCGTCGTCATAGGGCTGGCGGAACGCCGCCTCGCCGGTGATGACGAAGCCGCGCTGGCCGGTTTCCGCGTCCTTGAGGGTCGACAGAAGGTCGGCGGCGGCGCTGCGCACCTCGCGCACCTCGATGAAGCCGGTGAAATAATCCTGCACCTTATGGACGAGCCAGAGCGACGTGCCGACAATGCCGAGCAACGAGAGCATGCCCGCGATCAGCAGGATGACGGTCGAGCGCACGAAGGCGGCGTTCGATATGGGCATTCCGCCTCCCGGCTAACGTTACGTCTGGACCGCGACAATATCGTTCTGCCGCCCACTTGCAACCGACCAGTGCCCGCTGGAGCGGGAATTCTTTCGGTTACCTTACGATTTTTGGTGCGTCACGCCCGCAGGCGGAAACGACCGCCGAGCCGCTCGCTGGCGATGATGATCATGCCCGCGGAGAAGATCAGCGCCGCCCCGGCGAAAACGTTCGGCCCTGGAACGTCGCTCCAGATGAGATAGCCGAGCGCGAAGGCCCAGACGAGCGAGGTATATTCGAAGGGCGCGAGCACGGAGACGGGCGCGCGGCGCATGCCCTCGAACATGGCGAACTGGCCGATGCCGGCGAAGACGCCCGTGCCCGCCATGAGCGCGAGGTCGAAGGCGGAGACCGGCTGCCAGACGAAGGGCATGGCGAAGGCGGTGAACAGCAGGAAGAAGCCGCTGGAAATCGCCATCTGCACCTGCGTGCGCTCGTGCAGCGCGGTCTTGCGCAGCAGCACCGTGGCGACGGCCCAGAAGACGGCGGCCTGCAGGGCGAGATAGACGGGCAGCGACAGCGTGAGCCCCTTGGCCGCGATGCCGCAGGCGACGACCACGCCCAGGAAGCCCACGGCGACGGCCAGCCAGCGATAGCCCGGCACCTTCTCGCCGAGGATCGGCACGGACAGGATCGTCATGACGACGGGCGAGGCGTAGTAGAGCGTCGTCAGTTCCGCAAGGCCAAGGTCGCGCGCGGCGTTGTAGTAGCAGAGCCAGGCGGCCAGCAGCAGGATGTTGCGCAGGAAGAGCGGCTTCAGCACCGGCGAATGGCGCGCGGCGCGCACGAGCGGACGCCCGCCGAAGGCAAGGCACAGGGCGAAGATCGTCACGGAGCGTATGAACAGGATCTGCCAGACCGGCAGAGCCACGACGAGCCATTTGACCGACGCATCCTGCAACGAGAACAGGAAATAGGCGAAGGACGTCAGCAGGATGCCGGAAGAAACGGTCTTTTGCACGGAGAAACCTCGAAGCGCGGGGAAACCCGGCGCATCCCCTTGATAGCGCGCGCCCCGATCCGGCGAAAGTGCCAGGAAATCGCGGGGAGGAAAATTCTCCCGCCCCCGGCATGAAATGACGGCCGCCAGCGCGCGAAAAGTCACGAAAGTCGGGTCCGCGAGCGGGAAAGACGGAAAACGACGCAGGAATATAATCCTTTTTCCTTTACTCGGAAATCGTCCTTGGATATGCTCCCGCCAATCGGACCGGCACCGGCCAGTCCGTTGGCCTGGGCAGGGTTTTTCAGCATGTTCTCCCACGACCGGATATGGGCGGCGATCGACGCCCTCGCCGAGCGCCACCGGCTTTCTCCGTCCGGCCTTGCCCGCCGCGCCGGTCTCGACCCCACGTCCTTCAACAAATCCAAGCGGCAGGGCGTCGACGGCCGCCAGCGCTGGCCCTCGACGGAATCCATCGCCAAGGTGCTCGACGCGACCGGCGCATCCATCGACGAGTTCTTCACCCTGTCGGACGCCACCCGCGATGCCGGCCTGCCGCAGGGCGCCTTTCCACCGCAGGCGGGCACCATCCCCCTGCTCGGCTTCGCCCAGGCGGGCGCAGGCGGCTTCTTCGACGACGGCGGCTTTCCCGCCGGCCAGGGCTGGGACGTGGTGGAGTTTCCCGCCCCGCCCGACCGCAGGGCCGGCGTCTACGCGCTCGAAGTACAGGGCGACAGCATGCTGCCACTCTACCGCGACGGCGATGTGCTGATCGTCGAGCCGGGCGCGCCGGTGCGCCGCGGCGACCGTGTCGTCGTCAAGACGCGGGAGGGCGAGGTCATGGCCAAGGTGCTGCATCGCCAGCGGCCGCGCGCCATCGAGCTCGTCTCGCTCAATCCCGAGCACCCCAACCGCAATTTCGATATCGACGAGATAGACTGGATCGCCCGCATCATCTGGGCAAGCCAGTAAGCGATTACTTACCTAAGTCAGCCGCCGTAAAGATTGACCGGGAAGTAACGCAGGTAAATCTCCTGCAGGCGGCCGTTGCGCGAAAGCGCCAGGAGCGCATGGTCGATGGCGCCGGCAAGCGCGGCGTCCTCCTTGCGCAGCATGATCGTCATCCCTTCGCCAAGGAACCGTTCCGAAAGATAGGGGCCGTCGAACAGGCGGCAACAGCCGGCCGATTCCGACCCGCTCGTCCAGAAGGCGAGCTGCATGCCGTCACCGAAGATCGCCTCCACCTTGCCGTCCTTCAGCGCCGCAAGCAGCGCCGCCCGATCCGCGAAGGCATGCGCCCGTATACGCGGGAAGAAGGCCTTCAGCATCGCCTCATGGGCGCTTGCCCCCACGACACCCACCGTCTTGCCGTCGAGCGCCGCCGCCGTCTCGCCGGCGGGCGCGGCCTTCTTCGCCACGGCGAAGCGGGCCGGAAGGCGCATGAAGGGGCGCGAGAAGGCGAAGCGCTGGCGCAGTTCCGTCGTTACCGCGATGCCGGCGGCGACCGCCTCGCCATTGCCGTCGATGAGCGCTTTTTCCAGCTCGGGGAAGGTGACGGCCTGGATCTGGCACTTTTCCGTCAGCGCCAGCTCCCGGCAGATCTCGCGCACGAGATCGACATGGAAGCCTGCGAGCTTGCCCGTCTGGTCGATGAAATTGAACGGCGGGAAATCCACCGTCGTCAGGAAGCGCAGGCGCACGATGCCGGCAAGGTCGGGCTTGGCGATGCGCTCGCGCGTATCGAAGAGAATGGGCAGGTCGACCGCCTTGCGATCCTGCGCCACGGCGGCCAGCGGGGTTACCCCGGCCATGAACAGAAGAAGCGCAAGAAGCCCGCGGAATTTAAGGGATGCAATTCTGTTATGCCGCATTATCATCAAGTCGGGGCTTTCTGGGGGCGTCGCCGTTGACACGGCGGCGGGACTGCATGCGATTGGCAGAATATCCCGACGACATCGCTTTCGCCACTGCAATCGGCATTGCACGGGCGCAGCCTCCCGTTTCCGCGCAAGCGCGTCAGGTTCCGGAACGGCTGATGCGCGAAGCGCAACTCTGCCGCAAGCTCGGCCTGTCCAAGCCGCTCATTTCCGAAATGCTGGTACGCGCTGGCCGGCACGGCACATCGCTGGAAACGGAGCTGCTCGCCAGCGGCGCGGTCTCGCCGGATATTTATTACGAGGCGCTCGCGGAACTACTCGGCCTGCCCTTCGTCGCAGAACTCGATCCGGCGGAGGTGGAAGACCTTCCGGGGATCGACACACAGCTCGCCCAGCCGACCGCCATCCGGCTTCGGCCGCGCGGCCGCCCGCCGCTGGCGGCCATCGTGCCGAGCGCGGATCGTATCGAGGAGATCGGCGAGCGCCTGCGTCTCGCCCCGCCGCTCGGCGCCACGATGGTCGCGACCACACCAACGGCCATGCGTGCGGCGCTCTGGCAGGCGGGCCATGACCGGCGGCTTCGCGCGGCGGTCGACCAGCTTTTCAGCACCGCACCGGAAGCGAGCGCCCGCATCACCCTCTGGGGACGGCAGGGCTTCTATCTCGGCGCAGCCCTCACGCTCGTCCTCATGCTGCTCGTGACGGTGCCGGGGACGATCCTGCGCGTCCTGCACGTCACCCTCGGCCTGTTCTTCTTTGCGACGGTAATGGTGCGTTTCTACGCGCTGCTGGCAAAATGGCGGGAGAAGCGGCGGCCCCGTGCAAGACCGTCGGCCGGACGGCGGCCAGTCTATTCGGTCTTCGTGGCGCTTTACCGCGAGGCAGCGGTGGTGCCGCAGCTCGTCGCCACGCTGAACCGTCTCGAATGGCCCGCCGCCTGTCTCGACATCAAGCTGATCTGCGAGGCCGACGACCGGGAAACCCTCGATGCGCTGGCCGCGGCCTCGCTCGGTCCGCAATATGAGGTGGTCAAGGTACCGCCCGCCCAGCCGCGCACCAAACCCAAGGCGCTGACCTATGCGCTCGGCGCCGCCCGCGGCGATTATCTGGTGATCTACGATGCGGAGGACCGTATCGATCCCCTGCAACTGGAGGAGGCCTGGCGAACCTTCGAGGCCGGGCCGCCCGACATCGCCTGCCTGCAGGCGCCGCTGATCGTCACCAATGCGCGCGAGAGCTGGCTGAGCGCCCTCTTCGCCGTCGAATATGCCGGGCTTTTCCGCGCCCTGCTGCCGTTCCTTGCCGGCGTACGCATGCCGATGCCGCTCGGCGGCACGTCCAACCATTTTCGCACGCGGGTCCTGCAGGCCGTGGGCGGCTGGGATCCCTACAATGTCACCGAGGATGCCGATCTCGGCCTCCGGCTCTTCCGGCGCGGCTATCGCTGCGGCGTCCTGAGTACGCCGACCTATGAGGAGGCTCCGACGGAGCTTCGGGCCTGGCTCGGCCAGCGCACCCGCTGGTTCAAGGGCTGGCTACAGACCTGGCTGGTGCTGATGCGCGAGCCTTCCCGGCTGGTCCGGGACATGGGCCTCGGGCCGAGCCTCGTTTTCCAGCTCCTGGTGGGCGGCCTCATCCTCTCCTCGCTGGCGCACCCGCTTCTTCTCGCCTATGTCGGCGTCATCCTCTGGCGTCTCGTCGCGCAGCAGTCCACCATCGGCGTGTTCGATCTGGCGCTGTTCGCGCTCGATTTCATGAGCATAGCCGGGAGCTATCTCGCCTTCATCCTGCTGGGGCGCATCGGCATGACGTTCCGCGAACGCCTTGCCGTGGGACCGCGCTGGCTGCTGACGCCCTTCTACTGGATGCTCATCTCGCTGGCAGCCTGGCGCGCGGTGCGCGAATTGCACAGCAATCCGTTTTTCTGGAACAAGACCGCCCATCGCCCGGCGCAGGCCAGGGTGCAGCACGAAGCGGCGACGGACGCCGGATAGCGTCCGTCATCCACAAGGGCCGGATCAGCGGCCGTCTTCCGTCCAGATCGCGACGTCCACCGGGGCAAGCTGCCTTCCACCGACGAGGAAGGTAGCAGCAGCGGAAGCCGGCACGGTGGCGACGGTACTGCCGTAGTTAAAGGCAAAGTGCAGCCGGCCGCGGCGGGCAAGCCGCAGGTCGCCGAGATCGGGCATGCCCGCGACACCCGCCCAGCCGAGCGCATCGCCCATCAGCCGCATCAGGAACTCGCCCTGCGGCAGCGTGCCGACATAACGCGCCTGCTCGTTGCCGATCACCGCCGGAGAGCCGGTGCGGTGCGCGCCCTCGAAACTCGCAAGCACGTTCTCGCTGGTGCGGATCAGCTCGCGCCATCCGGTGACCGGGTGGCTGGCATTGCCGTAGAGCACCGGCTCCTCGTGATAGTCCGGCAGGGATTCCACCCGCGTCACGCGGAAATCGAGAAGATCGGCGAGCGGGCCGGGCGGCAGGTCGGCGGGAATATGCATGTCGCGCGTCTTGCTGCCGCTGCGCGGGCCGAACAGCGCCTTGGCGCCCGAGGCCTTGAGCCGGGCGACGAAATCCGCATCCGGGATGACGAGGTCGGGCGCGATCACCAGCCTGTAGCCGGAAAGGTCCGAATGCTGGCCGATGATATCGACGTCCACGCCAAGGCGCGAGACGGCCGAATACCAGTCGAGCGCGACGGCGGAGGCGGCATAGCCCCGGCCCTGCGGCAATGCCCGCGTGGCAAAGCGCGACTCGTAATCGAGCACGAAGGCGACCGCGGCCTTTTCGCGGACCTCGCCTTCCGGCAGGCACGCCATTTCCTTCACGACCTCGGCGACTTCGAGATATCCTTGATCTGCCTCGCTGTTGGGCAGCAGCAGCCCCGCATGGAACTGCTCCTGCGCGAAGGGCGCCTGCCGCCAGCGGAAATAGGCGACCATGTCGACGCCATGCGCATAGGCAAGCCAGGTCCACAGGCGCACCATGCCGTCGGCGGGCGACTGGTTATGGGCCGCCCAGTTCACCGGCCCCGGCTGCTGCTCCATTACCCAGACGCGGCCACGCCCGACGGCGCGGTAGAGATCGTGGTTGAAGGCCGTCTGGTCCGGATCGCCGACACGCAGGTAGCGCGCCTTGTCGGCGTCGCTGAGCCGGCCATTGATGAGACCGCCCATCGGATAGACGTCCCAGGAGGCGATATCGATATCCTCCCCGACCTTGTAGTGGTCGAAGTCGGTATTCTGGTTCATGAAGTTATGCGTGACCGGGCGACCGGGCGAATGCCGGCGCAGGATATCCACCTGCGCCTTGTTGAAGCTCTTCACCTGATCCGAGGAGAAACGGTAGTAATCGCCGAGATGGGTCGGGGTCGGCTCCTCGACGAGGTTGTTCGGCAGGTCTACCTCCTCGAAGCCGTTGTAATGCATGCTCCAGAACTGCGTGCCCCAGGCCGCGTTCATCGCCTCGACCGTGTCGTAACGGGCGGCCAGCCATTCGCGGAAGGCGCGCTTCGCCTCGTCGGAATAGCTATGGATCGTATCGTGGTCGCCGTATTCATTGTCCGTCTGCCAGGCGTGTACGAAGGGATTGTCGCCGTAGCGGCGCGCCATGGCCTCGGTGATGCGCGCGGCCTCCGCGCGGTAGCGGCGGCTGGAGAAACAATAGTGCCGGCGCGCGCCGAACTTGCGCACGACGCCGCGCGCATCGACCGGCAGGATATCCGGGTAGCGGTCCACCAGCCATTTCGGCGGCGCGGCCGTGGGCGTGCCGAGGATGACCTTGAGGCCGGCGCGGCCGAGCACCTCGATCGCCTCGTCCATCCATTCCCACTGGAAGACACCGGATTGCGGCTCGATATGCGACCAGGCAAATTCGCCGATGCGCACCCAGGCAAGCCCAAGCTCCACCATGCGGCGGGCGTCCTCTTCCCATTTTTCGCGCGGCCACTGTTCCGGATAGTAGCAGACGCCGAGCTCCAGCATGCCGGGGGCCTTGCTGCCGGCGTCGAAGCGGTTCCGGTGGGGGAGAGGATTATGCACGTTCTTGTCCTTGTCATTCCCGACGCCGGGGTTGCCGGCACCGTCATCATTACGATCCGATAGCCTCACCAGGCGATCGTTCGGCCGTCGTAGGCCCGGAAACTTCCGGTCTCGCCCAGCGTCGTCGCGTCGATCAGGGCCTTGAGGCCCGCCGCGCTTTCCGCCACATCCACGGCCGCTTCCGCGCCGCCCATATCCGTGCGCACCCAGCCGGGATGCAGCGAGATCACGGCGATGCCGTCGCGGCGGAAATCCTGCGCGAGCTTGACCGTCGCCATGTTGAGCGCCGCCTTGGAGCAGCGATAGGCATAGTCGCCGTCCTCGTCGTCTATCGTGCCTTCGGCCAGCGAACCGGCGCGGCTGCCGATATTGACGAGCACCTTGCGCCCGCCGGCGAGAAGATTGGGCCGGAGCGCGCGGGCAAGGAGCAGCGGGGCGAGCGCATTGATGCGCATGACCTGAAGGAAATCCTCCGTCTCCAGCGTATCGAGACCGCCGGTATCGCCCCGAACCGCCGCATTGTTGACGACGATATCGATCGGCTGGCCCTTCAGCCGTTCGCCGAGCGCGGCAATCGAGCCGGCATCCGCGACATCGAGCGCCTGCGCCCCGGGCACCGCCTGCCGCATGCAGGCGATGACGCGAAAGCCGGCCGTCGCATAGAGATCGGCGAGCGCCCGGCCGAGGCCGCGCGAGGCGCCGGTGACGAGGACCGTGCCCCGGTCAGCGGTGCTTGACGTCATATTTCTTCTCGACGAGGCTGATGAGGCTTGCAGCCGCAAGCGTCAGCAGGATGTAGAGGATCGCCGCCGAATTGTAGGGCGCGAACGGCAGGAAGCTCGCCGACTGGAACTCGCGCATGCGCTGCGTGATATCGCGGATCGACAGGATCGAGAGCAGCGAGGTGTCCTTGAGGATGGCGATCAGCTCGTTGCCGAGCGGCGGGATGACGATGCGGAAGGCCTGCGGCAGGATGACGAGCCGCGCGGTCTGCCAGCGGTTCAGCCCGAGGCTGCCCGCCGCCTCGATCTGGCCGGCCGGAATGGCGTTGATGCCGGAGCGGAAGATTTCCGCGAGATAGGCGGAATAGGCGAGCGCCATGGCGACGATGCCGCGCATCAGGTTCGGCGGGTCGAAGACACCGGCCGTCGCATCCTTCAGCGCACCCGACAGCGGCAGGCCGACATAGAGCACGATGACGAGCATGGGGATGCCGCGGATCGTATCGACGACGAATTCCGAGCCGATGGACAGCGGGTGGCGGCGATGCAGGAAGCCGCCAAAGGTGAGCAGGCCGATAATGATGGCGATGACGGCGAGCGTGATGCCGGTGGCGCGGTCGCGGTCGTTCAGCGCCTCCACCTGCCACAGACGCGGCCAGTCGGCGGGCACGGTGGCGGCCGGCAGCAGCGCGCCGCTGACGTCCTCCTTCTTGCCGATGGCCTCGATGGCCTGCTGCGGCGTGACGAAGGTGCGCACCGCCGTCTCGCTCGTCGGGCCGCCCTCATACTGGCCGAAGCGCACGGCGCTGATGAGACCGGACGGCGTGTTGGTGACGATGCCGACCTTGCCCTCCAGCGTACCGGCCAGCACATAGCCGTCCTTCGGCTGCAGCAGGAACCAGGCGGAGAGCGCGGCGAAGACGGCCGTCAGCACTGCGAAGGTGACGAGGTTGCGGCGCGTATAGCGCAGCTTGAGAAGCCCGACCCAGACGAGACCGAGGATAGCCGCCAGGATATAGGCGGCGATGGCGGCGCGGATGGTCGTGGCAAGGCCCGAGGCGAAGGCGAGATAGGCAAAGAGCAGCACGAAGGCGAGGCCCGCGCCATTGACGAGGCCGGTGATCCACGAGCCTGCCCGATAGGCCGGGCTTTCCGCCGGAACGGCCGCACGGCTGCCGGTAAAGAGAAGACCGAGGCCGGCAAGCAGCAGCACCGCATAGGCCGGCCACAGCCAGCCCTCGACGCCGCGCACCATGAGGTCGGCGGCCTCCGTCAACTGACGGGGCGTCACGCCCTTGACCACGAGATCGGACTTGAACGGATCGACGCCGTTCGCCACCACGGAGGCGATGAAGGGGTGGACGAGGTCGCCGGCAAGAATAGCGGCCGTCGCGACGAAGGCGACGAGACCCGCAACGATCGTCAGGCGCGGCCGCGCGGCCTTCGCCCGCGAAAGAACGAGCACGCCGAGGCCGGCGGAAAAGGCAAGGGTCAGCAGCAGGAAGCCCGGCACATAGGCGCCCGAACCCGGCTCGATGCCGAGGATGGCGCGCAGCGCGCGCTGGTAGTCGCCCGAGGAGGCAAAGAGATAGACGATGAAGGGCAGCGCGGCGAGGATCACCAGATTGCTGGGCCTCACGCTTCTGACAAACGACATTCCGGCCTCCGCGGCGCAAACGGGAAGGGAACGGGAGCGCTCCATGGCGCTCCCGCAAGAGCCTTACTTGAGGCCCCAGTACTTGGCGACGAGCTTGTCGAGCGTGCCGTCGTCCTTGATCGCCTTCAGGCCCTCGTTGAAGGCGGCGACATTCTCGTCGCCCTTGCGGAAGACGAGGCCGAGCGGATCGGATTCCAGATCCTTGATGGAGGCGACCAGTTCGCCGGCAAATTCGCGCTCATAGGCGGCGGCGTTCGCGCCGTTGATCACGACGCCGTCGACGTCCTTGTTCTTGAGCGCGATGATGGCGGCGCTGAAGCTGTCATAGGCGGCGACGTTTTCCTTGCCGACCACGCCTTCGGCGACCTGCGCGTCCGTCGTGTTGGCCTGGGCGGAGAGCTTGCGACCCTCGGCCTTGAACTTGTCGAGCGTGATGCCCTGGTCCTCGGCGCGCGTCAGCACGGCCTGGCTGTTGATGATATAGGGATCGGAGAAGTCCATCGCCTTCTTGCGCTCGTCGGTGATCGACACGCCCGAGGCGACGAGATCGAAGCTGCCCTGGTCGAGCGCGGCGAAGATGCCGTCCCAGCCGGTCGTGACGAATTCGGCCTGGCAATTGATCTTGGCGCAGACGGCGTTGACCACGTCGACGTCGAAGCCGACGATCTGGCCCGTCGCCGGGTCGACGCTCTCCATCGGCGGCGAGGTCGTGTCCGACCCGACCTTCAGGAGCTTGCCACCAAGATCGGCCGCATGGGCGCTACCGGCCACCAGAGCGGCAAGCGCAAGCGTTGCAACGAATTTCCTCATCTCTTCCTCCTCAACCGTCGGCCCCGCCCTTGCGGCAGGTGCTCGACAAATCCCACGGACAGAGCATCCTCCTCCATCCTGAAACGATGGTAACAAGGAATATAAACGTTTTCAAGACGAAATATAAACGTTTTTATTTTGCGCAATGCACAAGGGAAAGCGCGCCGCCGGTCTCCGGCAGGCAGCAATTCCAGACATGGATGGAAAGAGAGGCGGCTGGAGCGGGTAGCGGGAATCGAACCCGCGCGTTCAGCTTGGGAAGCTGACAGGCTACCATTACATCATACCCGCAGGGCAGCGCCGAGGCCGCAGTCATTCAACAGTTCGCGAGATGTGTCAAGCCAGCCGGTCGTCCGAGCGTTCGATCAGTCTCGGCATGATGAGCGCCTGCAGCGCTTCGGGCGGCTCGCCGCCTTACCCAGAAATCGCCCGATGATTGACCACGGCTTGCCAAGACCGACATGTCAACCACAGAGCTAACGGATCACCGCTTGGCGGGCCGACATGGACGGCCCCGCCAATAGAAGAAGGCCCCCTCCAGGACACCGATTTCTATTTCCGTTTCAGCACCGGCAGGGGAGCGGGAGTGGCAGCCTCCCTGGCCATGCGCAGGGCACGAAGTTTTTCAGTCTTCTTTTCCCGCGCTGCCGCCTCCTGCTCAACGATCCCTCTTGCGATGGAATTGGTCTGCGCAGATTTTGCCTCCGCGCTTACCTTCGTCGGCTTGAAAAACTGCTGCTTGGTCGCCGTCATTCGTTCACTCCCTTGTTCCGTAGCGCGCTACCGTCAGGCGCGACGCGCGCTCACGGGCTTCTTCTTCGGAGCCGGCAGCAGCCCCTCCCGCTGTGCTTTCTTGCGGGCGAGCTTGCGGGCACGCCTGACGGCCTCGGCCTTCTCGCGCACCCTCTTCTCGGAAGGCTTCTCAAAGGCGCTCCGCGCCTTCATCTCGCGAAAAAGCCCTTCGCGCTGCATTTTCTTCTTCAGGACCCGGAGGGCCTGATCGACATTGTTGTCCCGTACGAGAACCTGCAAGTCATGTCCTTTCCGAGCGGCCTTGCCGCTACATCACTCGATTACTTTCTGGTCCGAATGGTGGATGGCTTGAACCAAGGCTCCTTGCCACCCGCCGATGGATGCAATCCCGCAGCGGAGCGCGCCGCCATTGCCTCCGGCGCGTCGATATCGCTCGCCAGGATGCGGCGCTCGAACGTTTCGTTGCCGAGACGCACGCGATACTGCACCTCTCCGTGATCGGAAGGCAGAATTCCCGCGATCCGGCAAATTCCGCCACCTTCTGCCCGGCGGAACAGGTCAGGCTTAAGCCTGACGGTATCGCCGACAGCGTAGATTACCCGGCTCATGGCCAGTCCCTTCCGCACATCGCATCTTGTCTGAAAACAAAAAGGCCGGGATTGACCCGACCTCTTCCCGTCGCTCGCCATCGACGCTGCCAGTACATCCGTGGTCAGCGAAGAGGGACGACAATTCCTTATGCAGCGCGCAGGTTGTCTGCGGAGCTCTTGCCGGACTTGCGGTCCTGCACGATGTCGAAGCTTACCTTCTGGCCCTCGGCGAGGGAACGAAGGCCGGCGCGCTCAACCGCCGAAATATGGACGAACACGTCCGTCGCGCCGTCATCGGGAGCGATGAAACCGAAGCCCTTGGTGCTGTTGAACCACTTTACAGTGCCTGAATTCATAACGATTTCCTTTCAACCGTTGGTGAGGCTGCCCGGTTGGCAGCCCATATAAATCGACGATGAGAGGAGATCCGACCGGGCCGCTAGGGCGAAGACAAAGGTCACAAGCAAAGTTCGATAGCAGCAATATAGTGAAATCCACGTATTTTGCAAGAAAAATAACGGATTCCATCGCACAACCCAGCAGGGAAAATCCTGTTTTTTCTCAAGGAAACAGCGGGCTAGCGAGAAATAATATTGGGTATTAATTTTAGAAGACGGGCGATTTTTCGATGAGCTTTATAAAAGCACCACCAGATTCCGGCATCCTGGCATCAATTACTACCCATACGACCGAAGCTGGAGCCGTGGAAGATTCCCGACGGGATACGGTCAACCGAGCCGGTCCTCCGGGCACTCGACCGGCCTCGGCATGATGAGCGCCCGCCAGCTCGGGCAATTCGCCTCGCGGATCACCCGTTCATCGGCAATTCGAGGCCCCCGATTGCCTGCCGACAATATGCCGACAGAAAGCCGCATAGTGCCGGTCTATCCGGCATTTTGCCGGATGAAGTGAGGCCGGCGATATGCCAGCCTAGACCATCGCTCAAGAACAAAATGAAGCGTGAAGCGGGGACATGAAGCAAGCGATTTGCGGCCAGTTGTTCAACTGATCGCGTCCGGTCACTCATGCAGGCCTTGGCCTGCCTACCGAAAGGTGATCGAGGCAACAAAAGTGTGGGGGCAGAACTGAAAACGCGAGGCGGCATCAGCCTACCGCTGCGATTTGGTGAGCTCGATGATCCGCGTTATTCACACCTCCTCCATTCCGATGTGACAGTAGCTTCGCCGCCATAGCAATATCCGAGAGCTTCCAAGCGCTCGGAAACTCCGGTCCTTTGATTACATTCTTTTATTGTACTGGGATCATCACCGCTTCCACCACGGCAATTCTCGTTTAGCCCTTCCCATTTCTCGATGAGAGCATTCACCGAAGCAGCAGGGTCGGAGGCGGAAGGCCCGTCAGCGAGGAACCCCTTTTTGCAGAGATAACGGTCGTCACCATCAACCCGGATATGGTCTTTGGCTATAACGTCAAGGAACATCCGGTGCCGGTACACATCCTCAAACTCCCGGCAATCCAGTTCAATGTCATATCGATTTGCACGGACGGGTTTCACGTTGGCGACGAGACATCCAGCTTCTTCAAATGAAACTTCCCGCCCGGCCTTTCCAATCGTGAATGACACCAAATCGAGTTCACCGCGCTCGGCCAGATCGCAATCCTTCCTATCCAGATATGCTCCGTCATCAATAGGCACCCGATCGGACGCCGTGGCGGCAACAGGGATTGCGGCCATTAATATAGTAAGGGTCCAGCGGTTCAGGTTGGCGGCTATCTTGAACACCTCATATCCTTCCCTTGTTGTCACGGTCTTTGAGGTTCCCGCTAGGAATCCGAATTCCCTTACCGCATTTCATAGCTCAGCCTTCGGCACCACACGCCCTCGATATCCGAATGAATATCGGCGATGTGCTCAAGTTCTTCCGCTATCGGATGACGGTTCCCTTCCCCACGACATTCATCAAGATACCAACCAAGCCCCCCAAACTTGGTGAACTTCAGCAGCAACGGCTTCGATCCCGCTGTAACGAAATAGAATGCAATTCCGGCCTGAACATCGAGACAAGACGAGTAGAAAATATCGTGGTCGCTCAAGCAGTTCCTTAAACGACGAGCCATTTGGGAAAGTGAACCGCCCCGGCTTTGCCGGAGACCCCAACTCGTGAGAAGTAGGGTCTATGACAAGCAAGACGACGAACAAATTTTCTTCTGAAGTCCGCGCCCGCGCCGTTCGAATGGTGGCCGATCATGAAGCCGAACATCCTTCCCGGTGGGCGGCTGTATCTTCCATAGCGGCCAAGATCGGTTGCTCGGCGCATACGCTCAATGAATGGGTGAAGAAGGCCGAGGTCGACAGCGGCAAGCGTGCAGGTTTGCCGAGTGACGTGGCGGAGAAGATAAAGGCTTTGGAGCGGGAGAACCGGGAGCTTCGTCAGGCGAATGAGATTTTACGCAAGGCCTCTGCGTATTTTGCCCAGGCGGAGCTCGACCGCCCACTGAAGCGATGATTTCCTTCATCGATGCACACCGCTCGGTGCTCGGGGTCGAGCCGATCTGCAGGCTGCTGCCGATTGCCCCGTCCACCTACTATGAGGTCGTTGCCAAACGCACGGACGTGGACCGCCTATCGGCCCGCACCCGACGCGACATGGCCCTGAAGATCGAGATACGCCGGGTGTTCAACGAGAACTTCCAGGTCTATGGCGTGCGCAAAGTCTGGCGGCAGTTGCAGCGAGAAGGTTACGACGTTGCCCGCTGCACCGTCGCTCGGCTTATGAGAATGATGGGGCTTCAAGGCGTCATTCGCGGCAAGCCAGTCAAAACCACCGTGTCGGACAAGTCCGCTCCATGCCCGCTAGACCGGGTGAACCGACAGTTCTTCGCTCCCGCGCCGAACATGCTGTGGTTATCCGATTTCACCTATGTCGCGACTTGGCAGGGCTTCGTTTACGTGGCCTTCGTCATTGATGCCTTCGCTCGCCGTATCGTGGGTTGGCGGGCAAGCCGGGCGGCCCATGCGGGCTTTTTGCTTGATGCCCTCGACCAGGCGCTTCATGATCGGCGGCCCGTCAAACGCAGTGGGCTGGTTCATCATTCCGACCGCGGCTCGCAATACGTATCCATTCGCTATTCCGAACGGCTGGCGGAGGCAGGCATCGAGCCGTCTGTCGGAAGCGTTGGTGATAGTTACGACAATGCTCTCGCCGAAACGATCAACGGTCTTTACAAGGCCGAGGTCATCCATCGGCGAGGACCATGGCGCAACTTCGAAGCCGTGGAGTTCGCCACGCTCGAATGGGTCGATTGGTTCAACAACCGCCGCCTTCTGGAGCCCATCGGCAACATACCGCCAGCCGAGGCCGAAGAACGATACTACGCCATGCTGGACGCACCAGCCATGGCCGCATAACTTAAGCCAAACGGTCTCCGGTAAAGCCGGGGCGGTTCAAAGCTCCTCCGCCGATTGTACTGGGATCAATCCCTCCGCCTTCCATGGCGCAGCGGGAAACGGAAGTTGGGTAATTGCCTTGCGCACCGTGAGCACCGGATTTTTGGAACTGGCCAGCAAATTCAGAACGGCCGTTGACGCAGATACTTCGACAATTCGCCTTACCAACCATGACATTTCAGCAATTTCATCAGAGGAAACGCCTCGCCTCAGAGCATAGCTGGCCATCCGAACGCTGATCAAATCAGTTGGCAATTCAGCAATCGCAAAAACAACGTGAGGATCAATCGTTTTTGAATGCTGCAAAATCCTCGTCAGCATATCCCCACGACTAAGCGCCACATGTGCGGCACGATAGAATTCCCTCGTTTCCGCACGAGGTCCGAGCCTTGAAAGCAAACGAACCATGCCTGATGGATAGTTCCCGTAAGCTCGTTTGAGGATCACCTTCAGCCTGTTTCGGGTCAACCATTTACTCGTCAGCAGAAAATCGTCGCCCGCAGCAAGAGCCGCATGCCAAACGTGACGTTGAGTTGATGTTGCCATCACATATTCGCCAACATCAAACCTCCCCCAAATCGCCATGACAGCTGGAGCAAACTCACCGGCAATATGCTCAATCAGATCGGGTAATGGGGAAAGTTTGACGCTCTCTTGCAATCCATTTTGTAGAACCATGGACTACGGCATCCACGACGCAAGCGATCCATTCAACGGGTGATATCGACCCTCAATAGTAATACCGTTTGTTCCTGAACAGGTACATCAACAGGTATACCGGGAACCAAAGCCCGCCCGTCACGATGGCAATGAGGATGTGAATCCAATGCGGAAAACGGCGCAACAGGCTCCCCTCACCGCCGGAAGACGATGCGGACGATGCCGCCGCCGCTGCACCCCCGGCATTCATAAACACGTTCGGGCTGTTCCGTTGCGATTTCAGAAGCTCAAGCTCCCGCATTTGAGGGTCGAGAATTTCACCGCAGTGACGGCACTTCCTCGACTTCGCATTGATCACTTCCGAGCAGTACGGGCATTCGATCGTCGCCACCGATGGGGTCTCTTGCATTGCGTTCTCCACGTTATAGCGAGCTGCAATCTCGCCTTCAATTTATGGTCCTATATTACGTGGTTTTATTCAAGCGCAAGTGATTGCTGTTGCACATGGAAGTGCAAGAGCTCGTCGGCTGGAATCTCAGGAGATTGCGTGTTGAGCGCAAAATTTCTCAGGACGATTTGGCTTTGATCGCCGAGGTCGAACGGGCATATGTTGGGTATCTGGAGAGAGGGAAACGCAACCCAACTGTTGCAATCCTCGCCCGACTAGCCAACGCACTCGAAGTGCACATTTCTGAATTATTTGTTCAGCCTCTTGATATTGAAGCCAAACCACGCCCGCTGAAACCCGGACGAAAGAAAACGAGCGGCTGAACCAAAATCAGCCAAACATCTAAATTAGAGTTATATGGAAGAATACAACATCATTTCCGCTTCGGAAAAATGCTGAATGTGGACCCGATATCTACGCTTCCACGGGCGAATTTATCGAACTTAAATGTATAAGATATTACTTTTTCGACGTCACCCGTATACTTCTGTATATCTACATATTTGATATCAAAAGAACTCTTCTCTCTCGCCTTTGATACAAAAATATCGAAACAGGATTTTTCCTCTACTGTAATGGCCCCATAAATATCTGGACAGGATCTCCCACTTAGTAAGTGTGCGAGGTAATGTGCCCATTATGACTAGTCACAATCCGAAGATGGAAGTCCTGTCCGGTCCTGAGCGCCGCCGTCGCTGGTCGACGGCAGAGAAGCTTGCCATCATTCAGGAGACATATGAGCCGGATGCTACGGTGAGCATTGTTGCTCGCCGCTATGGCATTCAGCCGAACCAGTTGTTCACCTGGCGTAAGCTCGCTACTCAAGGCGCTCTGACGGCCACGGCTGCGGAGGAGGATGTTGTCCCGGCGTCCGAATATCGTGCCCTTCAAAACCAGGTGAAAGAGTTGCAGCGTCTGCTTGGTAAGAAGACGATGGAAGGCGAGATTCTCAAAGAGGCGCTTGAGATCGCCACAGGCCCAAAAAAACACCTGTTGCGCTCGCTGTCGTTGCCGAAGGGAAGTTCCCGATGACTGCTGTGTGCGAGACTTTTGGTGTTGCCCGGTCAAACATGGCTGAGCGAGTGAAACAGCGTCCTTCCAAAGCCCGTGGTCGGCCGCCGCTCGCGGATGATGATCTCGTTGATGAAATCAAAGCGATCATCTCCGAGATGCCGACCTACGGATATCGCCGGGTTCACGCGATCTTACGTCGTAGAGCCCGCAGCGAAAGCCGCCCATGGCCGAACGCTAAACGCGTCTATCGGGTGATGAAGGTGCACGGCATGCTTCTCCAACGCCACACAGGTGCCATTGATAGCCGTCGCCATGACGGCCGTGTTGCCGTGGAGCACTCGAACCTGCGTTGGTGTTCCGACGGCTTCGAAATTGGCTGCGACAACAGAGAGAAGGTCCGCGTTGCCTTTGCTCTCGACTGCTGTGATCGTGAAGCCATCGCCCATGTCGCAACCACCCAAGGCATCAAGAGCGAAGACGTTCAGGACCTTGTCATCACAGCAGTCGAGAACCGCTTCGGTCGCATCAACACCCTTCCCAAGCCGATTGAATGGCTCACCGACAACGGCTCGTGCTTCATTGCAAAGGACACTAAATCGCTGCTGATGGACATCGGAATGGAGCCTTGCACGACGCCGGTTCGCAGCCCTCAGTCCAACGGAATGGCCGAAGCCTTTGTCAAAACATTCAAGCGCGACTACGTCTCGGTCAATCCCATTCCCGACGCAGAAACCGTCATCGCCCAACTGCCATTGTGGTTCGAGCACTATAACACCCTTCACCCGCACAAGGCTTTGGGATATCGATCCCCGCGTGAGTTCTTAAACCGTCAAACAGAAATCTGATCCTGGCCGGTTTTTATGGGGCAACTCCATCTACATCCATTATCCATATTGAATGAATGTGTACATTTTCGACATCACCCAGCTCCCTCCAATAACGAGAGCCATTTGCATCGATGCAGGCTACTGCTAAAGGCTTGGCTTCATCGGGAATCTTATTGTAGTTTCTTCCAAAATTCTCCCTGCACATCATATTGTATATATTGCTGAATTGCTTCATCTCGATGGAGCCTATGGGTGCACGATCTTCGCTTTGGACGTACTTTTGATTTATCGTATTTTGATCGAACTCAAACGTGATGAAGTAAGCATTTAACGTTAAAAACGCTTCAAACGTTTCGTATTCTGATTTTCTTAGTACGTACTTTTCTTTTATAATACCACTGATCCAATCAATGATGGAATTATTATATTCTTTGGAATTCATGTATTTTATAACCATTTCTATAATTATTGTTTGATTTTTATATCATATTTTATTTTTGACATAGGAATATAACTCCACCGGAAAGTAGAATAGAGGTTGGAAGCGAGTCGAGTAAAAACGCAGAGGATAGCCGTAAGGTAAATAGTTCGAACCTATGTTGGATATTTAGGAATCCAGCATCATCTACCGGCTAAAAATCTCAATTCAGAACGAATTTTCTTATCCAAAGGACAGCGCAACGACCCGCGTTTTTGCACCAAAGATTTTGGCCTCGATCTCTCCTCTAGTAGACCAACCTCTATGCTCAAAGAACGCCTGCCCCCACACGTTTGAAAGCGGGATCGTTGTAGCCCTTACACCAGAGAGCATCGCGTTATGTAAAAGGCATGTTCCAACGCCTGAATTTCTGAAACGGTCAACGACATAGAGACAGGTCAGCACCTCGTCCGAAAACGCAGCAACTCCGATTATCTCCGATCCCACGATGGCGATTTCCGAAAAGAGAGGCTGCGCGACAAAAGGACGGCCAGTTTCAAATCCTCCGTATATCTCCAACACGGCCTTGTGGAGAATTCGGTCAAGCTGCTCCACATCATGAGAAACGGCACGGCGAAAGTGGCAGTCGAAATCATCGGTATCCATCATGACCGAAGCCCTCACGTCTCAAGCAAAAACCGTCAACAGAAGCATGCCAAGCGCGAATACCTATCATCCAGACGATGGGAAACTCAGGAAGTCGTACCAGAGCTTTTGGCCGCACAATGAACCACCCAAATTCCCGGGGCTTCTTACGCTGGGCCATAAGCTTGAGAGGCTTACGCTCTACCTTCAGCAGAGAAATTGGCAGCGTTGAGGGCATTCACGATGTCACGCGCTTTGCGGGTAACAACGGTCTGCTCAAGATGGGCATATCGCATTGTCGTTCGGATATCGGTGTGACCGAGCACGGCCTTGACCTCTTGGATTGACAGCCCGTTTTGAACAAGGCGCGTTGCGTGCGTATGGCGAAGCGTGTGGATCGTACAATCATCAAGGCCCGCGCGACGGAACGCCTTGCGGATGGCAATCGCCGAGTATCCCCGCCTCTCCCCCGCCTTGTTGGCAAAGACGGTCAGACCGTTGCTCTCCCTTCTGCGGCGGCGAAGGATTATTTCCACCCGGTCCGTCATATAGATCACGCTTTCGTTTTGAACCTTGGAGCGCCATAGACGTATTTCACCGCCATTCAGATCGATATCCTTCCAAGCGATATTGGCGATTTCGCTATAGCGCGCGCCGGTGTCGATCAGCATGATCACCAGATCATAATTGTCCTGCATCCATTTCTGGCGATCAGCTCGACGGGCAGGTTCAGCAGATAGACCATTGGCCACGCGCGTCGGATCCAACTCACGCAGGAGGCGTCGTTCCTCCTCAACGCTCAGATACCGCACTCTGGAATTTGCTGTTCTAATCAAGGGGGCGTCGACTGACGGACATTGATAGCCGTCTTTTCGAGCAAGTCGGATCGCTCCCATCAAACAGTTCATTCCGTGCTTGATCGTCTGCGACCCGCATCCCTGGGACAAACGCTTTTGCCGAAACTGTTCCAGCGTGTCGGAATTGACCTTCGGCAGCGGAATCGAGCAGTCGATAGTTCTCAGAATGATCCTGATCTGGCTTTTCAGATTGCGGTAGTTCGCGGTTCCAGCCTTCGTGTTCGCAAACCGACGAAGCGCCGTCTCTAGCGTGATAAGCTCCTTTTTGCCGAGCAGCAGTTCAGCGTGGACATCAGCGCGAATCTTCGCCGCGACCTGTTCGGCAACCTTGCGGTCGGTCGTCTTTGTCGAACGGACTATCGTTTGACGATCAATCTGGAACTGCACATACCAGAATTTGGAATTTCCACGCTTTACAAGTGACATAGGCTCCCTTTTCGCAACAACGGGATTGTCCCGCCGACACAGGGCATTGCTCAACGCCACAACGCGAACTTGCATGAGGACGCCTTTAGGATTATATCGTCGCTCCCCACACCTCGATGTGGTCAACTCTAGAAAGGGAGTAGATGCATAAGTCCACGCTTGCGAAAGAATTCACCTTCAAGATCGAGCCTGACGATCACGGCGGCAAGAAGAAGACCGTCACCATTCAAAGCCAGAATATTTCTGAGCCTCCTGTCGCCGGCAAAAAACAGCGGCGAAAGAAAGAGCCAAACGCTCATCTCCTCATCGGTTTCGACACCGAATATCAGTCGGTAGCTGACAACGAACTGGAGAGCACCATTGAAGCGGGTGCAAAAAACGAGCTTCTTTCCTACCAGTTTTCAATCAAGCTGATCACCAAAGACGCACAGGCTGAAACACCTGAAGCTGACGGGATTATTATTCCCGATGAGGATCAACGCTTAACCTTCAGCGAATTTGTGGGCTTTGCTATCGGCTCACTGATCGAGAAATTCCCCGATCTGAAGTTGCCGAATTCCATCTACCTTCTCGGCCATTTTATCCGGGCTGACTTTCCCGCATTCAGCGACTTCAAGGACAATGCGCGGCTGACTTCCAACGTCAGAAGCACATTCGTCAGCATCGACAGCGCAATTTCCGTAAAGTTTGGCGAGGCTGATACAGCGATTGCAGAGTTCAACGTCGTTGTCCGCGATACCATTCTGCTTGCACCGAGCAACGCGAAATCCCTGGCAGGTATTGGTGATCTTCTTGGCTTCCCAAAGATTCAACTCGGCAAAACCCCGCAGGAAGACAAGGAAATCAAGGAGAACATGGCGCGCTTTCGTAGGGAGCGATGGAGCGAATTCCGCGAGTATGCAATCCGTGATGCTCAAGTGTGCGTCCGCTTTGCCGAGCGTATCATTCAGCAGAGTCAGACGCTTTTCACATCGTTCAAAATGCCGGCAACCTTAACCTCCTTTGGGACAAAACTCCTGCTTCAGGGATGGCAACAAAAAGGTTTGGACGGCAACCAAATCCTGGGGCGCGAGACCGTCAAAGAGAAAATCTTCAGCAAGAAGGACGGCTATTTCAAAACCAAGATCGTGACGCCGCTGAAGGAGGAGGCATATTTCAACGAGGCGTTCATCACGGAGACCTATCACGGCGGCCGGAACGAACAGTTCATTTTCGGCATTGCAGATGAAGGTGAGTGGCGGGATCACGACCTCAGTTCGGCATACACGACGGCAATGTCATTAATCGGCATGCCTGACTGGGATAACATCACCAATCTGATAGACCTTGACGACGTTGGGCCGCACGATCTCAGCTTCTTCTCGGTGGATTTTGAATTCCCGCAGTCTGTACGCTTTCCGACACTGCCTGTTCGTACGGCCAATGGGATTATCTTTCCTCGCAAAGGAAACTCGAAATGCGCTGCGCCGGAGCTGTACCTGGCCAAGAAGCTCGGCGCACGATTGACATTCCGTAAGGGTGTACACGTCCCAACCAATTGCCATCATCCGGCTTTCAGGGACTTCATCAAAACCAGCATCGAAAAGCGCATGGCGCATCCGAAGGGGACTTTTGACAACCTGTTCTGGAAAGAGGTGGGAAACAGCACTTACGGAAAGACGGCACAGGGCCTTCGCGAAAAGCGGGTATACAACCTACAAGACGATGGAATGGAAGCGCTTCCGCCGAGCAAGATCACACAGCCATATTTCGCATCGTTCATCACGTCATATACAAGGGCGGTCCTCGGCGAAATTCTCAACGGCTTTGCCGAACATGTAGATGTTTTCAGCGTGACAACCGATGGCTTCCTCTCAAATGCCAGCGACCAAGATATCGAAACGGCTACCAGCGGTGAGTTGTTCAAATCGTTTCGAGCAGCTCGCCGTCATCTCGACGAGAGGTGGCTCGGTTTGTCTGAACAGCTTCGGGCGTTTCGCTAAGTGGATTTCCGCCTCGATTATGCCGCCACCATCATTGGTGTCAGCGCGTTGAAGTAGGCCTGATCCGGCGTCCGCCGGTCAAGGGATGAATGTGGGCGTCTGGTGTTGTAGAAGTTCAGATATCGGCCGATGCCAGCGCGTGCCTCGGACACAGTCTTGTAGGCATGGAGGTAGACTTCCTCGTATTTGATCGAACGCCAGAGCCGCTCGACGAAGACATTGTCTCGCCACGCACCCTTGCCATCCATCGAGATGGCGATCTGTGACCTCTTCAGCACGGCGGTGAAGTCGATGGAGGTGAACTGCGATCCCTGGTCGGTATTGAAGATTTCCGGCCTGCCATGACGGGCAAGTGCCTCCTCCACCGCCTCGATGCAGAAGGCTGCTTCCATCGTGATCGACAACCGCCATGACAAGACCTTCCGGCTGAACCAGTCCACGACGGCGCACAGATAGACAAATCCCCGCGCCATGGGGATGTAGGTCAGGTCCATTGCCCAGACCTGATTGGGCCGGGTGACTGCCAGCTTTCGTAGGAGGTAGGGATAAATTTTGTGCCCTGGCGCTGGTTTCGAGGTGTTCGGGCGGCGGTAGATCGCCTCGATGCCCATCTTCTTCATCAGCGTGGCGACGTGTCGCCGCCCGGTCTCCAGACCTTCTCCTCTCAAGAGCCCTTGCAACATCCGACTTCCGGCAAAGGGGTAGTCGAGATGCAATTCGTCAATCCGGCGCATAAGGGCCAGATCGCCGTCAGACACCGGACGAGGCAGATAGTAGACGCTGCGTGAGCGCAACGAAGAGCCCACGGCTTCCGTGATTGACTGAATAGGCTTCCGGCTGTCGGTCAGAACTTTTGCTTTGCCCGCTTCGGCATAAAATAGGCTCGGATCTTGACGAGCGCTTCGGCGACGGCAACGGCATCCTGACGGGTCGCGTTCCGTTTTGCCTCGCCGAGCTTGCGGATGGGCGCGACGATATCCCCAGTGACGGCATGACCTCCAAGGACGGGCTGCCAAAGCTTGGGCGCGTACCTTGTTCCCAATAGAAAGCAGAGGTCCCAAGCGAAGGGATCAAAGGTTTGATCATCGATCTTGGTGAACCTGGGCCGATGATCTTTCGGCGTTTCGGCGAGGCTTGCCGATATCCGGTTGTATTCCGCAACGATGGTCTGGACGGCTCGATGCTCGGTTGTTTCCATTGGCAGGTTCAGGGCATCCGGGCCAGTCAGCTCCGGGATCCACTGACGCGGGTCGATAAACCTCGGGCCGATGATGAGAGCCGTGAGATAGCCGTCGAGGCCGCTCATCGACCAGATCGGCGAGACTGGACGGCGTGCCCTGATAAACGCCTCGAACGCCTCGTCATCGAGCTTCGGTCGTGCCGTAGCCCCTTGGCTGTTCTGTGTCATGCCGCCCGTCGCTCCTGATCTGCAATGCTCTCGCGGTTGGCCTTCCAGGTCCATGGAAAGAGCGTATCCATCTGGTTCGCGGTCACCTTGCCGGAGATGATGCGCTCGAGCACGTCGGCAAGCCAAGCTTCGGGGTCTACACTATTGAGCTTTGCCGTGTTGACGAGCGATGCGAGGACCGCGAACGTCTTGCCACCGCGTTCGCTGCCCACGAACAACGAGTTCTTCCTCGTCAGAGCCACCGATTTCATCGAACGCTCGACCACATTGGAGTCCACTTCGATCCGGCCATCCTCCAGGAAGGCTGCCAGTCCGTTCCAGTGGTTGAGCGTGTAGGTGACGGCCTTGCCAAGCGCCGATTTCGACGACACCTCGTCGCTCAGTTCGGTGAGCTGGGCCTTCAGTTCGCTCATGATGGGCGCTGCCTCGCGACGCCGCACCGTGAGCCGGGTATCGGCATTTTCGCCGCGCAGTTTCGCTTCGATCCGATAGAGCTCGGCAATCCTGGCAAGGATCGACAGGGCCTCAGCAGACCCGGTCATCTTGACGATTTCGACGAACTTGCGTCGGGCATGGGCAAGGCAGAAGGCCAGCCGCATGGGAGCGACATTGCTCCTCCCCCGGCGCTTGGCCAAGGTTTTATAGGCTTGGTACCCATCGACCTGGAGCACGCCGGCAAACGACGACAATTGCCCCTCGACCTCGCGCGCGCTGCGGCTTTCGGCAAAAGTATAGGCCACCGCCGGCGGCGCCGGACCATTCCATGGCCGATCGTCGACCGCCTGCGCCCAAAGTTGGCAGACCTTGGTTCGCTTACGCCCCGGATCAAGCCGCGGGAGCGGCGTCTCATCACAGAACACCCTTGGCTGGGAGCGGATGAAGGCAAGCAGCGCGTCATAGAGAAGCTCAAGCCACCAGGCGACCCGCGTCACCCAGGCCCCGAGCGTGCCGCGATCGATGATCACGCCGCAGGAGGCAAGCATCTGCGCCTGGCGATGAAGCGGCAAATGCCAGGCGAACTTCGAAACGGCGACATGGGCGGCAAACGCCGTGGTCACCATGCCGCCGTCCATCACACGCGCCGGCGCTGGCGCTTGCACAATGGCACTCTCGCAGGCCCGGCATGCGTAGCGCGGCCGGATCGTCCGCTTCACCCGGACAACCGCCGGCACGATGTCGAGCGCCTCACTGACGTCCGTGCCGATGCAATGCAGCTCGAACGAGCAGCACGGGCAAATCTTGCTCTCCGGCTCGATGAGCTCTTCATACCGTGGGAGATGCCTGGGTAACCGGCCGATGTTGCGCGCCGGCGATCGCCGCTCCTGCTTTCGGCCGTCAGCCACGGGTGCAACATCGTCATTGGCCGCCGCGGGAATGTCGCTGAGATCGCCAAGCTCAAGCGTCGCCTGCTTCGGGTCGATCGCCGTCATCTTCTCCGATTTCGGCCCAAAGAGCTGCCGCTCCAGGAAGGCAACGCGCGCCTTGAGGTCGGCATTCTCTGCATCGAGCGAGAGAATGATTCGGCTCAATTGCGCGGCATCCTGAGGTAAAGGGTCGGGTCGAAGCGGCATGGCAGACCCTAGCACATGACCCTGAATCTTCAAGCAAATCCAATAGGATCAGCCTGCTTTCGTTGGCCGCTTTACGGTGTTTCGCCTGACCCGCGTCCAGTCGATACCGGCCAGCAAAAGGGAGAACTCCTGGCTACTCATCTGCATCGCGCCATCACGGATCGGTGGCCAAACGAACGTGCCAGCCTCCAGCCATTTCGTCGCCAGGATCATGCCTGATCCGTCCCAATAAATGCAGCGCAGGCGATCGAGACGCTTGGCGCGGAACACGAACACGTCACCACAGTAGGGATCAGCTGCAAGCGCTGACGCCACCAGCGCAACAAGCCCATTCATGCCGCGCCGGAAGTCGACCGGCTGCGTCGCCACCATGATCTTCACTCCACCAGGCGAAAGTCCAATCACCGGCGTGCTCGCAACGTTGCCACGATCGCCTGCGCCAATTCGGGCGCCACCGAGCCGATCACGGTCATACGCGCGCCAGCAATCTCGATCTCAATACGCCCCGCGGCGTCATGGGCGACATCCGACGGCGAGTTCTCGCAAGACGTTCTATCGCCAACCACCGTCACCGGCACGAACATGGCCTGCTGTGCGCCGGCTTGCGCGGATCGTCGAGAGGTCAGCCCGGCTTCGCGCCGCCAGACGTTCAGCAGACCGCGATTGACGCCCCAGCGCCGGGCGATCGCCGAGATGTTCACGTCAGGTTCTGCACTTTCGGCAAGGATCCGCGCCTTCTCCTCGTCGGTCCAATTCCGCCGCTGGCGTCGACCCGTGATCACCTCGATCCGACGATACTTTCCCTCATGCCTGGCTTCATGCATGCCTTCATCCATGGCTTCAAGCATGGCATCAGCGCGATCTTCGACCATCCCGTTCCGCTCCTATCGGTGAAGGAGCTGTTCTCGCGGCCGCGATCGCAAAAGGAAAGGTGGGGTGTTCGTCGCGCTCACGATTGATCAAGTCGGCGACGATCGATGCCGGAAACTATCCTCTATCCCGCAAAGCGCGCGCGCAAGAACAGCGCGCCGGCGTCGAGGTTTGGGAAAACGAGGGCGGTTCCACCGCCGCGTGGCCACGATGCCCAATCGTCTGACGGCGATTCTTGTCGTCTTGGTTTTGGCGGTTGGTTTTGTTTGGTCCTACCGTCCGGACCAGAGCCGCTATGATCGCCTTCATCCCTCCCAGTCGCGTCAGCCGGCAGCGTCCCAGTAATTATTCTTCATCAGGACACATCGCCATGGAAGACGGAAGAGCCGATATTGCCGAGCGTGTGAAAGACATCATCATCGGACAGTTGGCCGTCGAGAAATCGAAGGTCGTCGATGACGCTTCAATTGTCGATGACCTGGGCGCTGATTCCTTGGAGGTGGTCCAAATCGTGATGCTCATTGAAGACGAGTTTGGCATCGCCATTCCTGACGAGCCGGCCGAGGAATTCCTGACGGTTCGGGACGCCATCGACTTCGTGGTCGCATCACAGTCGTGACAGATAAGCGGACGCCTGGATGACGATCAGTCGTTGCGGGTGAAGGAGTTGACGGATGACAGCGAATAGCGAACGGTTTTTCAAGCCGACAAAGACCACTGCGGACAAAAAGGCGTCGGAGACCAACTTGGTCGCCTGGAGGATCATCGACCAGGAGACGACAGCGCGCGAGAAGAAGACCGAGAAGTTGCGCGCGCTCCGCCTGATTAAAGAGATGGCCAGTCCTGCGCCATTGCCGAAGCGAAACTAGTAATCGGAGGCATGCTGGTCGTAGATGCTCGACAGGAGCGGCTGCCGGCTTGAATACTCAGAATTTTGTCAAACCGAAAGCCGAAGGCGAAAAGGCCTCCGGCTTCGCATCTTGTGAATTCAGTGCTTGTCAGGACAAGGTGCGCCCACAATCGAAGGTGACCTTGCTGAGAAGATCCGCTGGCACCTGGATATCGGCCATTGCGGCAGCGACGAGTTCGTCCCGCTTCGTGCGGTTTTCGTATCCCTTATAGGTTGCCAGATCGGTGCTGCTGGCGGTGGCGATGCGACCGGCCGTGGCAGAACATATGCCAGCAAGAGTCTCTACCCGGGCGGTCTTGACCGCCTCGGTACGCGCGCTGGTGGTCGACACCCATCCCGCATTGAAGGCGATGATCGGCGCAGCCACGAGGCCAAGAACGAAACCCACCATGTAGGGTTTTGCTTTTTCAATGTTCAGACTGAATGACATGACTTTACTCCCTATAATCGATGATTATCGGGATCGATAAGGGCCCGCGCTCGGACCTGGAGCCAATGGCAATCCGGACAGCTTCAGTGTGCACCTCAACGCGCAGAAAGCAAATAAAATTTTGAATTCTTCTTCTATATTCTGCAAGGCTTTCCGAGCGAAAATAAAATCCGTAGCATTTCAATTTTTATGATATGATAAATTCAGCCGAAAAACGCGTTAAATCATGAGTCGGCGATGAGAAAATACAATCATGAACTTCGTTTTTTTCTTTTGCTGATCCAAATTTTATACAGCCTTCATCAGGTTTTTATATGAAAATCTGAAATCTATTTTTTCAAAGAACGCTGGAGAGAATATTTCCGGAGCCATGGTGGCTTTTGTGTCGAAGAGGCAGCCACCCACCGCGAGGAGCTTTCCATGAGTTTCAGCTTTCCGAACGCCTCTCGCAGAGCTGACCCGAAAATCGAACCAGATAAAAAACACATCATTTTGTTAAGTCCGCCGTGAAAGGCATGAGTATCTGGAAGATGTTCGTAACCGTTAAATGCAAAGGAAACTGTCCCAGCGGCAACGATGCCGGCGCCTTACAGGAAGGTTTCCCAATGTATCTCACGCTAGGCAATAAGCTTGAGATGCTTACGCTCTACCTTCAGCAGAGAAATTCACGGCATTGAGGACGTTCACGATGTCGCGTGCCTTACGGGTGACGACAGCCTGCTCAAGATGGGCATATCGCATTGTCGTTCGTATATCGGTGTGACCAAGCACGGCCTTGACCTCTTGGATCGATAGTCCGTTTTGAACAAGGCGTGTGGCGTGCGTATGCCGAAGCGTGTGAATGGTGCAGTCATCAAGACCGGCGCGCCGGAAGGCTTTGCGGATGGCAATTGCCGAATACCCCCGCCTCTCCCCCGCCTTATTGGCAAAGACTGTCAGACCGTTTGAGAGCGGCGGTGGAAAAGTCGGCCACGGTAGCGGCGGAATAATCCAGCCGCGGGCGGAGTAAAATCCGGCCACCTATTTCCTTTCTGCAATGATCGCAGGAGGGACAGGGGATCTACACCGTGGAACTTTATTTGAGGGTTCGCCTGGCTGTTTCGGAAGGGATGAAGCAGCGTCAGGCCGCGAAGCATTTCAACATCTCGCGAGAGACCGTGGCCAAGATGTTGGCCTATTCGACACCACCCGGCTATCAGCGTCGATCACCGATCCGGCGTCCGAAGCTGGATGCGTTTGTTTCGACGATCGAGCATTGGCTCGACGAAGATCTGAAGATGCCGCTAAAGCAACGCCATACTGCCAAGCGTGTGTTCGACCGCCTGCGTGATGAGTGCGGTTTCACCGGCGGCTACACGATCATCAAGGACTACATACGCGAGCGGGATCAGCGTCGGCAGGAGGTGTTCGTGCCGTTGTCGCATCCGCCCGGCCATGCGCAGGCCGACTTTGGCGAGGCGACGGTGGTGATCGGCGGCGTCGAGCAAAAGGCGCGTTTCTTCGTGCTGGATCTGCCGCATAGCGACGGCTGCTACGTGCGGGCCTATCCTGCGGCGGTGGCCGAGGCCTGGGTCGACGGCCACATCCATGCATTCGCCTTCTTCGGGGCCGTGCCGCAGTCGATCGTCTATGACAATGACCGTTGCCTGGTGGCCAAGATCCTGCCCGACGGCACACGCAAGCGGGCGGCGTTGTTCAGCGGCTTCCTGTCCCACTACCTGATCCGGGATCGCTATGGCCGTCCGGGAAAGGGCAACGATAAAGGGAATGTCGAGGGACTCGTCGGTTATGCCCGACGTAATTTTATGGTGCCGATCCCGCAGTTTGCGACATGGGATGCGTTCAACGCCTTTCTGGAAGAGCAGTGCCGCAAACGCCAGCGCGACAAGCTGCGCGGTGAGAGTGAGACAATCGGGGAGCGGCTACAGCGTGATCTGGCGGCCATGCGTCCGTTACCGGCGTCTCCCTTCGATGCCTGCGACCAGGCCAGCGCCAGGGTGACAGCCCAGTCGCTGGTGCGCTACAAGACCAACGACTATTCCGTACCGGTCGCCTATGGCCATCAGGACGTCTGGGTCCGGGGCTATGTCAATGAGGTGGTGATCGGCTGCCGCGGCGAGATCATTGCCCGTCATCCGCGATGCTGGGAACGGGAAGACGTCGTCTTCGATCCCGTTCATTATCTGCCGCTGATCGAGCAGAAGATCAATGCGCTGGATCAGGCGGCTCCACTCCAGGGCTGGAACCTGCCGGACGAGTTCGCGACGCTGCGCCGCCTGATGGAAGGCCGCATGGCAAAGCATGGCCGACGGGAATACGTGCAGGTTCTGCGCCTGCTGGAGAGCTTCGACCTTGCGGACCTGCATGCGGCCGTGAAGCAGGCGATACAGCTCGGTGCGATCGGCTTCGATGCGGTCAAGCATCTGATCCTGTGCCGGGTCGAGCGCCGGCCACCGCGGTTGGATCTGTCGATCTATCCCTACCTGCCGCGGGCGACGGTCGAGAAGACCTCAGCGAAAGCGTATATGCGCCTCCTGTCGTCTGATGCGGGAGAGGCGGCATGAGCACCGAAGCACCCGACATCCTGCTCGCCCACTATCTCAAGACCCTGAAGCTGCCGACCTTCCAGCGCGAGCACCAGAAGCTGGCCCGGTTATGCGCCACCGAAGGCGTCGATCATGTCGGATACCTGTTCCGGCTTGCCGAACGGGAGATGATCGAACGGGACCGCCGCAAGGTCGAACGTCGGATCAAGGCGGCTAAATTCCCGATCGTCAAAAGCCTCGACAGCTTCGACTTCACAGCCATCCCCAAGCTGAACAAGATGCAGGTGCTGGAACTGGCCCGCTGTGAATGGATCGAGCGCCGGGAGAACGTCATTGCGCTGGGCCCGAGCGGCACGGGTAAGACGCATGTCGCGCTCGGTCTCGGCCTGGCCGCGTGCCAGAAAGGCCTGTCCGTCGGGTTCACGACAGCGGCCGCCCTGGTCAGCGAGATGATGGAGGCCCGCGACGAACGGCGTCTTCTTCGGTTCCAGAAACAGATGGCCGGCTACAAGCTGCTCATCATCGACGAGCTGGGCTTTGTGCCGCTGTCAAAGACCGGCGCGGAATTGCTGTTCGAGCTGATCTCGCAACGCTACGAGCGCGGGGCCACCCTGATCACCAGCAATCTTCCATTTGACGAATGGACGGAAACCCTGGGGTCCGAACGATTGACCGGCGCTCTGCTCGATCGCGTTACCCACCACGTCAACATCCTCGAGATGAACGGCGACAGCTATCGCCTCGCTCAAAGTCGAGCCCGAAAGGCCGGCTAAAACTACTCTCAAAAAATCGCCGCGCCGGCCTGAGACCCCCGCTCGGGCTACGCCCTCCCGGCCGTCTCAGGCCGGCGCCACAGTGGCCGACTTTTGCTCCGCCCCGTGGCCGGTTTTTACTCCGCCGTTGACAGTGGGCGATTACTGGTGCCGCTGCGGTACGACGCAGTTCGCGTAAGAATGACTTCAATACATTGCGTAAATCACGGCTTACAAAGAGGCTCATTCCCGCCAAAAACTGGTGCAACTTATGGGATATTTAAGAGCTAAAAATCCAAGGAAGACAACGCTTAGGAAGCCTTCTAAATCCCTGAATATATTTGTAAAATTGTGATTTCAGTAAGATTTTTCAACCATAGCGGGCAGCCTTGGGAAGCTGACAGGCTACCATTACATCATACCCGCAGGGCAGCGCCGAGGCCGCAGTCATTCAACAGTTCGCGGGATGTGTCAAGCCAGCCGGTCGTCCGAGCGTTCGATCAGCCTCGGCATGATGAGCGCCTGCAGCGCCTCGGGCGGCTCGCCCTCCATGCGGCGCAGGATGTAGCGGCCGAGCAGTTCGCTCGGCTCGTGGATCGGCAGGTAGTAGGTGGTGATCGGCGGGGCGAAGTACTGGCTGACATTGAGGTCGTCGGTCGCGTTGATCACCGCGTCGTGGCCGTGCACGAGGCCGCGCTCGTGGAAGCCGGAAAAGGCGCCCAGCGCCGAGGCCTCGTTGGCGCAGATATAGGCGGTGGGCGGGTTCGCCAGAGTGGACATGGCAAGCACGTTCTCGCGGCCGAAGGCCGGGGTCAGGTGGCCGTGGGCGACGAGGGCGGGATCGAAGGAGAGGCCGGCGGTATCGAGGGCGCGGCGGTAGGCTTCCAGGCGGACGATGGCGTAGCTGAGTTCGGCCATCGGATTGATGAGCGCGATGCGGCGATGGCCGCGCTCGGCAAGGCGGGCGACCGAGTGGCGGATCATCTGTTCGTTGTCGGCATCGACGAAGGCGTGCGGGGCATTGTGGAGCGTGACGCCGTAGGTGACGAAGGGGAAATCCGCCTCCTGCATGATGCGCACGCGCGGATCGTCCGCCCGCGTGCCGGACACGATGATGCCGTCGGCCGTCTTCAGGGACACGATCTGGCGGATGGTCGCCAGGCTCTCCTCGAAATTGCGCACGGCATAGAGCGAGACGCGATAGGGACTGTCCTCCAGCGCCCAGGAGATGCCGCTGAGGAGCTGGGCGTATTCGACGCCCTCCCACTCGTTCTGCTTGGGGCCGGGCGCGGTCATGATGGCGGCGACCTGATAGGTCTTGCCGGTGCGAAGCTGCACGCCATGCATGTTGAGCTGGTAGCCGATGCGCTCGGCGGCGGCCACGACGATGGCGCGCGTTTCCGGGCGCACCTGCGGGCTGTCGTTCAGCGCCTTCGACACCGTGGCGATCGAAAGGCCCGTTTCCTGCGCGATGGTCTTGATCGTCGGTCTTGGCATCGCGTTTTGCTTGTCCGTCTTTCCCGCGCGATCCCGCGCGAAGGCCATCAAACGTCTACCGCACGATAAAAACGTTTAATTTTATTGTAAAGAGCGAAACCCTGCGTCAGTTCGCGCGAAAATGCTTGGAGAGCTTGAGGCCCTGCGCCTGATAGTTGGAGCCGAGGCCGGAACCGTAGAGGCCTTCGGGCGCATCCAGCATATGCTCGTAGATCAGGCGACCGACGATCTGTCCGTGCTCGAGGATGAAGGGGACCTCGTGGCTGCGCACTTCCAAGACGGCGCGGCTGCCGGAGCCGCCGGCGGGAGCATGGCCAAAACCCGGATCGAAGAAGCCGGCATAATGAACGCGGAATTCGCCGACAAGCGGGTCGAAGGGCGTCATCTCGGCCGCATAGAGCGGGGGAACATGCACGGCCTCACGCGAGACGAGGATGTAGAATTCGTCCGGGTCGAGGATCAGTTCATTGCGGCCGCGGCTGAACAGCGGCTCCCAGAAATCGAAGATGTCGTGCTGGTTCTTGCGGTCGACATCGACGACGGAGGTATGGTGTTTGCCGCGATAGCCGATGAGACCATCCGGGCCGGTGCCCTTGAGATCGATGGAGAGCGCGATGCCGCCGCCGGAAACGTTGGGCGTTTCGCTGGCGACGAGCGTGTCCGTCTCGTGCAGCGCCAGCAGCTCGCCTTCGCTCAATAGGGCATTGCCCTTGCGGAAGCGGATCTGCGACAGGCGCGAGCCGCGCCGCACGACGATGGGGAAGGTGCGCGGCGAGATTTCGAGATAGAGCGGGCCGGAATAGCCGGCGGGGATCTTGTCGAATTCCTGCGCGCGGTCGGTGATGACGCGGGTGAAGATGTCGAGGCGGCCGGTGGAGCTTTTCGGATTGGCCGAGGCGGCGAGGTCCGCCGGCAGGTCGAGGCTTTCCATCAGCGGGACGATGTAGACGCAGCCGGTTTCCAGCACCGCACCGTGGGAAAGGTCGATGACGTGCAGTTGCAACCTGTCGAGCTTGTCGGCGACGAGGTGGGCCGGACCGGGCAGGAAGCTGGCGCGCACGCGAAACGCCTTCGCGCCCAGGCGCAGGTCCAGACTTGCCGGCTGAATCTGGTCCGCGTCGAGTGCGGCCTCGCTTTTCAGCCGCCCGCTTTCGAACAAGCCGCGAATGGCGCTGTCCGCCAGAATGCCCGTGCTGCGCAGCGCAGAAGTCATGACAATACCGCCCTATCAGAGGGCTGGCACAAAACCAAATGGCGGCAATTGACGCAAGCACGGAGCCGCAGTATTAGCAGATTATCCCGTGGTGATTTGGCCGGCCGGCTTGCAGCCACGTAAAACAAGTAGCTAAAAAGGCCGGGTGACAAACCGGCCTGCTTACGCGGCCGGTTTTTTTGTTTGAAGGCACGACCACATGAGCAAGTCCTGGCGCCCGGCCACCCAACTCGTTCACGGCGGGACCACCCGCTCCCAGCACGGCGAAACCGCCGAGGCGATCTTCCTGACGCAAGGCTTCGTCTACGACACGTCCGCAGCCGCCGAAGCCCGCTTCAAGGGCGAGACGGACGGCTTCATCTACGCCCGCTACGCGAGCCCCACCAATGACATGTTCGAAAAGCGCATGTGCCTCTTGGAAGGCGCGGAAGACGCCCGCGCCACCGCATCGGGCATGGCCGCCGTTTCCGCCGCGATCCTCTGCCAGCTCAAGGCCGGCGACCATATCGTGGCCGCCCGCGCGCTCTTCGGCTCGTGCCGCTGGGTGGTCGAGACGCTTGCGCCGAAATACGGCATCGAGTGCACGCTGGTCGACGGCCGCGACCTCGCCAACTGGGAAAAGGCGATCCAGAAGAACACCAGGCTGCTCTTCCTCGAAAGCCCGACCAACCCGACGCTGGAAGTGATCGACATCGCCGGCGTGGCGAAGCTCGCCAACCAGATCGGCGCGAAGGTCGTCGTCGACAACGTGTTTGCGACCCCCCTCTTCCAGAAGCCGCTGGAGCTTGGCGCACATATCGTCGTCTATTCGGCCACCAAGCATATCGACGGCCAGGGCCGCTGCCTCGGCGGCGTCGTGCTCTCCGACAAAGAATGGATCGCCGAGCACCTGCAGGATTATTTCCGCCATACCGGCCCGGCCATGTCGCCGTTCAACGCCTGGACGCTGCTGAAGGGCATCGAGACGCTGCCGCTGCGCGTCAGGCAGCAGACGGAGAATGCGAGCCGCGTCGCGGACCTCCTCGCCGACCAGAAACAGGTCGCCCGCGTGATCTATCCGGGCCGCAAGGACCACCCGCAGGCAGATATCATCGCCAAGCAGATGTCGGGCGGCTCGACGCTCGTCTGCTTCGAGCTGAAGGGCGGCAAGGAAGCGGCCTTCGCGCTGCAGGATGCGCTCGACGTCGTGAAGATTTCCAACAATCTCGGCGACGCCAAGAGCCTCATCACGCATCCCGCGACGACCACGCACAAGAACCTGACGGACGAGGCCCGCGCCGAACTCGGCATCTCGGCCGGCACCGTGCGCTTCTCCGCCGGCATCGAGGACAGCGAAGACCTGCTCGAGGATTTCGCGCGGGCGCTTGCCAAGGTCGGCGCGTAACTCGCGCCATCCTCAGAAATGACGGGAAGGCACCGGCCAAGGCGGCCGGTGCCTTCTTTGCATGTTCTTGACGCAGCCACATTCCTGTAGAATAGCTGCATTAGCAAAGCCCAAGGCATTCCCATGTATCGTGCGCTGACCCGCGACATCGAAGTGACCGTAGAGCCATATTATCTGGCCGATCAGTCCGATCCCGACGACAGCCGCTATGTCTGGGGATACCGCGTCGTCATTTCCAACCATTCCGACGTCGCCGTGCGGCTGATGACGCGCTACTGGCACATTACCGACCAGAACGGACAGGTGGACGAGGTGAACGGGCCGGGCGTCATCGGCGAGCAGCCCGTGCTGCGGCCAGGCGACACCTACGAATATTCCTCCGGCTGCCCGCTGGAAACGCCGTCCGGCATCATGTTCGGGCGGTATCGCATGGAAGCGGAGACGGGCGAGGCCTTCGACGTCGCGATTCCGGCCTTCTCGCTGGATACGCCGGGACAGGTGCGCACGCTGAATTGATGGGTGGCGATCGCCCCTCATCCGGCCTGCCGGCCACCTTCTCCCCGCAAGCGGGGCGAAGGGACGAGTTGGACAGATTTCCCCAAATCGATAGCGCCAGAGAAGGCGAGACCTTGCATCCTTCCCTTCCCCCCGCCTGCGGGGAGAAGGTCGCGGCAGCGGGATGAGGGGCAGACGCCCCTCCCCTTACTGCGGCAGGACTTCCGCCGCCTCGAAGCGGTAGGTCGTCGAGCAGAATTCGCAGGTGACCGCGATCTCGCCCTTGTCGTCCGCCGTATGGGCGATCTCCTCGGCGCTGAGGCCGGCCAGAACGCCCTTCAGCTTCTCGCGCGAGCAGGAGCAGCGGTCGAAGACCTGCTGCGGCTGGTAAACGCGCACGCCCCGTTCGTGGAAGAGGCGATAGAGCAGCCGCTCGGTGCCGACATTGGGGTCGGTCAGCTCGTCGGCGTCGATCGTCTCGACCATGGTCTTGGCTTCCGCCCAGTTGTCGTCGTCGTCGATCTTGTGGCCGGCTTCATCGCCGTCGCCGCCGGGAAGATCGGCCTGACGCATGCGCTCGGGCGACTGCGGCAGGAACTGCGCGACCATGCCGCCCGCACGCCAGCGATGGCGGGCCTTGCCGGCCTCGTCGCGGTCGTAGAGTTCGGCGACGCCGAGGCGCACCTTGGTCGGGATCTGCTCCGACTGGCGGAAATAGACGCCGGCGATCTCTTCCAGCGTATGGCCGTCGAGCGGAACGATGCCCTGATAGCGCTGCGTATGCGCGCCCTGATCGATGGTGAAGGCGAGGATGCCCTTGCCGAGCAGCTCGTGCGGCTCGGTCGCGCCCGCAGCGACGGCAGCGTCCAGCGCCTGCTGGTCGAAGCGGGCATAGGCGCGCACGTTTTCCGGCGCGGCGAAATCGGCGACGAGCAGGTCGACGGGGCCGTCGCCCTTGGTCTGGACGATCAGCTTGCCCTCGAACTTCAGCGAGGTGCCGAGCAGCACGGTCAGCGTGATCGCCTCGGCGAGCAGCCGGGCGACGGGCGCGGGGTAATCGTGCCGGCCGAGAATGCCGTCGAGCATCGGGCCGAGCTGCACAGCCCGGCCGCGCACATCGAGGCCCTCCACCTGGAACGGCAGGACATGGTCGTCGCCGGCAAAGCCTGGTTCACCGAGTTTCAGGGCGTTTTCAGCCATCATGGTTCGCTCCTTGCACGCCATTGCCGCCGCGGGCCTTGCGCCCCGCCACGTCCGACAGCGTCTATCGTGATTTCGCGCTCCTGCCGCCCGATCATTCCATACCGGGCGGGCAAGCGCCAGAGACGACGCCTTGCGGCGCCGGGTGTCGGCCCCTAGATCGTGCCGACACCCACATATTTCAAGGCCGCGTCAGACGACGCCGAAGCACCAGGCGAGGATCGACTTCTGGGCGTGCAGGCGGTTCTCCGCCTCGTCGAAGACCACGGACTGCGGGCCGTCGATTACCTCGTCGGTCACTTCCTCGCCGCGATGGGCGGGCAGGCAGTGCATGAAGAGCGCATCCTTGTCGGCGCGCGCCATGAGCTGCTTGTTGACCTGGTAGGGCTGGAAGATGTTGTGGCCGCGGGCGCGATGCTCCTGGTTCATCGAGACCCAGCAATCGGTAACGATGAGGTCGGAACCGTCGGCGATCGCGTCCGGATCGTGGCCGAGCAGGATGTCGCCGCCATTATCGCGCGCCCAGTTGAGGATCTTGTCGTCCGGTTCGGAGCCCATCGGCACGGCCATCTTCATCGTGTAGCCGAAGCGGGCAGAACCCTCGACGAAGGAATGCAGCACGTTGTTGCCGTCGCCCATCCAGGAGAAGGTCTTGCCCTTGGCGGAACCGCGATGCTCCTCGAAGGTCATGACGTCGGCCATGATCTGGCAGGGATGGGTGAGGTCCGTCAGCGCGTTGATGACCGGCACGGTGGCATGCTCGGCAAGCTCCAGCAGGCGAGAATGGTCGGTCGTGCGGATCATGATGGCGTCGACATAGCGCGACAGGACCTTGGCCGTATCGCCGATGGTCTCGGCACGGCCGAGCTGCATTTCCGTGCCCGACAGGAACAGCGTCTCGCCGCCGAGTTGGCGCATGCCGACGTCGAAGGAGACGCGGGTGCGGGTGGAGGGCTTCTCGAAGATCATCGCCAGCATCTTGCCGGCGAGCGGCTTCTTCTCCGTGCCGGCCTTGTTGGCGGCCTTGCGGCTGTGCGCGTCGTCCATGATGACGCGGAGATCGCTTTCCGAAACGGCGGAAAGATCGAGAAAATGCTTGGCCATGATGTGTCCTGTCTGTCCCAGTCCCTTAAGCGGCCTTGACGGCCGCCGTCAGCTTTTCCGCCGCCCGCTCGATGCGGGCCAGCCCCTCGCGCGCTTCCTCCGCCGTGACGGTCAGCGGCGGCAGAAGGCGCAGCACGTTGTCGCCGGCCGGCACGCCGAGCAGCTTTTCCGCGCGCACGGCGGCCAGCAATTCGGCGACCGGAATCTTCGCCTTGATGCCGAGCATCAGGCCCTCGCCGCGCACATCCTCGATGATATCGGGGAAACGATCCTTCAGCGCCGCGAGGCCCTGGCGGAAGACGAGTGCGACGTCGCGCACATGCTGGAGGAACCCATCCTCCAGAACGACGTCGAGCACGGCGTTGCCGACCGCCATGGCGAGCGGATTGCCGCCATAGGTGGAGCCATGCGTGCCGGCGACCATGCCGGAGGCGGCCTCGCTGGTGGCAAGGCACGCGCCGAGCGGGAAGCCGCCGCCGATGCCCTTGGCGACCGCCATGATATCGGGCGTGACGCCCGACCATTCATGGGCGAAGAGACGGCCCGTCCGGCCGACGCCCGACTGCACCTCGTCGAGGATGAGCAGCAGGCCGTATTCGTCGCAGAGCTGGCGCAGCTCCTGCATGAATTCCTTCGGCACCGGGCGGATGCCGCCCTCGCCCTGCACCGGCTCGATCAGGATGCCCGCCGTCTCCTCGGTGATCGCATCCTTGACGGCGGCGATATCGCCGAAGGGAAGCTTGAGGAAGCCCGGGGCCTTGGGGCCGAAGCCCTCGATATACTTTTCCTGACCGCCGGCCGCGATGGTGGCGATGGTGCGGCCGTGGAAGGCGCCCTCGAAGGTGATGATATGGTACTTGCCGGGATGGCCCTTGGCGAAGTGATAGCGGCGCGCGGTCTTGATCGCGCATTCCAGCGCCTCGGCACCCGAATTGGTGAAGAACACCTTGTCGGCGAAGGTCGCATCCGTCAGCCGGCGGCCGAGGCTCTCCTGCCCGGGAATCTCATAGAGGTTCGACAGGTGCCAGACCTTGTCCGCCTGATCCTTCAGCGCGGCGACGAGATGCGGGTGGGCATGGCCCAGCGAATTGACGGCGACGCCCGCGGCGAAATCGAGATATCGCTCGCCATCTTCGGCGATGAGCCACACGCCCTCCCCTCGCGTGAACCGGAGAGGCGCACGCATATAGGTTTCATAGAGCGGCGCGGCATCGGCCATGGCGCGGATCCTCCGAAAAGAGATGCGGAAAAACAGGTCTCGTGCTTGACTTTTCCGGTCGCCAGAAAAATCAAAAGCCGCCTTTCGGCGGCATGCGGCACTATCGGCATTTCACGCCGGCCTGTCAACAAATCGCGAGGCCGAAATGCGGCTGAACCTGCCGCAAGGTGAGGATTCACGACGCATGCGGAAGGTGTCGTCATCGCACCACACCCGACCAGCAAGTTGGGGAAAACTCTGAAATCGATTCGCACCGATTCCCGCGACTCTTGTCACGGAGTCCCCCGGTCTCTAGGTTAAAGACCAATTACTAGACTGCATGCGGCGGAACTAGTCACCACAAGAGTCAAGGCGTTCAGGCTCCAGATCGATCCGGGGCGCGACGAGGGATTCCCGCAACGAGCGCCGAGCGGAGACGAACACATGAACTGGACAGACGAGCGGGTCGAAAAACTCAAGAAGCTCTGGAGCGAGGGCCTGAGCGCCAGCCAGATCGCCGCCCAGCTTGGCGGCGTCAGCCGCAACGCGGTCATCGGCAAGGTGCATCGCCTGAACCTTCCGGGCCGCGCCAAGGCCGGCGGAACACAGACCGCCTCGCGCCCCAAGCGCCCGGCCGTCGCCGCCGCCCCGCGCCCGTCGAACTTCACGGCCCGTCCGGCCGCTGCCGCCCGCCCGGCGCCCCGCCCGGCCGGCAACACGCTGCCCAAGGAAGAGCTGGACGTCGATTTCGACATGCAGAGCGAACAGCTCCCGGTTCCGGCCAACGGCAACAATGTGGTCGTGCCGATGTCGCGCAAGCTGGAGCTGACGCAGCTTACCGAGCGCACCTGCAAGTGGCCGATCGGCGACCCGCTGAACGACGACTTCCACTTCTGCGGCAACGAGTCCCCGGACAACTCGCCCTATTGCACCTACCACCAGCGCCTCGCCTACCAGCCGTCGGCCGAGCGTCGCCGGATGCGCTGAGCGGCAGTCAATCAGAAATGAGATGCGGGTCCTTCGGGACCCGTTTTCGTTTGGAGTGCCCAAAACGCAAACAGGCCCCGAAGGGCCCATTTCCGTCCTTGGGAGGAATTTCGGCCGGTCAGGATTCCAGCGAGTAGCCTGCGCCACGGACCGTGCGGATGACGTCCTGCATGTTGGCGAAGTTGAGCGCCTTGCGCAGGCGGCCGACATGGACGTCGACGGTGCGCTCGTCGACATAGATATCGTGGCCCCAGACACCATCTAGAAGCTGCGAGCGCGAAAAAACGCGGCCCGGCGAGGTCATCAGGAATTCCAGCAGGCGGAATTCCGTCGGGCCGAGGCGCACTTCGCGGGTGCGGCGGTGGACGCGGTGCGTCTCGCGGTCGAGTTCGATATCGCCGCAGCGCAGGAGCGTCGAGACGACTTCCGGCTTGGCGCGGCGCAGCATGGCGCGCACGCGCGCCACCAGCTCCGGCGTCGAGAAAGGCTTGACCACATAATCGTCCGCGCCGGTGGCAAGACCGCGCACGCGCTCGCTCTCCTCGCCGCGCGCCGTCAGCATGATGATCGGCAGGCGCTCGGTTTCCGGCCGCTGGCGCAGGCGCCGGCAAAGCTCGATGCCGGAGACGCCGGGCAGCATCCAGTCGAGGATGAGAAGGTCCGGCATGCGCTCCTGAAGGCGCATCTCGGCCTCGTCACCGGAGAGGATCGTGTCCACCTCGAAGCCTTCGGCCTCGAGATTGTAGCGCAGGAGGACGCTCAGCGCCTCCTCGTCTTCCACGACGGCAATTCTGGGCACCATGGATCGAACCCTTACTCGGTGACGTCGGCGGCGACGACGGAGGTCGAGGTATCGTCCTTCGGACGCTCGCCTTCCGGCTGCGAGCCGGTCGCCATGTAGTAGATGGTTTCCGCGATGTTGGTCGCGTGGTCGCCGATGCGCTCGATGTTCTTGGCGCAGAACAGGAGATGGGTGCAGGGCGTGATGTTGCGCGGGTCTTCCATCATGTAGGTCAGGAGTTCGCGGAACAGCGAGGTATAGATCGCGTCGATCTCGTCGTCGCGCTCGCGGATCGCCTTGGCCTTGTCCACCGAGCGGGTGGCGAAAACGTCGAGCACTTCCTTCAGCTGCATCAGCGCGAGTTCGGCCAGGTGCTCCAGACCGCGGGCGAGCTTGCGGGGCATGCCCGAGCTCTGCACGGCGATGACGCGCTTGGCGGTGTTCTTGCCGAGGTCGCCGACGCGCTCCAGTTCGGCCGCGATGCGGATCGTGCCCATGATCTCGCGCAGGTCCGCCGCCATCGGCTGGCGCTTGGCGATGGTGACGATGGCCTTCTCGTTGATCTGGCGCTCGGCATTGTCGAGGATGACGTCCTCGGAAATGACCTTCTGGGCCAGCGCCACGTCGGTGGAGACGAGGGCGCGGACGGAATCGGCCACCATCTGCTCGGCGGTGCCGCCCATCTCGGAGATACGGCGGGAGAGGTACTTCAGTTCTTCGTCATAGATCGAGACGATATGGGTCGATGACATGGCTTTATCCTTGATAGGGTCGAGGGTCTGGCGACGATCGCGTCAGCCGAAGCGGCCCATGATGTAGTCCTGCGTGCGCTGATCGTCCGGGTTGGTGAACATCTTGTCGGTGTCGTTCTCCTCGACGAGGTTGCCGAGGTGGAACATGGCGGTGCGCTGCGACACGCGCGCCGCCTGCTGCATGGAGTGCGTGACGATGACGATGGTGAAGTTGGCGCGCAGCTCGTGGATCAGTTCCTCGACCTTGGCGGTCGCGATGGGGTCGAGCGCCGAGCAGGGCTCGTCCATCAGGATGACTTCCGGGCTGACGGCGACGGCTCTGGCGATGCACAGGCGCTGCTGCTGGCCGCCGGAAAGGCCCGTGCCGCCTTCATGCAGGCGATCCTTCACCTCGTTCCAGAGGCCGGCCTTCTGCAGGCTCTGCTCGACGATGGCGTCCATGTCAGCCTTGGCTTTCGCAAGGCCGTGGATGCGCGGGCCGTAGGCGACGTTCTCGTAGATCGACTTGGGGAACGGGTTCGGCTTCTGGAAGACCATGCCGACGCGGGCGCGCAGTTCCACCACGTCGATGGAGGGATCGTAGATATCGTCGCCGTCGAGCGTGATGCGGCCGGTGACGCGGCAGCCGTCGATGGTGTCGTTCATGCGGTTCAGCGTGCGCAGGAACGTGGACTTGCCGCAGCCCGAGGGGCCGATGAGCGCGGTCACGGTGTTTTCGCGGACGTTGAGATTGACGTCGTAGAGCGCGCGCTTCTCGCCGTAATAGACCGAAACGTCCTTGCCGATCATCTTGTAGGAAATGTCGTTCATTTGTCTGTCCAGCACTTTCTCGACTGCTGCTTCTGACATGATGTTCATAGGATCGGTCCTTCTACCAGCGCCGTTCGAAACGGCGGCGCAACAGGATGGCGCCAACATTCATGAGGATGAGGAAGATGAGGAGCACGATGATGGCTCCCGAGGTGCGCTCCACGAAGGCGCGCTCGGCCTCGTTCGCCCACATGTAGATCTGCACCGGAAGAGCCGTCGCCGGGTCCATCGGCGTTGCCGGAACGTCGGCGACGAAGGCGACCATGCCGATGAGGAGCAGCGGCGCGGTTTCGCCCAGTGCATGGGCAAGGCCGATGATCGTGCCGGTGAGGATGCCGGGCATGGCGAGCGGCAGGACGTGGTGGAACACGGTCTGCATCTTCGAGGCACCGAGGCCGAGGGCCGCCGAACGGATCGACGGCGGCACGGCCTTCAGCGCCGCGCGGGTCGCGATGATGATGGTCGGCAGCGTCATCAGCGTCAGCACCAGGCCGCCGACGAGAGCCGCCGAGCGCGGAAAACCGGCGAAGTTGATGAAGACGGCCAGGCCAAGCAGACCGTAGACGATGGACGGCACGGCGGCGAGGTTGTTGATGTTCACCTCGATGAGGTCCGTGAAACGGTTCTTCGGGGCGAACTCTTCCAGATAGATCGAGGCGGCGACGCCGATGGGCAGCGACAGCACGAGCACGATCAGCATCATGTAGAGCGAGCCGACGAGGGCGACGCCGACGCCGGCGGCTTCCGGGCGGCTCGATGCGCCGTTCGTGAAGAGGCCGGTGTTGAAGTGCTTGGAGAGTGCGCCGCTTTCGGCAAGCGTGTTCATCCAGCCGACCTGCTTGTCGGAGACCTTACGGTTGGTTTCCGGCACGGAGAGATCGATCTGGCCCTTGAAGGCCGAGTCGAGATCGCCGTTGGCGAGGAAAGTTACGGTCTGCGTCGTGCCGATGATCGCGGGATCGGCGGTGACGAGGTTGCGGAACTGGACGCGCACGCTGTCCGAGATCATGCCGTTCACGGCCTTGAGGCCGGCGCGATCCTTTTCATCGACGCCGAGAACCTTGGCGAGCGCATTGCGGGCGACGACCGGATAGTTGGCCGAGACCAGTTTCTGCGGGTTCGTGGCGCGCTCGTTGTTCTTGTCGATGATCTGCTCGGAAAACTCGACCGGGATCGTGATCATCGTCTGCTGGAAGGCGGTGTAGCCCTTGGAGACCACCGAGAACAGCAAGAGGAACAGGAAGAGGAGACCGAAGCCGATGGCGGCCATGCCATAGAGGCGGAAGCGGCGTTCGGCGGCGTAGCGGCGGCCAAGGCCGATATCGCGGCGTTCGGGCTTCGTGGCGATGCCGAGGGCGGGGCTGGTGGAGACCTGGCTCATTCGTACTGCTCCCGGTATTTGCGCACGATATAGAGGGCGTAGATGTTGAGGCAAAGCGTGATGACGAAGAGCGTGATGCCGAGCGCGAAGGCCACCAGCGTCTGAGGCGAGGTGAATTCGAGGTCGCCCGTGAGCTGGTTGACGATCTTGACGGTCACGGTGGTCATCGGCTCGAACGGATTGAGCTGCATGCGGGCGGCGACGCCGGCGGCCAGCACCACGATCATGGTCTCGCCGATGGCGCGCGAGGCGGTCATCAGCAGCGCGCCGACAATGCCTGGCAGGGCCGCCGGCAGGATGACGCGCTTGATCGTTTCCGAACGGGTGGCGCCGAGGCCGAGCGAGCCGTCACGCAGCGCCCTCGGCACGGCGGTGATGATGTCGTCCGACAGCGAGGAGACATAGGGGATCAGCATGATGCCCATGACGAAACCGGCCGTCAGCACGCTCTGCGCCTGGATGAAGTTCGAATAGTTGCCGGTAACGAGGCCGTTGAGCTGCGCAGAGATATCGCGCAGGAACGGGCCGACCGTGATGAGGGCGAAGAAGCCGTAGACGATGGTCGGAATGCCGGCGAGCACTTCGAGCAGGGGCTTTGCGATCGAGCGCACGGTGCGCGAGGCATATTCCGACATGTAGATGGCGGCGAAGAGGCCGACCGGCACGGCGACCAGCATGGCGACGAAGCCGATATAGAGCGTGCCGGCGAGCAGCGGGATCAGGCCGAACTGGCCGGAGGAGTCCGTCGCGCCGGCGGCCGCGAAGCGTGGGTCCCAGGTCGTGCCGAAGAAGAACTCCCAGGCCGGGACCATGTTGAAGAAGTGGACGGCTTCCGTCGCCATGGAGGCGACGATGCCCACCGTCGTCAGGATGGCGATGGAGGACGCGCCGATCAGGCCGGCCAGCATCACGCCCTCGACGCGATTGCGGGCGCGGAACTTCGGCGCGATGGCCCGGTAGGAGAGGAAGGCGCCGGCAAGCGCGACGGCCACGACAAGGATCGTCAGCACGGCGCCGCTTGTCGCGGTCATCCGGTCGAGGTCTTCGGCGGCCTTCAGCATGTAGGGCGCGGGATCGGCGGCCAGCGGCACGCCCTTGGCACCGAGAATTCCGCGGGCGGCGGAAGCGTCCCGCAACAGGGTCTCCCGCTCCTCCGGCGACAGGGTCGGAAGGCCGCGGGAAATCGCGCCGATCATGTTGTAGCTGAGGTTCTGCTCGGCCTGCGAGGTCGCCTTCACCTCTTCAGGGAAGCCGGCGCGAACGGCGGAGCCGATATAGGCCGGGCTTGCGACGGCCCAGACCAGCAGCAGCAGGGCGGCGGGGAGGATGGACCAAACCGCGACGAAGGCGCCGTAATAGCCCGGGCGGGAATGCAGGCTGGACAGCTTGCCGCCGGCAAGCGCGTTCGCGCGCCAGCTTCCGAGCAGGTAGCCCGCCGCGCCGATCCCGGCGACGATGAGCAGAAGAAGGGAAATACTCATTTAGGAAATTCTCCCGGCGAGATCATCCGCGGTGTCATTCTTTGCGACCAGGCAAGGCTGCCCGAAAGGAAGGGGCCGGCGCGGTTTTCGCGCCGGCCCGAGCCGATTACATGATCTTGCCGTCCACGAAGGACTGACGGATTTCCTCGCGCTCGGCATCGGGAGCCGCGACGAGGCCGTATTCGGCGAGCGGGGAGTCCGGGCCGATCATGTCGTCGCCCGTGAAGAACTCGACATATTCCTTCAGGCCCGGGATGACGCCGAGATGCGCCTTCTTGACGTAGAAGAACAGCGGGCGGGAAACCGGATATTCGCCGGAAGCGATCGTCTCGGTCGACGGAACGACGCCGCTGACGGTGGCGACCTTCAGCTTGTCGGCGTTGTTTTCATAGAAGGACAGGCCGAACACGCCGATGCCGGACTTGTTGGCGGCGATGCGGGACAGCGTTTCGGTATAGTCACCGTCGATATCGACGGCGAGGCCATCCTTGCGAACGGCGACGCACTTGGCGTGCTGTTCCTTCTCATCGGCAACGGCAGCCTTGATGACATCCAGAGCGCCGACGTCCTTGCAGCCCTTGGCGAGGATCTTTTCCTCGAAGACTTCGCGCGTGCCGTGCTTTTCGCCCGGGATATAGGCGGCGATCTCGGCGTCCGGCAGGTCCTTGTTGATTTCCGACCACTTCTTGTAGGGGTTGGCGACGAGCTTGCCATCGACGACGACTTCGGCGGCCAGCGCCTGGTAGAGGTCCTTCGGCTCCAGCTTCAGGTCGGCATTGCCGGTGTCGGTGGCGAAGACGATGCCGTCATAGCCGATCTTGATTTCCTGGATTTCGGTCACGCCGGCGGCCTTGCAGGCCTCGATCTCGCTGTCCTTGATCGGGCGCGAGGAATTGGCGATGTCGATGGTGTTCGGGCCGACGCCCTTGCAGAATTCCTTCAGGCCGCCGGAGGAACCGCCGGATTCGACGATCGGGGTCTTGAAGTCGGGGAAGGTCTCGCCGAACGTCTCGGCGACGATCTTGGCGTAGGGAAGAACGGTGGAGGAGCCGGCGATCTGGACCTGGTCGCGCGCAACGGCAACGCCTGCGAATGCGGCGGAGGCAACGAGCGCCGCGACGGTGAGCTTAAGAGATTTCATCTGGGTTCTCCCGAAGAGGACGTTGTGGGAAGCGCTGCTTTCGCGCTCTCTGCCGTTGACCGGCGGCCCTTCTCTAAACCCCGATCGCCATTCCTTTTATGTCGGTTTGACGAAACATTTGTGACACGCCAAGTCCATGAAATCGCTAATCTATTTCAAACGACACGACAAAGCCGGCAGCTTTTGTGTCAGAATTTCACGGTAAAGACCGTCCCCTTGCCCAGCTCGGACTTCACCACGAGGCGCGCCTTGTGGCGGGTGAGGATGTGCTTGACGATGGCAAGGCCGAGGCCCGTGCCCTTCTTGGACCGGCTCGCTTCCACATTGACCCGGTAGAAGCGCTCGGTGATGCGCGGCACATGCTCGGGCGGGATGCCGGGACCGTAATCGGTGACGGACAGCTCGACCGGCGCCTCGCCGCCGCCCGTCAGCACGACATCCACCCGCCTGCCCTCCTGCCCGTATTTGCAGGCATTCTCGATCAGGTTCTCGCAGACCTCGACCAGTTCGTCACGATCGCCGGGCACGGTGACGGGATGCTGCGGCAGGTCGAGGACGATATCGACGCCGAGATCGCCTGCAAGCGGCTGGAGGCTGTCGCGCACATGGCCGAGCAGCGGCACGAGGTCGACGCTCTGGTCGGGGGCGAGGTTGGAGCGCAGCTCGAGGCGGGAGAGCGAGAGCAGGTCGTCCACAAGGCGGCTCATGCGCGTCGCCTGCTCGTGCATGATGCCGAGGAAGCGCTCATGGGCCTTGGGATCGTTCCGCGCCGGCCCCTGCAGCGTCTCGATGAAGCCGCGCAGGGACGCGAGCGGCGTGCGCAGCTCGTGGCTGGCATTGGCGATGAAGTCGGAGCGCATGCGATCTATGCGATGGGCCTGCGAGACGTCGCGGAAGGTCAGCAGCCACAGCGGTTCGGTGGCGGGGCCGGCGAGCGGGGCGATGCGCACGACATAGACCGTCTCGGAAGGAAGCCGCTCGGCATGCTCGGTCTCGCGCGGCTGGCCGGAACCGATCGCCTCGCGCACCATGTCGAGAATGCCGGGCGCGCGAATCCGGCCGGCCAGATCGCTGCCCTGCGGGATCGGGCCGAAGACCGCTTCCGCCGCACGGTTCTGCAGCTTCACGGTCTGGCGGGCCGAAAGCAGCAGCGCGGGCGCATCGAGCGCGCCGAGCACGGCGGAAACCGCCGCCAGATCGTCAGCGGGCGGCGCGGGCTCAGGGACCGGCGCGGCCGGGACAGCCATGGTTCGCACGGAGCCTGCCGTTCGCCGCTCCATGCGCATCAGCCCGGCGATGACCAGAAGCAGGACGGCGAAGGACACCCAGCCGAGATGCAGGCCGGCGAGCCACATCATGAAACCGACGAAGACGGCAGCCGCGATGAGAACCCGTTCGCCCCACAGTTGCGCCGCCAGCCAGCCGAAGCCCGTGCGCTGATCCGCCACCGCCACCCATTCCCTTGCCAGCATCCTACCCTCCGCGACCTCCATCGATTCGGGATGGATAGCGCGGTTTCGTGACATGTTTTTCATGGCCCGCTTGAATTCGCAATCCGGTTGTGGCCACCTTCCGCCGGGGCGGCGCACGCCGCTGCCCGTTTTCAAGGAGTGGACGATGGCGGAAAAGGCTGAAAGCCGGGCGGTTGAACTGGATATCCGTGGCAAGAAGCGGGTGTTCGATGTCGATGATCCCGTCCTGCCCGACTGGATCGACGAGAAGGCCTTCGAATCCGGCGACTACCCCTACGGCAAGAAGCTCGACAACGACGAATACGAAAAAACCCTGACGCAGTTGCAGATCGAGCTGGTGAAGGTGCAGTTCTGGCAGCAGAAGACCGGCAAGCGCATCATGGCCGTGTTCGAGGGTCGCGACGCCGCCGGCAAGGGCGGCGCGATCCACGCCACCATGGCCTATATGAACCCGCGCTCCGCCCGCATCGTCGCGCTGACCAAGCCGACCGAGACCGAGCGCGGCCAATGGTATTTCCAGCGCTATGTCGCGACCTTCCCTACGGCCGGCGAATTCGTGCTGTTCGACCGCTCCTGGTACAACCGCGCGGGCGTGGAACCCGTCATGGGCTTCTGCACGCCGGAGGAATACGAGAAATTCCTGAAGGAGACGCCGCGCTTCGAGAAGATGATCGCCTCGGAAAACATCCACTTCTTCAAGTTCTGGCTCGATATCGGCCGCGAGATGCAGCTCAAGCGCTTCCATGACCGCCGGCACGACCCGCTCAAGGTCTGGAAGCTTTCGCCGATGGATATCGCGGCGCTCAACAAATGGGGCGATTATTCCGACAAACGCGACCGCATGCTCAAGGAAACCCATACGGACACCGCGCCCTGGACGGTGATCCGCGCCAACGACAAGCGGCGAGCACGCATCAACCTCATCCGCCATATCCTCACGACGCTCGACTACGAGGGCAAGGACAAACAGGCCATCGGCGCCGTCGACGACAAGATCGTCGGCTCGGGGCCGGGCTTCCTCAAATAGGGAGCGGGCGGCTCACTCGCCGGGCAGGACGCGGACGTCGAAGAGGTTCACGCCGCCGTTTCCGCCGGTAATATCGCTGTTGAGCAGCAGGTGGCCGGCCTCGCTCGGCGAGAGCGAGCGGTCGAATTCCACCTGGAACAGGATGTCGGTGCGCTCCGACACCGTGAAGCGGTGACGCCCGCAGCCGCCCATGGTGGAGAAGTCGCATTCCACGGCGACCTGCACCGGCTTGTCGCCCGCCGACTGCACGGTGAGCGCGATCGTCGAGGTCTTGCCGCCCATCTCGCCGAGGATGTCCGGCGAAACCTCGATGCGCACCGCGCCGTCGCGATCCGGATTGGTCGAGGTCAGGCGGACGGCCGGGCCATCGCTTGTGCTGATGGATTCGAAGCGGCCCGCCGCGCCGGCAGAGAGCTTGTCCGTTTCGCCGGGAGAAAAGACCTTGCGCCAGTCGGCGGAAAAGCGGCTCTGGGTATCCAGCGCCTTCTTCAGCGGATCCTCGCCCGAAAAATCCTCGCCGGAAACGCGGGCGGGCGGCGTCGAATCGTCGGCATTCTGCAATTCCTGCAACAGCCCGCTCGTCTGCACCCACCAGGCGAGCGCACCGAAAGCGGCAATCAGGGTCGCAACGACAAGAAGGAAGGAGAACAGGCGGCCACGGCGCTTGCGGGCCTTGGCGACACGTTCGGGACGGAAATCGGCGGCCTTTTCGGCCGCAGCCGGCTTTTCCGCCGCCGATGCCGTCGAAGCGCCGGCGGCAAAGCCATCCTCCCGCTCCGGCCGGATGGCGCCGATATCCCCGGCCTCGGCAGGCCGGGCGGCCTCCATGCGCGGCTCCACATCGAGCGTCGGCTCAGGGCGTGCATCACGCTCGGCGCGCAGCACCGGCTCCGGCCGCACATCCACGGCCGGCTCCACGCGAACCGCGCGGTCGGCGGCGGCAAGCTGCGCCCGCTCCTCGGCCTCGATCTGGTGAATGGCGGCTTCCAGCCGTTGGCGCTGCGCGATAATCGTCGCGCGGTCGTGGATTTCCTGCTTGCGCAGGCCCGCCTCCAGCGCATTGCGCGCCGACTGGTAGATGCGCGCGCGAACTTCGGCATTGGCGCGTTCCGAGCGCGCCAGCGCGTTCCTGATTGCCGTTTCCAGTCCGCTCACATCCGACCCTTCTGCGGGAGCCGCCCAACGCCGCGGCCAAGATACATCTGTGGAAAGAGCCTTACTTTCCGGCTTTTGTTAGTTTTTGCGTAACGTTTGACGGGAATTTGCGCAAGCCTTCCGGCCGAAAGTGGCCGCGCTTGGCCGGGGATAAGCCGCCCGCCGGCAAACCCGTGGCCCGCCGCCCACGGAGCGCGCGGCAAGGAACCGCCGGAGCGAGACCGTCCGCCATCTGCATTCCCTGCCCTTGCACCCCTTTTCAGACGGGAATCCCGCTGCTATAGTTTTGACGTTTCCGTAAACGTCAAAAGACTGGACTTTCCGCCATGGCCCTGCCCGCGATCCTCAAGGACAACCTGCGTCTGCCCGTCGTCGGCGCGCCGCTCTTCATCGTCTCCCATCCCGCGCTGACCCTCGCACAATGCAAGGCCGGCGTCATCGGGGCCTTTCCGGCGCTGAACGCGCGCCCGGAAAGCCAGCTCGACGAATGGCTGGCGGAAATCACCGAGGGCCTTGCCGCGCACGACGCGAAGAACCCCGACCGCCCGGCCGCGCCCTTCGCCGTCAACCAGATCGTCCATCGCTCCAACAAGCGGCTGGAACACGACCTGATGATGTGCGTGAAATACAAGGTGCCGGTCGTCATCTCCTCGCTCGGCGCCGTGCCGGAAGTCAACGCCGCGATCCATTCCTACGGCGGCATCGTGCTGCACGACGTCATCAACAACCGCCATGCCAGCTCGGCGATCCGCAAGGGCGCGGACGGGCTGATCGCGGTCGCCGCCGGCGCCGGCGGCCATGCCGGCACACTCTCGCCCTTCGCGCTGATCCAGGAGATCCGCGAATGGTTCGACGGTCCCCTTCTCCTCTCCGGCGCCATCGCGACCGGCGGAGCGATCCTCGCCGCCCAGGCGATGGGTGCCGACATGGCCTATATCGGCTCGCCCTTCATCGCCACCAGCGAGGCGCGGGCGAGCGAGGCCTACAAGCAGATGATCGTCGACAGCGCCGCCGCCGACATCGTCTATTCCAACTATTTCACCGGCATTCACGGCAACTATCTGAAACCCTCCATCACCGCCGCCGGCATGGACCCCGAGCACCTGCCGGAAGCCGACCCGACGAAGATGGATTTCGAGCAGGCCGCGACCGGCGCCAAGGCCTGGAAGGACATCTGGGGCTGCGGCCAGGGCATCGGCGCGGTAAAATCCATCGGCCCGGTGGAGGACCTCGTCGCCCGCATGGAGCGCGAATACATCGCCGCCAAGGCCCGCATCACCGCCTGAACCGGCCCAATTCGCTGCACCGCACGGGAAAAATGCGGAAGTTTGAACTCCCCGCTTGAAATCTCCGTCCATTACGGTTATCAGCGCACCCATTCCGGCCCCGACACGCTTCGGGGCCGCCCAAAAGGGCCGCTTTAGCTCAGTCGGTAGAGCACATCATTCGTAATGATGGGGTCAGGTGTTCGAGTCACCTAAGCGGCACCATTTTCCTACAATTTTCACTGTAAAACCAACTACCTAGCGCAGATCCTGCTCGCGCAATCCCCCATTCCATCCCCCTTTCAATGCGGCGTACATGGCGTAGCGCTTTCAAGCGCCTATCAACAATGTGCAAACCCTCCAAGAAAACAGAATAAAAGGAAATCCATGTAAATTACCAAAAATGCAAACACATATAGACGAACCTTATTCCCATAACCCAATACATTGAAAATGTTAATTGCTTATGCCAAGATATAATTACACGTATTTTTACAGGAGACCGGTGTTCAATGCCCATATTCTCTGCACAAAAAAGCCCAAATACCTTGAATTGGCAAAATATTGGCGCCTATGAAATAAATTCCATATCAGACAATATTATCAATTCAATAATTTCAGAATTCAAAAGTACATTTCCAGAAAAATCCGGAATAATTCGTATTAGCAAAAAGAAGAAAGACAAACTTTATTCGGACTTAGGGTCCGTAATGGAGATATATTCGACTGGAATAATTGAAGAGATAAAATACAACAGCTCAAAAGAACACGAGGAATTTGAGAACACAATAGAAAATCTTTATATTATGACCTGCCACTGAGAATTTCCTCCAGAATGGATTAGAGTTCGGCCCATTGAGGACGGACTTATGAAGAAGCAGAGATTTACGGAAGAGCAGATTATTGGGGTGCTGAAGGAGCAGGAGGCGGGCGTTAAGGCCGCTGATCTTTGCCGCAAGCACGGGATTTCCGAGGCTACCTTTTACAACTGGAAGGCCAAATACGGCGGCATGGAGGTGTCGGAGGCCAAACGTTTGAAGGCGCTTGAGGACGAGAATGCCAAGCTCAAGAAACTGCTGGCCGAGCAGATGTTGGATGTTGCCGCTCTTCGTGAGCTTCTCGGAAAAAAATGGTAGGGCCTGCCGCCAAGCGTGAAGCCGTCGCGCATCTGAAGGTCACAATGGGGCTTTCGGAACGGCGGGCCTGCCAGATCATATCTGCCGACCGAAAGACGATCCGCTATCGATCCACACGACCGCCGGAGATCGAGCTGCGAGCGAAGTTGCGCGATCTGGCCAAGGAGCGTCGCCGGTTCGGCTATCGTCGATTGTTCATCTTGCTTCGACGAGACGGAGAGCCGTCCGGTGTCAATCGCATCTACCGGCTCTACCGCGAGGAAGGTCTTTCCGTGCGCAAGCGGAAAGCCAGGCGTCGTGCTGTTGGCACGCGTGCGCCGATCCTCGTCGTAGCAAAGGCCAATGCCCGCTGGTCTCTGGATTTCGTCCACGATCAATTCGCTTGCGGCAGGCGCTTCCGCATCCTCAATGTGGTTGACGACGTCACGCGCGAATGCCTGGCAGCGATCCCGGATACATCGATCTCCGGTCGCCGCGTCGCGCGAGAACTGACGACGCTTATCGAGCGACGAGGCAAGCCGGGCATGATTGTCTCAGACAACGGGACAGAACTGACCTCGAATGCCATCCTCGCCTGGTCGAAGGATCACAAGGTCGAGTGGCACTACATCGCACCGGGAAAGCCAATGCAAAACGGCTATGTCGAGAGCTTCAACGGCCGCATGCGCGATGAGTTGCTCAACGAGAGCCTGTTCTTCGGTCTTGATCATGCCCGTAGCGCCATTGCGGAATGGGCCGACGACTACAACAATTTCCGGCCGCACTCATCGCTCGGCTACCAGACCCCAGCGGACTATGCAGGGATCATCGCCACAACCGGCTCCAACGCTACGCAATATGGAAGCTTCGCATTTCCGCCGGTTGCTACCACCGCGCCATGTGGCGTATCAAAAACCGCCGAGGCTCTAATCGCAGCCGGATGAAACTTCAGTGGCAGGTCAATTATACTTGAGGCATCTCTTAATATACAAGAAGACCATATATACCATTTCGAAAGCTATTGCCGAAAGACCCCAGACGACCATTTCCTCTCGGATAAGGGGAAAATGGAGATACTTCAATTTATAGCACATCTCGAGATGATTATTAAAAAACCACGTGGAAGGCGATCAAACTTCGCAGTAAATTGCGCAGCAGAATTCTGTATTGTTTTAATAGAAAATTTTCTTGATATTAAATTTCCAAAAACAATAGGCTCAAATAACAATGAAATGAGCACAAATGAATCTTATATGGTCGGGTTTATACTGAAATCATTAGAAAAAGACATCACAAACAGCATGGTTCATACTGCCCTTAAGCATGCCGTTCGCTGGCGAAAAAAACTCACATCAAAAGGCGATTTTGACACCTAAAACGGAATTAGGCGCTTGTGGCACGATAGGCGGCGAAGTGTATTTATAGAGACCTCCAATCAGAGAAACTCAACGGAGGTCAAAATGGAGAATAAGATCAACCGCTTGTTGCGGCTCAAGGAAATTATCGCCCCCAAAGGCCCAATCCCAATCAGCCGTTCTAGCTGGCTCAAAAAAGTCGGCACGGGTGAATACCCGCGCCCCGTGAAGCTCGGGCCGAGGACGACGGTGTGGCGTGAGCAAGACATAGTAGCCCTCATCCGTCGCCTCGAAACGGAGGCAGGTCATGACGTCTAAATCGACACTGAAGCAGCGTTCCGAAAGATCCTGCGTCGCCAAGCTACTCAAAATCAGGGCGAAACTTGCCACGGTGGGCACATTGGAGGCACCCCAATCCCGTAAGTACGCAGTAAAAATCTATCGCATCGTATCGCGCCTTTCATCCGACATCGATGAATGGCAGACGTTTTGCGAACACCCAGAGTGGGCGAGCGAAAAGCGAAAGCCGCAGCCCGGGAAGCACAAAGGGGACCCCCCACTAAGGTTTGCGATCAAATTCGCCGTCGGCTTTGGGCCGAATGCGAGCGGAAGCTGGGTCCGCACGTTTAACGGTTTGCTGCTCGGCGCCTGGAGCGAACGGCTCGTTTCGGCGAAAGTCGACGAGCACGTTAAGGGTATACAGGAAGACAAGCACACCAAAGCAGCAGCGGCTAGAGACAAGCGTCGTGAAAACTCGACACAGACCGTCAAGTTGACGCCCAGCCGGTTCTCCAAACCATTGCTCGCGAAGGAAGGAGAGCATTATGTGAAGGCGGAACTGAAGATTACCGTTCAATCGGGGCAGAAGACAGTGTTCGAAATAGCTGGCCTTGGTAGGAAAGCTCTCAAGAGCTTCGGCCTCCTAAAACTCGAAAAACCGAAACCCGCTAAGAAGCCTACCTCGGCGGGCAAGTGAGTGTGTAGTACACACCTTACCACCCAGCCCTGACCAGTTATCGAAAACACAAACATTGCAGCAGGTGAGCCCCCTCACTTGAACAGGGAAGGCTTGCCTGCTGAACCGCCCCGGCTTTGCCGGAGACCCCAACTCGTGAGAAGTAGGGTCTATGACAAGCAAGACGACGAACAAATTTTCTTCTGAAGTCCGCGCCCGCGCCGTTCGAATGGTGGCCGATCATGAAGCCGAACATCCTTCCCGGTGGGCGGCTGTATCTTCCATAGCGGCCAAGATCGGTTGCTCGGCGCATACGCTCAATGAATGGGTGAAGAAGGCCGAGGTCGACAGCGGCAAGCGTGCAGGTTTGCCGAGTGACGTGGCGGAGAAGATAAAGGCTTTGGAGCGGGAGAACCGGGAGCTTCGTCAGGCGAATGAGATTTTACGCAAGGCCTCTGCGTATTTTGCCCAGGCGGAGCTCGACCGCCCACTGAAGCGATGATTTCCTTCATCGATGCACACCGCTCGGTGCTCGGGGTCGAGCCGATCTGCAGGCTGCTGCCGATTGCCCCGTCCACCTACTATGAGGTCGTTGCCAAACGCACGGACGTGGACCGCCTATCGGCCCGCACCCGACGCGACATGGCCCTGAAGATCGAGATACGCCGGGTGTTCAACGAGAACTTCCAGGTCTATGGCGTGCGCAAAGTCTGGCGGCAGTTGCAGCGAGAAGGTTACGACGTTGCCCGCTGCACCGTCGCTCGGCTTATGAGAATGATGGGGCTTCAAGGCGTCATTCGCGGCAAGCCAGTCAAAACCACCGTGTCGGACAAGTCCGCTCCATGCCCGCTAGACCGGGTGAACCGACAGTTCTTCGCTCCCGCGCCGAACATGCTGTGGTTATCCGATTTCACCTATGTCGCGACTTGGCAGGGCTTCGTTTACGTGGCCTTCGTCATTGATGCCTTCGCTCGCCGTATCGTGGGTTGGCGGGCAAGCCGGGCGGCCCATGCGGGCTTTTTGCTTGATGCCCTCGACCAGGCGCTTCATGATCGGCGGCCCGTCAAACGCAGTGGGCTGGTTCATCATTCCGACCGCGGCTCGCAATACGTATCCATTCGCTATTCCGAACGGCTGGCGGAGGCAGGCATCGAGCCGTCTGTCGGAAGCGTTGGTGATAGTTACGACAATGCTCTCGCCGAAACGATCAACGGTCTTTACAAGGCCGAGGTCATCCATCGGCGAGGACCATGGCGCAACTTCGAAGCCGTGGAGTTCGCCACGCTCGAATGGGTCGATTGGTTCAACAACCGCCGCCTTCTGGAGCCCATCGGCAACATACCGCCAGCCGAGGCCGAAGAACGATACTACGCCATGCTGGACGCACCAGCCATGGCCGCATAACTTAAGCCAAACGGTCTCCGGTAAAGCCGGGGCGGTTCAATGAGCAGTTACCGACGGGGCCACTGCATCCCATGTCGGTATATTGTTGCTGTGGACATTTATGTTTTCGTGCATTGAGGTTCCTGGCGTGTATGGCATCGATCCTTGTGGATGCCGCGGCGGTACTGATCGTGGAGCAGATAAGGTACGTCCGCTTTCACACTCGGCACACGCTACGAAGCGTATTGGCCAGGACCCGTTTCCTCAGTGGCGGGCCGATCAGCGCGGAACAGTTAAAGGTGTAAAGCAATGCTCTATAAGTCACTGATTTCCATATACGGTTCATCGATTGCGGGAAAATCAATACCTGTAGAGGACGTGGTCTGGCGCTTTGCACCGTCTGAAAATCTTAAGCATTTTCGGGAGTACGCGGTCGATGCGTTATGTCAGGCAAAGGTGTACCTTCTCGATCATTTGGCTGCCGCCTATGCGGATACGCTTCATGAGGCTGTCACCGAGAACGCAGGCGAAGGGAACCCACCCGCTCTCGCCATCCTCGGGGAGGTCAAGCTCCCGTCTCCAGTTGTCTGGGTGGAGTTCGATGATCGGGCCCTAAGTATAGCCCGTTTTGAGCGCGGTTCGGCTTTCGCGAGGTTTGATGACAACCCCATAGGCAAAGGGCTACGTGGTTACCTGCTTGACGGCCGAAATACGGATTGTGTGCGCGTGACTATGTTTCACAAGCGCTTGGAGAAAGGAATCGTCGATCCTCTATGTGCCCTGATAGTCAGGCGGAGCGCGTCTGGCACTCTGGACTATGACAACATCGAAGTCGACCTGAGCCAATCCATGGTCGAGTTTTACATGCGAACGGGTGCATCGCCGGAAAAGATCACCGGGATGCGCACCGTGCAAGTGGTTGAAACGGGTTCCGATCTGTTCATTCCTTACGCCCTATTTGCCATGCTAGTGTCCCCGGATCTGGGCGGAATCATTCCAACGGAGACCACGACGTTCACCCAGAAGGACATCAAGACCGCCCGGAAGTTCGGCAAGCCGTGGATCCTTGGCGCCCAAAAGTCTCATCTGACGATCCGGATCGGCCCGCAGGCTGCTGCGCACATGGCAGAGAGGACCGCTCGACTTGAATTCCAGCGACAGGTGATCGACACACGGAATGGACCCGCACGTCACTGGGTGTCCGAGCATGAAAGGCACTATCGCAGTGGCAAAGTCGCCCTCGTCAAAGGGCATCATCGAGGTCATGAACCTGCACGGAATTTACCGACGCGGGTTATGGGGCCGAGACTCGATGAAACCAGCTTTGAGTTTCCAGCCAAAGAGCTGCCAATTCATGACTGATATGGCATATTTGGCCTCCTCCTGACACCTCCAGGTCGCTCGCGGCCCGCACGCTCCGGGAAAGGCCCCACCAATCGACGTGGAGGGAACCGTAAGCTGGGCAAAACTGGGGGCGAGGTCAGCGGACGTGACCGCAAAGCGCCTTAAAGTAGGACGTAAAGGCAAGCTGGTGAGATGCTCAAAAGCGGCCATACCTATGAAGCGTCGTCATGGCGCGTGTGCGCAACGAACGGACATTCACTCTACGACAGGTCCTGCCCAATTAGGACCCTCTCGTCACCGACAGGTTCTAGGTTACCGACGGACAGAAATGGATATTCGTAATAGCGGAGCACTAGGTTGCCTCGCAGAAAAAAGTGCAACTAACTCGTATGGTTTCCTCCTTCCGAGTCCGATATTAGATTGTTGCGGGATGGAGGGGTGTTAGCTTGAAAAAAATAGATTTACACATCCACACAAAGACTAGCTCTCAGGATAAAGATTTTGTTTTCAGCGAAGACAATCTCAAGCGCTATGTGCGCGATGCTGAAATAGACTGCATTGCGATCACAAACCACAATCTATTCGACAGGGCGCAATTCGAGAAAATCACGTCTATTCTGGATATTCTGGTTCTTCCAGGAATAGAAATTGATGTTGAAAAATGTCATATCTTGGTCTTGGGCGACGGACGGAATTTAGATGCATTCGCTCATGCATGCGATTTGGTCGAGCAAAGATGGAAAGAGACCGGATCGCCGCAGCGATATGAAGACTTCAAGTCTATTCTGGGCGACCTCCGACAATATATCATTATTCCACATTATCTGAAGGACCCGGGTATAAGTCCTGAAACATTGGAGAAGTTCGAAGGTCATATTCATTGCGGCGAAGTCAGTAGCCCTAAAAAATTCATGGCTTGCCACAAAGACCCCGAAATGCTCGTCCCAGTGTTTTTCAGCGACTGCCGAATTAGTGACGGTCTTTCCAATCTCCCTACCAAACAGACATATGTTGATTGTGAGGAAATAACGTTCGGCACCCTTCGGCAAGTCTTAAAGGACAGAGATAAGGTATCTTTGTCGAGCAGTGGCGGGAACAGTCACTTCCAGATATTTCCCGACGGACAGAAACTTTCAACTGGACTGAATGTGGTGCTGGGGGATCGCTCTTCCGGAAAGTCTTATACACTTCAAAAAATTTGCGAGTGGTTTGGACCGGAGAACACTAGATATATACGCCAGTTCGACCTTGTTGCTCGCGATGAAGTCGAAGATGAAAGAAAATTCAAAGATTTTCTTAGTGCGAAAACAAGCCTTTTCTCTAGGGAATATCTGGCAGACCTGCAAGATGCGGTTGGCCACATGCTCGAAATCGACTTAAAGTCGGACTTGGACTCCGTGGAAAAGTACGTGTCCTCCTTGTTGACTTATGCACGGGACACAAGTCGGCACGACGCATTCTCAAAAGCTACCATTTACAACGAGGAACCATTTCAACAGAAAAACCTAACTGGCCTGGAAACGCTAATACAGTCCACAAAGCGCCTCGTCAGCAACGTTGAGTATAGATCAATAATTGATAAGCACATCCCGGTGGACGCACTCCGAGCGCTGTACGTCGAACTGATGATTGCTCACGGAGCCCAGACTCAGGCGAACCTAAAAAGGGACTGGGTTAACAGTGCTATTCAAGACATCAAAGCGAAGCTTCAGAGGAAGTCATCTACGACAAGTGTTACGAACGTTGATCTTCTGAGAGTTGCAACTAACAAGAGGGCTGTAGCCAAATTCGAAGAACTGGTGAAAGCTGCTCGCAAACCGAAGATGCCGCTTCGCAAGAAGAAAGGTAGTTTTGAGATTGTTGCGCAGGTTGGCCCATTTAATGGGAGTGGTGAACTAAAAGACCTTTCCAGATCGCAAAAAGGCTTCAGTGCCGCCTTCAAAAAATATGATAAGCCCTATGAATTCCTACAAGAGCTGCGAAATATCGGCTCACCAGTTGAAGCTGCTGACTTCAGCAGATACCTAGTCAAGGTTGAGTATAAAATTCTGAACAGAGATGGACTTGTTGCATCTGGAGGAGAACGATCGGAATTTTTCTTGCTGGACCAGATAGAGGGGGCGAATTCCGCAGATGTCCTGCTCATAGATGAGCCAGAATCGTCATTTGACAACCATTTTCTGAAGTCTGAAGTCAATGAAATTATAAAAGAAATGTCTAGGAAGATGCCCGTCGTCGTAGTCACGCACAATAACACTGTAGGCGTTTCAATTCGCCCTGATTACCTCCTATATACTCAGAAAAAAGTAGATGGCGCGGAGATCCAGTGGCGAGTTTTTTCCGGCCCACCAACGAGCAAGAGACTTGTCTCTACAGATGGGTCCGAACTGCCGACCCGAGACATACTTCTCGGAAATCTGGAGGCCGGGATGAAAACTTACGAAGAACGGAGTGCGACTTATGAAGATCTTAAAGATTGAAGATGGATGCGGATATTTTCAAGTGGATACGTCGGTCGAGTGGCGCAAAATAGACGAAATTGACAAAGATGGACTGCTTTCACTACTGGATTTATTTCTCGATGCGGAAGTCCAAATGGATGTCCCTGACGAGAGCAATCTGCATAACGAAGTTCATAGGATCGTATACACTCACATTTTTCAGAAGCTATCATCGCTCTCTGAGAGTAAATCCTCCTTCAAAGACGACAGTGAACGGCTTTATTTCGATGAGATTAACAAGTACGCGTCTTGATGCTTTATCTCCATAGCTCATCCGTCAGTTCCCGCCTGAACAATGAATTTTCAAATGTCGGGCCCAAACAGATAGACCTTCAAAGACGGATTAGGGCCGAACGCGGACCGGGTAATCGCATGCGTGGATGTCCGCTTCGCCGTTCGGCATACAGTCACCGGACAGTCCCCTCTCGGCCCCAAAGCGGCCATGTGAGCGCCGGCATGTGTAACCTCGACCTTTAGGCCTAAGGCTGCCCTGTCACAAATAGCCGACGTCGACCCAGATGTGACAGCGGCGAGCGTAACGCCGAAACCGTCACGTGAGGGCATACCTCATTGTGACGGGCGTCGTGATGGTCATACGCCGTGGCTTTGCATTATTGAAGCTTGAGTTCAACACGTCGATTGATAGCGTCCGTCAAGTTGGTGTAATTTCGGGTGTAGGACCGGGCCGTCATGATCAGGCGGCTCTGGGTGTAATCTGAAGTGTAGTTTCCTCTTCGATTGTTGGTGGGTTTAGCTCGGCCATTGCCTCGACCTGCATGTATCGGCTCAGGAGCTGCCATTCGTCGTTGGCTTCGAGCAGAACCGCGCCGATGAGGCGAACGATGCTGTCCTCGTTGGGGAAGATGCCGACGACATCGGCACGGCGCTTGACCTCCTTGTTGAGGCGTTCGAGTGGATTCGTTGAATGTAATTTCGTGCGGTGCTGGGCGGGGAAGGCCATGTAGGCCAGCACGTCGGCTTCGGCATTGTCCATGAAGGTACCGAGCTTGGGCCATCTGGCGCGGAGCTGGTCGGCGACATGCCGCCAGGTCTGCACGGCATTGTCATGGTCGGGCTGGATGAAAGCCTGACGGATCGCGGCGGCGACCATGGTGTGCTGGCCCTTGGGAACGTAGGCCAGCGCATTGCGTGTCGCATGAACACGGCAGCGCTGCCATGTCGCGCTGAGGATACGGGTAATGGCCGCTTTCAGCCCTTCATGGGCATCGGAGATGACCAGCTTGACGCCGGTGAGGCCTCGGCGGACCAGATCACGCAGGAAGCTCGTCCAGAACGGCTCGGCTTCGGAGGGGCCGATGTGCAGGCCGACAATCTCCCTCTTCCCGTCCGTGTTGACCGCCACCGCGATTATCGCCGCCACCGACACGATGCGACCGCCCTCACGCACCTTCAGATAGGTGGCGTCGAGCCAGAGGTATGGCCAGTCACCGGAAAGGGGGCGCTTGAGGAAGGCGTTCACCCGCTCGTCGATATCCTTGCACAGCTTGGAGACGGAGGATTTGGAGATGCCGGTCATGCCCATGGCCTGCACCAGCTCATCGACCTTGCGCGTCGAGACGCCGTTGATCCACGCCTCCTGGATCACGGCCACCAGCGCCTTCTCCACCATCTTCCTCGGCTCCAGAAAGCCGGGAAAGTAGGCTCCCTGTCGCATCTTCGGTATCTTCAGGTTCAGCGTGCCGAGCCGGGTGTCGAGCGAGCGGTCGCGGTAGCCGTTGCGCCATGTCTGGCGGCTGTCGCCACGTTCATAGCGCCCAGCGCCGATCAGGCCATCAACATCGGCTTCCATGATCAGTTGCAGCACGCTTTCGGCAATCGTGCGCAGAAAATCGCTATCGCCACTCTTCGCGGCAAGCTCGGAAAGAGCTAATCTGTCGTCGGTCATCGGGGTTCCTTTCGGCTGGTTGAAGCTTTGCAACTCCACCTTCTCCGACAGGCCCGGTGCCCACCTTGCGCTCAACGAATTCGGCAGCTCATTCTCCACCGCCGTTTCCACCTCAATGCGCCTCCGAAATTACACCACGTGCGCGGACGCTACCCGTCGATTTTTCGCCTTTCCGCTCTCGCTGCTATTCGGGGCGACAGGTTCGCTAAGGCCTTTGCCTGCTGAAGACAAGCGGTCGCTCTCTATGTCGAACCCTTCCGCAAGCGCCCGAACAACGGAGGCAGCGCGCCGCTTGGACAGGTCGAGATTATAGTCGCGCCCACCATCGGAATCGGTGTGCCCAACGATTTGCAGCTTCATCGAAGGGTCCTCACGCATCATCATCGCAATTTCATGAAGCTGGTCCCGCGAGAGAGGCAGGAGAATATCGCTGCCAACGTCGAAAAGCAGATTATCGAGCGACACAGTCTGGTTTTGTTTCAACTCATCCCGCAGCGAGGATGCCGCCGTGATCGAAGCGGACGCGCCCGTCATGATGCTCTTCGTTATCGCCACAACGCCCTTGGCGGGTGAATCGGCAAGCGAAACGGCCACATGAGTTATGTTCTCGCCGCTGCCTTTTGTTGCATAGATGTACCGGGCGCTGGACGTGTTGAAGTAATTGCGCACATAGGACATCGTGTGTTTGTCAAGGGCCGGCATGTCGCGCGGGGTATCAAGCAGAAGACCAAGATACACACCAGACACAGGCTTGGCATCGAGGAAACAAGTCCCCTTATCGGTCACGCAGGAAAAGCCGATCTCATAACCGGCCTCCTTCAGGCTGGCCTCGTATTCACGCTGGATCTGCAGGGCGCTTACACCGGGCTGGAAACGATAGTAGGCATAGACGAGCTTGCCTTCCACCAGCTCCCAATTGTCACCTTGCGTCGCTTTGTTTATGGCGTCGGAAACGGGGCCGGTGATGAACCACGTCTCGTCATAATCGACGATGCGGGGCGAGTTCGCTTCCGGCGTGGCAATCTTGAAAAAATCGAGAGCGACGGGCAAGTCGGTAGAGGCTTTCGTTTCGGCAAGCAAGCCGGAAGCGACGATCATTGCAAGCGCGGCGGCGGTCACTCGTTTCATGTTGATTTCCCAAAGTGATTTTTAGATTGAACTTCAAGAGTTTCCCGGAAGGTGCCATGCTCGGGGCAATCTGGCTTCCACCATTTGGTGGAGGCTTCGCACATGCCAGCCTGAATCGAGGCAGGCACTGCGGCGGAGTAGTATCGGCTTGAAAGGTGAGGAATGATTTCTCCAGCAAAATTGTCCGCATTGATCGGTGACATCTACGCATGCACGCTCAAGCCTGCACATTGGCCGGAGGCAATGAGGGCCATTTGCCGGGAACTCGATCTAAGCACGGGTGTCATCAGCGTCATTTCGCTCGAAGACGGGCAACCCGTGCTGGCGGCAGCCACGGGCTTCGAGCAGCCTTGGCTTGAGAAGGTATTCTTCTATTCTCAGGAGCTGCTCGACATTTGGGGTGGTGAGCCAATCATCCGCAACTTACCGCTCGATGAACCGGCGGTGCTTTCAGACGTAAACCCCTCTGCCATCGCCGACGAGACGGCTCACCCTTTTCACGTCTCCTTCCATCAACCGCAAGGCATCGTCGATGCGATTGCCGTTGGCCTGACACGCGACGGGGCGTCCATCGGGTCCATCGGCTTCAACCGCCATCGTGACTTCGGGCTGATCGGCAAGCGTGAGATAGAGGTCATGCGCCTCCTGCTTCCACATTTGCAGCGCGCGGCCACGATCACGCGGGTTATCGACGGCCATATGAGCGCTGCCGCCGATTTCCGCTCCGTGTTGAAAAGCTTGAATGTTCCGATCATGCTGGTAACGACGGACCTGCGGATTCCGACGTGAAGCCGGCCGGCATTCCGATCAATATCCGGCCACCGTTCCGATTTGAAGCCGGCCACGATTCCAATCAATTACCGGCCGGATTTCGGCACTAACGATCCCCTCTGGGTCAGCAACTTTGGCATCAAGCCTCCCGGTACACGAGGAGATTTTGATGCCGGCGAAGAGAAGGCTGACCATGAGACAATTACGACAGATGCTCCGGCTTGCCGGAAGTGGAACAAGTAGCCGCGAGATCGCGGTGATGCTCGGCGTTGCACGCAGCACCGTGCAGGATAATCTGAAGCGAGCAGCCATGGCGGGGCTGACCTGGCCATTGCCCGGAGAACTGACCGACGATGCGCTGGAGCATCGGCTTTTCGCCCGCGCCGGGGTCAAGCAGGGCCAACGGCGACGCCAGGAGCCTGATTGGGCTGAGCTCTCCATCGAGCTGAAGAAGCCGGGCGTCACGCTGCTGATCCTCTGGGAGGAATATCGCAGCGTCCATCCCGACGGATACGGCTATAGCCGCTTCTGCGAACTGTTCCGCGGCTTCGAGCAGCGCCTGTCGCCGACGATGCGCCAGGAGCATGCCGCTGGCGACAAGGCCTTCGTGGACTATTCCGGCAAGAGGGTGCCGATCATCGATCGCAAGACCGGCGAGGTTCGCGAGGCGGAACTGTTCGTCGGCGTGCTCGGCGCGTCGAGCTATACGTTCGCCGAGGCGACCTGGACCCAGACGCTCCCGGATTGGATCGGCTCGCACGTGCGCATGTTCGCCTTCTTCGGTGGCGTGCCCCGGCTGATCGTGCCGGACAACCTGAAGTCTGGCGTCAACCGCGCCAGCTTCCATGATCCCGAGATCAACCGCAGCTACGGCATGATGGCGTCCCACTACGGCGTCGGCGTCCTACCGGCCCGGCCACGCCGCCCGAAGGACAAGGCGAAGGTCGAGAACGCCGTGCGCTTTGCCCAGAGCTGCATTCTCGGACGCCTGCGCAAGCAGACCTTCTTCTCGCTCGCCGAGGCCAATGCCGCGATCGCCGAGGTGCTCGCGCGCATCAACGATCATGTCATGCGCCGGCTTGGCGTCAGCCGCCGGCACCTCTTCGAGACGGTCGAACGCCCGGCACTCGCAAGCCTGCCCATCGAAGACTACGAATTCGCCGAATGGCGCTTGGCGCGGGTCTCGACGGATTACCACGTCGAGTGCAAGAGCTTCTTCTATTCCGTCCCGCATGCCCTCATCCGCCAGCAGGTCGATATCCGGGCAACCGCCCGGATGATCGAGATATTCCATCGCGGCAAACGCGTTGCTGTGCATCAGCGCCGCTATGGCGGGCCGCGCTATGGAACAGACCCCGCTCACATGCCGAGCTCTCACCGCCGCTACGCCGAATGGACGCCGGAGCGCTTCCGGCGCTGGGGCGCGTCCATCGGTCCGCAGACCGAAGGGCTGATCATCGCCATCCTCGCCAGCCGGCCGCATCCGGAACAAGGTTTCAGAACATGCCTCGGCATCCTGCGCCTTTATCGCGACATCGGCCATGAGCGCGCCGAGGCCGTTTCGTCGCGCGCCGTCGAGATCGGCGGCCTGACCTGCAAGACCATTGCCTCGCTCATCGCCACCCACAAGGGCGCAAGGCATTCCACCGAACCTACCGCCGTCATGGAACACGCCAATCTGCGTGGCCCCGGCTACTTTCATTGAGGAGACAACTCACAATGCTGACCAACCCCACCATCGACATGCTGCGCGAGCTCGGCCTCTCCGGCATGGCGAGCGCGTATCACGAACTCGAGGCGCAACCGGAGGCGAGACAACTCGAGCACGGTGAATGGCTCACGATCTTGCTCGAACGGGAAACGACCACGCGCCGTCAGAAGCGTTTCGAGGCAAGGGCCCGTGCCGCGAAGCTCCGCCATGACGCCCAGATCGAGAACATCGACTTCCGCGCCGCCCGCGGCCTCGATCGCAACCTGTTCCTGAAGCTCGCCGGCTGTGATTGGATCAGGCAACATCACAGTCTCCTGCTGATCGGGCCCGCCGGCGTCGGCAAGAGCTGGCTGGCCTGCGCGCTCGGACACAAGGCATGCCGCGAGGACTTCTCCGTCGCCTATCATCGCCTGCCCAGGCTGTTCGCCACCCTTGCGCTCGCGCGCGGCGACGGCCGTTATCCCAAAGTTCTCAAGGCGCTCGCCCGAACCGACCTCCTCATCCTCGACGACTGGGGTCCGGAGAAGCTCAACGACGAGCAGCGTCGAGACCTCCTGGAAATCATCGAGGACCGCTACGAGAAGCGATCCACCATCGTCACCAGCCAAGTGCCTGTCGATCACTGGTACGACATGATCGGCAATCCGACGCTCGCCGATGCCATCCTCGACCGCCTCGTCCATAATGCCTACCGTATCGAACTGTCCGGTGAGAGCTTGCGAAAGCAGCGTCAGACACCAGCAGACGCTTGACCGCGCGGCAATCAGGAGCCATCAAACCAACGACCCAAGGGACCATCGACTGGCCGGCTTCAAATCGGAATGCTGGCCGGAATGAAATCGGAACAGGTGGCCGGCTTCGTTTCGGAATCAATGGCCGGCTTCATCGGAATACGCAACGGACCTGCGTGTCCTTCATGCGAACGATGCAGCGACCATGCTCAAGCAGTCGCAAACCGCTTTTACTGTTCAGGCGGGGAAAATAGCCTTCACGTCGAGCTTCACACAGCGCGCCTTGGAGTTTGCCTTGCACTCGGCGCAGAAATCCGGCGCCATCCCAGCCGGCGACCCGTTCGGTATTCCTCTCGGTGCGAGCGGCGAGGCTCTGCGGAGCCTGCATATCCTGCCATTGAAGAGGGAGAAGCTTGGGCCTGATGGGGGTGAATGCTTCGCCCTCCTCTTTGCGCCGCTCGCCCTATCGTCGGAAAGTGCAGGGAAAGCGATAACAGCGCTGTTCGGCCTGACAGAGGCGGAACGGCGTGTTTTCGAGAAAATTGCCGACGGCCAGACGGTTCAAGAAGCCGCGACCAAGCTTGATGTTGCCGTCAGCACGGTCAGGACGCACCTGCTGCGCATCTTCGAAAAAACGGGAGCCGCACGCCAAGCGGAACTCGTCGCGCTCGCCCGGCAGTTTACGGCTCCCGTTATACAAAGCAGTCAGATCGCGTAAGGCAACCAAACTCTCAGAGCGGCTCTCCCGCCTATCCCTCCGCGCGGATGAAGTGAACGGCACTATTGTCCGCCGCATTACAAACCGGGTCATTGCCTGACGAGGTTATCTCGACGGAATAGCCGACATTTCCGGCAACGAGAGTCAAACCCGAGCAGCCGTTCTCTCCGGTCGACTTCTCAGCGCGGATACGCGCGGCCAGCATTAGGTCTTTCAGAAGAGTTTTGACGGCCGCAGTGCCGATCTCTTCGGACCAGACACGGCAACTGCTGCCATCCTCCGCCACCCAAGCAAACATGTTATCCGCGCCGGGTTTCCTCATCTCGACAATGCCCATGTCGGCATCGACACGCGGCTTCCAACCATGGTCTTCAAACCATGAAGTCGTCAAATACTGGTCCCCTTCACCGGCAAGACAAGCAGCGACTGCACCGTTAAGCCGCATGTAAGGGTCGTGGTGATCAAGATCATTGACCATAGCGCGGAGAATACCCATGTCGTATGCCGGTTCTGCCGCCAGCGGACTATGGGAGAGCGCGAGCGCGAGAACAACGCGAGCGGCAAAGATGTTGGCCTTCATTTATGGTCCTTCCATACGGCGTGACTTGTATGAATAGAACGTAGTTTCACCATCGGCGCATCCACCAAATGATGGAACCCGTATGTAGCAGGTCAAGCCCGCTCCGAAACGCCTTCTCGCAACTGAAATACCTCTTGCACGCCAAAGCGGACCGAACCATCAATTCCCTATGGGATGCGCTCGCAGCCGTTCTTTACCAGTTCACACCTGACGAGTGTGCGAACTACGTCAAAGCCGTCTAATGTGAACCTGATTAAGCAGGATGTATTCTCGACGGGTAGGGCTGGAAAGACGTTGCGTGGCGGAACTGAGGAAACTCTTAACTTCGAGTTCTTCGACATGGCGACTGGTATTGATGGCCCGGAAAAGAATCTTCTCTTATCTACTGATTGCTCTACCATCAGACATGCCTAGGGTGACAGATAGCCAATTGGGTTTTGGGCTTTGAGGAATCGTTCATTCTCCAGCCGCATTCCGTGTTCTCCAACATACCTGTCCCAGATTTCAGGTGGTGCTCTATACCCTCGGAAGCCGTATCGTTGAGCCTCGGAACCATCAGCGTAAGGAATGCCTTTGTTCACTGTTCCTGCAATTGTGATATCTTCGCGGAAGTTCTCGGCGGTCGCCGACAACCATTGGGTGGCCTTGAATGCGCCAACAGTCCGGCCAAGATGTACCGCGACAACATAGTCGGAAGCTTCCGCGCGTACTTTGTTGATGCGCCAGCAAAAGCGCACCAACCGAAAAATTTCATCCTCAGTGGCCCGTCGGGGGAGCTTGGGAACTTTTATAAGCACCAACTTGTGAGCAGGCGGGGAAGGAAAAGGCGGCAATCCATACAGCCGCACAATATCTCTGGCAGGCATGAGGCCGTGCTCATCAATACCATGGCCAGATTGCAAATTGGTCAGCCCCTCATAAGCGTCAATCAAAGCAGCTTCGACGTGAAAGGCTTCGCCTTCTGTGAGACCGTGACGATGGACGATATAATCAACACACTTCCCATCCGCTTTGATGGAACGAATGCAGTCCAGCTTTTGGCCCAAATCCGGTTGATCCGCATCAGGCACCACGCCATGGGCATGTTGGAATACACGATTCCCATAGCCCTTTCCTACATAGAAGGTTTGTTGATTTCGGGGATCAACCAGTCGGTAAACATAGAAGCCAATCTTGTCCCACATATGGGCAGGAAAACCGCCCACAGCATCATTGCCTTCAGATGTTCCCAAGGTATCCTCCACTGGCATGCCAACGACGATAGCGTAGTCTAGGGCTCCTACCAGCGACAAGCTTTATTCCAGGAAACGAAGCGACCCGGTATAGATTGCGTCGACCGCATTCTGCCGCCTCCTTCGCTTACTTGGTCACGTAATATGCCCACAATTCCAAGAGAGCACGGCGCTGTTCAAGGAAATCAGTGCGCCGGTATGCTCGCTCCACCTTGCCGCCGACAATATGCCCCAAGGTTGTCTCTGCGACCTCATACGACGTGTTCGTCGTCTCCGCGATCCAGTCACGCAGGCTCGAACGAAAGCCGTGCGGACGAGCCTCCATCCCGCGCCGTTCCATCAACCGGGACATCGTAGCATCCGAAATCACACCCTTTTTCACGTTGGCGAAGAGATAGCCACCGCGCGTAAACGCTTTTGCCTGCTCAATGAGCGCCAGTGCTTCAGGCACGAGCGGAACACGGAAATCAGGCGTCTTATCCTTGCGCCCCTTCTGCTGTTCACCGGGGATCGTCCACACGTCACCTTCGATTTGCTCTAGGCGTAGGAACCGTAATGGGGTTGAGCGCACGCCCGTAAGGATCAAAAGCCGTAGCGCGAGGTGCGTCGTCGTGCCGTCAGAGAGAGAAGCATAAAAGGCCGGCACTTCGGCCCATGGAAGCGCAGGTATGTTTTCAGCCTTGTGCCTCTGTTGCCCCAAAAGCGCCCTCGCCTTCTCGGTCGCTTGCAGGTCCACCTCATGGCCTAACGCGGCTGCGTGGCGCATACAGATGGCAAGCCGGTTCAGAGCCTTTCGTGCAGTCTCCGCCTTCGAATGCCAAATGGGAGAGAGCGTGTCGCGAATTCCGATTTGATCGATGTCACCCACAGGCCTCTTGCCAAGCTTCGGCAGGACATGGATTTCCAGTGGGCTGAACCAGCGGCCGGACTTGCCATCGTTCTTTAGCTCCGCCTTCCGGCTTTCAAAAGCATCTTTCGCCACCTCTTCCAGCAAATGGAGACGCTTTTCCGCCTGCCGTCTTTCGCGGTCTCGTTCGCTGATCGGATCAAGTCCCTTCGCCACTACGGCTCGCCATTTATCAGCAACTGCACGGGCATCTTTCAAGGATACGTCTTGAACAGAACCCAGCCCCATTTCTCGTCGCCGACTGTGTAACGTATAACGCAGCACCCACTGCCCCGGCCCGTCCTCCCGCTTATAGAGCCAGAGTCCTCCGCCATCCGAGAATTTTCCGGGAGCGGCATTCTTTACAGCCAGCGCTGAAAGCTTGTTCAATGCCCTCGCCATTTTGATCCCCCTTTTGATCCCCCTTTCGCTTTTCGCTTTAGGTGAACAAAGGCGTACTACAATGGACGCAAAATCACAAGAATCCGCATAGAAATCAGTACATATATCGCAATAATACGCAAAAATATACCTCACTGCACAAGCATTCAATGCCCCTAAGCGGCACCACTTCCTTTCCCAGCACTTTTCCAAGTGCCCTGCACGGCACCGTTGATCGTCCGTTAACCATAACGGGCTTACGAATACGCGGATATGGGCAGGCACGGGGGCGCGCATGACGTACAGGGCATTGGTTTCGGCCGCAGCCACCCTGCTGCTTGCTCCGGTATCGGCATTCGCGGATGAAGCGGGCTTTTTCGCCGGCCTCGATGCAGCCGGCGGGATTGCCTTCGGATCGTCCGACACCACGGATGGCGGGGCGGCCTTTGCCGGTGGCGGAGTGGTCGAGAATGTGAAGCTCGGGAAGGCCGCAGGCATTGGCGGGCATGCGGGCTACAGGTTCGATTCCCCACTGTCCGCATTCGTCAGCTATCAATACGTCCGGGGCGACGTGAGCTGGGATGCGCGCTATCCGCTCTTCGGCATCGCCTCGAATTTCGAGGGCACGGCCGTCAGCCACGTCCTGATGGGCAACCTCGCCTATGATTTCGCCCTTTCCGACGCGACTTCGCTCAGAACCACAGCGGGGCTGGGGCTGTCGTTCAACACCTTGTCCAGCGTGGTGGAAGCGGATGCGGGCACGGGCCTGTTTCTCGCCGATCTTGCCGAAAAGACCAAGGTAAGCCCGGCTGCGCAGGTCGGCGCGGGCATTCAGCACAAATTGACGGACAGCATCACCTGGGGCCTCAGCACGTCGGTCAGCTATAGCGGCAGCTTTGAAACGGGGACGACGCGAAACGGCAATCTCGGCGTGACGCCGATCAACCCGTACAAGATCGACGACGTGTGGCGCGTCAATCTCGGAACGTCGATCCGCTTCCGCTTCTGATCGAAGACCCGCCTATCCGACGTTGCGCTCCTGCTCCGGTCGCGGCGACGTGTCCGCGTGGGGATCGAGGATGATCGCGGTGACCGGTTCGGTCGCCTCGATGTCGCGGATCCATTCGCGCCAGATGGCGACGAGCAGGGCCATCAGGACGGGGCCGATGAAGAGACCGAGGAAGCCCATGGTCTTCACGCCGCCGATAAGGCCGAAGAAGGTGGGCAGGAAAGGCAGCTTGATCGGGCCGCCGACGAGGCGGGGGCGCAGCGTCTTGTCGACGATGAAGAGTTCGATGGCGCCCCAGGCGAAGAGGGCGAGGCCCGCCACGGGCGAACCGCTGGAGACGAGATAGATCGAGACCAGCGTGAAGGAGAGCGGCGCGCCGCCGGGGAAGAGTGCCATGACGCCGGTGAGCACGCCGAGCGTGACGGCGGACGGCACGCCGGCGATCCAGTAGGCAACGCCGAGCACGATGCCCTCACCGATGGCGATCAGCGTCATGCCCGTGACGGTGGAGCTGATCGTCGCCGGGACGATGCGCGAGAAACGCTCCCAGCGCGTCGGCAGGATGCGCTCGCCGAGGCGGTCCACCTGCGCGGCGAAGGACTGGCCGTCGCGATAGATGAAGAACAGCGCGATGAGCATGAAGAGCATGGCGAGCAGCAGGCTGAAAGCCTTGCCGCCGGCCGCCAGCGCCACACGGTAGATATTGCCGATATTGGCGCCGCTGACGACCTGCGTGAGTTCGCCGATCGCGCCCGGATGATCGAGGAAGCGGGTCCACTGCATGTCCAGCCAGCCGCCGACGACCGGCAGCACACGGATCCAGTCCGGCGTCGGCGCGCCGGTGCGGTTCGTCTCCACCGCCCAGCCGATCCAGTCGCGCACCTCATGAATGGCGTAAGTGGCGGCGAACATGACCGGGCCGACGATGAAGCCGAGGATGAGAAGAATGGCGATGGAGGCTGCAAGCGTGCGGTTGCCGTTCACCCGCGCCAGCAGGCGGGAATAGAGCGGCCAGCTCGCAAAGGCGATGACCAGCGCCGCCAGCACGGGAACGACGAAGCCGTGGAAGAAATAGATGCCGGCGAGCACGACGAGAACGAGAAGCCACCGCGCGACCGAGATCGGGGATATGAGCGCCGCGCCGGTCTGGCGGGGGGCGCCGAGAAACCGCGGCTCACTTCTACGTTCCGAATGCAGCAACTGACACAACTCCCGTGATCCGGCGTCCGGACCGGACCGCCTCACTCCGTTTTACCCGAGGAATGTTAAACATATACGCGGTTTTTTGGGCAATGGCGCGGTCCGTTCGCCGCAGGGCGGCGACAAATCGCCCGCCTCACGAAAAAGCTATCGAAATGCGCCCGCTCCGATTATTGACGTTTACGTCAATGTAATATAGCGATGACTCTTGATGGCGCCCGCCAAAAGCATCATCTTGTCTGCATCGGACGGTTGGAGGACCTGCCGCTGCGGCGGAACGGACGATGCCTGCGCCCCACGAACGAGGAGGAACCCATGCCGGCCACTGAGACGCACCCTTCCACGCAGCCGTCCGGCCGCTTCTGGCTCGCCTCCTATCCGGAGGGCATTGCCGGCGAGATCGCGCCGCTCGGGCACAGCTCCATCGGCGCGCTCGTGGAAAGCTGCTGCGCTCAATATGGCGAGCGCCCGGCCTTCACCAGCATGGGCAAGACGCTGACCTTCCGGGATTTCGACGCCGCCTCGCGCAATATCGCCGCCTGGCTGCAGGCGCGCGGGCTTGAAAAGGGCGACCGCGTCGCCGTGATGATGCCGAACATCCTGCAAAACCCCGTCATCATCTTCGGCATCCTGCGGGCCGGCCTCGTCGTGGTGAACGTCAATCCGCTCTATACGCCGCGCGAACTGGAGCACCAGTTGAAGGATGCGGGCGCCAAGGCGCTGTTCGTGCTGGAGAATTTCGCGACCACCGTTGCGCAGGTCGTCTCGCGCACGGCCGTCAGGCACGTGGTCGTCACCACGATGGGCGACATGCTCGGCCTCAAGGGCCTCATCGTCAATCTCGTCGTGCGTAAGGTCAAGAAGCTCGTGCCGGAATGGTCGCTGCCGGGCCATATCCCCTTCAAGCAGGTCATGGCGGAGGGCGCGCGCAGCGCGGTGAAGCCGGTCAGCATCGTGCCGGGCGACACGGCCTTCCTGCAATATACCGGCGGCACGACGGGCGTTTCCAAGGGCGCGACGCTGACCCATGCGAACCTGCTTTCCAACATGGAGCAGATCAAGCTGTGGATCGAGCCGGTCTTCCGCATCAAGAAGCGGCCGCAGCAGCTCACCTTCATCTGCGCCCTGCCGCTCTACCACATCTTCGCGCTGACGGTGAACGGGCTGGCGGGCATCGCGCTCGGCGGCCATAACGTGCTGATCGCCAATCCGCGCGACATTCCCGCCTTCGTCAAGGAACTGGGCAAGTACCATCCCCACGTCTTCCCGGGCCTCAACACGCTGTTCAACGCGCTGATGAACAATCCGGACTTCTCCAAGCTCGATTTCTCCGAGCTCGTGCTGACGCTCGGCGGCGGCATGGCGGTGCAGCGCCCGGTCGCCGAACGCTGGCAGAAGATGACGGGCTGCTCCATTACCGAAGGCTACGGCCTTTCCGAGACGTCGCCGGTGGCCACCGCCAACCGCTTCGACAAGCCGGAATTCACCGGCACGATCGGCCTTCCCCTGCCCTCCACCGATATCGAGATCCGCGACGACGAGGGCCGCACCCTGCCGGTCGGCGAAGTCGGCGAGATCTGCATCCGTGGCCCGCAGGTCATGGCCGGCTACTGGCAGCGCCCGGACGAGACGGCCAAGGTGATGACCCCGGACGGCTTCTTCCGCTCCGGCGACATCGGCTTCATGACGGCGGAAGGTTTCACCAAGATCGTCGACCGCAAGAAGGACATGATCCTCGTCTCCGGCTTCAACGTCTTCCCCAACGAGGTGGAGGAAGTGGCCATGTCGCATCCCGGCATCCTCGAATGCGCGGCCATCGGCGTGCCGGACGAGCATTCCGGCGAGGCGGTGAAGCTGTTCGTGGTGAAGAAGGACCCCGCGCTGACGGAGGCCGACGTAAAGGCCCATTGCGCGGCCAACCTCACCAATTACAAGCGGCCGAAATTCGTGGAGTTCCGCGCCGAACTGCCGAAATCCAATGTCGGCAAGATCCTGCGCAAGGATCTCCGGGGCTGAAGACAGCCCCGGTTAAACCGATTTAATTTTTTCGCCCCGGGGGCGTTTGCGGTCTTGATTTGGACACGCCAAAGCGACTAGCTAGCGGCATCGTCCAAAGCCAGGGAAGACGCCGATGAACGCGCTTGTCGAAAAGCTGAAATCCATCGTCCGCGATACCAACGCCACAGACATCAGGGCAGCCTTCGCGGCCGACCCCGAGCGGTTCTCCCGCTACAGCACCACGCTCGGCAACTTTCTCTTCGACTATTCCAAATGCGCGGTGAACGACGCCGTTCTCGACACGCTGGAGGCCCTGGCCAGGGAGGCCGGCGTCGAGAGGAAGCGCGACGCCATGTTCGCCGGCGAGATCATCAACATCACGGAAGAGCGGGCGGTGCTGCACACGGCGCTGCGCAACCGCGCCAACACGCCCGTCCTCGTCGAGGGCAAGGACGTCATGCCGGACGTCAATGCCGTGCTCGAGGCGATGGGCGCCTTTGCCGAGGGCATCCGCTCCGGCGCGCTGAAGGGCGCGACGGGCAGGAAGATCACCGACGTCGTCAATATCGGCATCGGCGGCTCGGACCTCGGCCCGGTCATGGCGACGCTGGCGCTCGCCCCCTACCATGACGGCCCGCGCCTGCACTTCGTCTCCAATATCGACGGCGCGCATATCGCCGACACGCTGAAGCTGCTGGAGGCCGAGACGACGCTCTTCATCGTCGCCTCCAAGACCTTCACCACCATCGAGACGATGACCAATGCCGCCACGGCCCGCGGCTTCATCGCGGACAAGCTGGGCGAAGCGGCGGTCGGCCACCATTTCTGCGCCGTCTCGACGGCGCTCGACAAGGTCGCGGCCTTCGGCATCGACGCGGCCCGCGTGTTCGGCTTCTGGGACTGGGTCGGCGGGCGCTATTCGATCTGGTCGGCCATCGGCCTGCCGCTGATGATCGCCATCGGGAAGGACGACTTCGCGCAGTTCCTCGCCGGCGGCCATGCCATCGACACGCATTTCCGCGAGGCGCCGATCCGCGAGAATATTCCGATGCTGCTCGGTCTCATCGGCTTCTACCATCGCAACGTGCTGAACTACCCCTCGCGCGCCATCCTGCCCTACGACCAGCGCCTGTCGCGCTTCCCGGCCTATCTGCAGCAGCTCGACATGGAATCGAACGGCAAGTCGGTGACGGTGGATTCGACACCCGTCACCTGCAAGACCGGGCCGGTCGTCTGGGGCGAGCCGGGCACCAACGGCCAGCACGCCTTCTACCAGCTCATCCACCAGGGCACCTCGGTCATACCGACCGAGTTCATGATCGCGGCGAACGGCCACGAGAAGACCCTGCGCCACCAGCACCAGCTCCTCATCGCCAATTGCCTTGCGCAGTCGGAAGCGCTGATGAAGGGCCGCTCGCTGGCCGAGGCCAAGGCGCAGCTCACCTCGAAGGGCATGGACGAGGCGCAGGCCGACCGGATCGCGCCGCACCGCGTCTTCACCGGCAACCGCCCGTCGATCACCATGGTGCATGACAGCCTGACGCCCTTTGCGCTCGGCCGGCTGATCGCGCTCTACGAGCACCGCGTCTTCGTGGAAGGCGCGCTGTTCAACATCAATTCCTTCGACCAGTGGGGCGTGGAACTCGGCAAGGAACTGGCGACGGGCCTGCTGCCGGTGGTGGAAGGCAAGGAGAGCGCCGCCGGGCACGATTCCTCGACGGCCGGGCTGGTCGCAGCGCTGCTGAAGGCGGCCAGATAAAACGAAAAGAGGGGCCAATGGCCCCTCGCCTGCATGCGGCGGCACAAATCCAAGGCATGACTCCGGCCTCTTCCCTTCTCCCCTTGGGGAGAAGGAAGGGTGAGGGAACGCCGCGTTCCTTCCGCGAGAAAGGAAGCGATCTCGCTCAGCCGAGGCCGATTTCCTTCGCCCAGGGCGGGTTCGCCCCGGCGCGGGAGACGGTGACGGCGGCGGCTTTCGCGCCGAGGGCGAGGACCTTGGCGATCTGGTCTTCCGAGAGCCTGGCCACCTGCTGCTTGGTCAGGAGATTCTGCATCTTCAGCGAGGCGAGCACGCCCGCATCGAACGTATCGCCCGCGCCGACCGTGTCGACCACCGTCACACGCTCGCTCGGCACCGTGACCTTGTGGCTTGCCGTATAGCCGACCGCGCCTTCCGCCCCGCGCGTGACGACGACGAGCTTTGCGCCATGGTGCAGCCAGTGGCGGGCAAGCGCATCCTCATCGCCCTCCAGGCCGAACCAGGCAAGGTCCTCGTCGGAGAACTTGACGATATCGGCCATCGCCGCCATGCGGCGGATGCGGCCCATATGCGCGTCCTTGTCCTTGATGAAGCCGGGGCGGATGTTCGGGTCAAGCGAGATGACGCGCTTGTCATGCTCGCGCTTGAGCAGCGCCTCGTAGGTGGAGCCGCACGGCTCGGGAATGAGGCTGATCGCGCCGAAATGGATCGCTTCGCAATCCTCGCCCAGCGCCGGAAGCTCGGCCTCGGTGATCATGCGGCCGGCGGTGCCCTCGTCGTAGAAGGCGTAGGTCGCGTGGCCGTCGACCAGCTTGACGAAGGCGACGGTGGTGGGGCGCGAGAGCGTGGCGCAATAGCTGTAGTCCACGCCGCTCTCGCCCAGCGTCTTGCGCAGGATGTCGCCCATCATGTCGTCGGAAAGGCCAGTGAAGAAACCCGTCGGCACGCCGAGGCGGCCGAGCGCGATCGCCGTGTTGAAGATCGCCCCGCCGGCATAGGGCGCATAGGCGTCCTCGCCGAGGGTGGTCGTCCGCGGCAGCATGTCGATCAGCGCTTCACCACAACACAGGATCATCAACGTTCCTCCAACCGATTTTCAATCGATTTAAACGATCATGGCCAAAAGCGCCAGAGGCTTTTACGACGTCGGCAGTTCCGACACGCCGCCGTGCCTGGCCGACCAGGCGAGCGGGGCGTCGAAGAAGGCCTCGACGGAGGCGAGCGTCGCATCGTCGAAGAACTTCTCCTTCCGGGCGACGGCCAGAACGTCGCGCCAGGAGGCGATGTGGTGCAGCTTGACGCCGCCATTGGCATAGCGGGCCTCGGCCTCCTTGAAGATGCCGTAGTAGAAGAGCGACATGCCATGCTCGACCACGCCGCCGGCCGCGCGGATGGCGTCGATGAAGGTGAACATGGAACCGCCGACCGTCACGAGGTCCTCAATGACGAGCACGCGCGCGCCTTCCGCCATCACGCCCTCGATCTGCGCGCCACGGCCATGGCCCTTCGGCTTCTTGCGCACATAGATCATCGGCAGGCCAAGACGGTCCGCGAGCAGCGCGGCGAAGGGAATGCCCGCCGTCTCACCGCCGGCGATGACGTCGAAGCACTCGAAGCCGGCGTTGCGGGTGATGGTCGCGGCGGCGAAATCCATGATGGCCGAGCGGATGCGCGGATAGGACAGCAGCTTGCGGCAATCCATGTAGACCGGGGCGGCCATGCCGGAAGCGAAGGTATAGGGCTGCTCCGGGCGGAAATGCACCGCCTTGATCTCCCAGAGCATGCGAGCCATCAGCTCGGCCATCACGTCTCGGTCCGGAAAGGAATTGGAAAACATCGGCATCTCCCGCATGACTGTCTTTGCCTGCGCATAGCAGCAAGGACGCCGGTTTTCCAGCGCCCGGACAACGAAAAACCCTCCCCGGAGGCCGGAGAGGGTTTCTGAACGGGCAGGCTTTCGGTCGCGATCAGGCGGCGGCGCGGCGGCCGTCGATCGAGAGGGCGCCCGGGCCGAAGGCGGCAAGCACGAGGAAGCCGCCGGCAATCGTGATGTTCTTCCACATCATCAGGCCGTTGAAGACGGTGAGCAGGCCGTTCGCGCCTTCCGGGAAGTCCGGGATGTTGATCGAGCCGCTGTGGAAGACGAGCGCGGTGAAGACGCAGAAGGCGGCCAGCAGCAGCGCGGTGATCTTCGTGCGGAAGCCGACGAGGATGAAGAGGCCGGCGACCAGCTCGAAGAGACCGGCGAGATAGGCGAGCAGCGTGGCGGCCGGCAGGCCGGCGCCGGAGATCATGCCGGCGGTGCCCGACGGATCCAGGAGCTTGGGATAACCGGCCGTGATGAACATGAGGGCGAGGAGGATACGTCCGGCGAGGACGAGGATATGCTGCATGGAAAGCTCCTGAGGCTTTGGCGTTTGCGTTGGCAAGGGAGATAGCAGCTTTCTTTCTTCCAGCCAGCCAGCGGATCAGGCGACAGATCGTTCTCTTTTTGTGAACGACACCCTGTTCCCCGCGAAACAGACCCGCCCGGCCGGCCATGCGAGAAACGGGACGCCCACCCTGCCCTCCCGGAGACGACATGCGCCTTACCCTTCTCGCCCTCGCCCTTGCGGCCTCCTCCTTCGCCTTTGCCACCGCCGGCTATGCGGGCAACGGCTATGGGCAGGGCTATTACGGCCACTACCAGCAGAACTGCATCACCAAGCGCATCCGCACCACGGACGCCTATGGGCGGACGGTCGTCAAGCGGGTGCGCATCTGCCAGTAGGCAACCCCGTTCTTTTCTGTTGCAAGCGCCCGGCGGCTGGGCGAAGATTTCCCGCGAGCGGCCCCTTGTACCGGCGGCCGGGGGAAACCGGATATGAACGAGATCAACAAGAGTGCCGCGTTCTGGCGTTCTTTTCCGATTTTCGAAGGGTTCGGCAAGGAAACGATCGGCGAGATCGCGGCAATCGCGACCTATCGCAAATGGCCGGCCGGCACCGTGATCTTCCAGCGCGGCGACGAGGGCACCTATCTCATCGTGCTCGTTTCCGGCCGCATCAAGCTCTCGCTCATCACGCCGCAGGGCAAGGAACTGTCGCTGCGCCAGCTCGAACCCGGCTCGGTGCTCGGCGAAATGGCGATCCTCGACGGCCAGCCGCGCTCGGCCGACGCCACCGCAGCCGTGGCGACAGAAGGCTATGTCATCTCCAAGCGCGATTTCCTCGATCTTCTCACCCGCCACCCCACGGCCGCGCAGGCGATCATCCATTATCTCTGCGGCAAGCTGCGCGAGACGACGGAGCAGCTTGAAACCATCGCGCTCTACGACCTCGACGCCCGCGTCGCGCGCTTCTTCCTCGCCACGCTGCGCACCATCCACGGCGAGGAACTGCCCGACAGCGCCAATCTCCAGCTTTCGCTGAGCCAGACGGAAATCGCCGGCATCCTCGGCGCGAGCCGGCCGAAGATCAACCGCTCCATCCTGACGCTGGAAGAGGCCGGCGCCATCCGCCGCAGCGACGGCATCATCCATTGCCATATCGGCCGGCTCTACGGCATTGCCGAGCCGGATGACGAATAGGCCGCCAGCCGCATGATCGCCAAGAAATACAGGCCCCTTGCCGCCGGCCTCGTCGCAAGCCTTGCCGGCGCGCTGGCGCTCTTCTGCCTCGGCGAGACGGCACTGGAGCAGCAGCGCGAGTTCTATTTCGACGCGCTGACGCAGGCGGTGCCCATCCCGCTCAGCGAGAAGATCGCCGTCGTCGACATCGACCGCAAGGCCTTCCAGGGCGCGCCGGACAAGGAGTGGACGCGCGCCCAGACGGCCGATCTGGTCCAGCGCCTTGCCGCCGCGAAACCCGCCGCCATCGCCTTCGATTTCGTCTTCAGCACGGATTGTGCGGCGGACGAGCCGGCCAATGCGGCGCTGGCCGGGGCCATCGGCGCCGTGCCGACCGTTCTCGGCTTCCTGATCGGCGAAGCGCCGGACGGCGCGCCCCATCCCGTTCCCAAGCTCGCCCTGCAGCGGCCGGTCAGCGTGCCGGACCTCTGGTTCATCGAGGGCACGGAAAGCTCCTGCCCCTTCCTGCAGGACAGGTCCACGGCAGCGGCGGCATCCTTCCTCGTCGGCGACGAGGATGCGGTGGTGCGCCGCGTGCAGGCCTATGCCATCGTGGGCAACGCGGCCTATCCGGCGCTCGGCGTGGAGGCGGCGCGGCTGGCGGCCGGCGCGCGCACGCCGGTGCTCGGCGGCGATCCCGTCTGGCTGCGCCACGATTCGCGCATTCTGCGGCTCGACGAGGACGGCAGCCTGCGCTTCGTGGCAAGCGGCCCTGCCACGATCGCGGCGCGCACCGTCTCGGCGGGAGACGTGGCGGCGGGCCGGGTGCCGGCGGAAACCTTTGCCGGCAAGGTCGTGCTGGTCGGCAGCAGCCTGCCCAATCTCGGCGGCCTGCGAACGAGCGCCTCCCTGCCGCTCGAACCCTCCGTGCAGATCCATGCGGATGTGGCCAACGCCATCCTGACGGACCATATCCCGACGCGCGACCTCGGCCTCCTGCCCGCGGAGGCGGGCTTCGCCTTCCTCGCCGGCGCGGCGGCGGCCTTCGCGGCGGCGCGGCTGCGCCCGCTCGGCGCGGCCCTGGCCGGCATCGGTCTTGTCGGCCTCGCCTTCGGTGGGTCGATCCTGCTCTATGCCCGCACGGCGCTCCTGTCGGATGCCGTCGGCGTCTCCCTCATCGTCGCGACGGCGGCGCTCGTCACGGGGCTGCTGCAATATGCCCACGTGCGCCGCGCCGAGGCGACGGCCCGCCAGCGCTTTGCGCAATACCTGCCGCAATCGGTCGTCTCGCGCTATATCGACAATCCCGATCTCGGCCGCGTGGCCGGCGAGGAGCGGCAGGTGACGGCGCTCTTCACCGATATCGAGGGCTTTTCCGCCCTCGCCCAGAAGATCGGCCCGCATGACCTCGTCAAGTTGCTCGACGTCTACTTCTCCGAGGTGAACGCCCTCGTCGCCCGGCACGGCGGCATGGTGGACAAGGTGGTGGGCGACGCCGTGCATGCACTCTTCAACGCGCCGGACGATCTCGACCGCCATGTCGACAAGGCGCTCGCCTGCGCCGACGAAATCCGCGCGCTGACCGAAGAGATGCGCCGCCGCCCCACCTTCCTCGACAAGGAATTCGGCCGCACACGCATCGGCGTGGAGACGGGCATGGCGGTGCTGGGGGAAGTGGGCGCGGGCGGCAAGCTCGACTACACGGCCCACGGCGACGCCGTGAACCTCGCCGCGCGCCTGCAGGACGCCAACAAGTTCCTCGGCACGCAGATCTGCGTCGGCCCAAAGGCAGCGGGCGAGACGAGCCGCACGCTGCGCGCCATCGGCAGCCACGAAATCCGCGGCTTCGGCACGATGGAGCTTTTCACGCTGGACTAGAAGCTGATTGGCCGGCGACCGAACCCTTGGCCCATATATTCCAGGTGGATGAGGGGATAAGGCATTCCCTGCCCGTCGACCGGCGAACGGCCCATGTGCCGGAAGCCCATCTTTTCATAGAAGCCAACCGCCTGGCCGTTCTGCTCATTGACGTCGGTCGTCATTCTCGGATGAAGAGAAAGACCGTGGCGCACGAGCGCGGCACCAATGCCCGTTCCGCGGCAGGCGGGATCGACGAACAGTGCCTCCATGTGTCCGTTATCGATGAGCATGAAGGCCAGCGGGTAGTCGTTCGCGTCCGCAGCAAGCCAGAGCGTGGCCTGGGGCAGAAAGCTGCGCACCATCTCTTCGATAGCGATGCGATCCTGCTGCGACAGGAAGTCATGCGTGGCATCAACCGCACGCCGCCAGATTTCGACTGCACGCTCGCCGTCATCCGGCCGGGAGGTTCTGATCGTAAACACGTCGTCTTGCTTTTCGTTTCCGCCAAGTCGGGGGGCGTCTTACCGGGTCGCAAACACGTCGGCAACCGACACAGTCGAAAGCGCCTCAGCGAATGCCGGCGCTCGCATAGGCCTCGCGGATGCGGGCCTCGCCCCATTGCTTGACCTCGCCGGGCGCTTCGCCCGGGGCCTTGATTTCGACGCCCTCGCCGCGGCTCACCGCCTTCGTGATGCCGCCGCCGGTAACCTCCACACGGCCATGCTCGACGAAGACGGCGAAGACGCCGCGATTGGGGCCGGCGAAGAATTTCGTGCCGCGCACGCCGATCATGCCGAAGGCGGTGCGCATGGTGAGGTCGATCTTGGCAAGGCCCTCCGGCCGGTCGAAGACCATCTGGCCCGTGCCAAGCTCGATGACGCCGCCCTGCCCGGCGATGAAACTGTCGATCAGGAGTTCCGTCTCGCTGCCGAGATGCAGACTCGTATCCTCGCCCAGCGCCAGTTCGGCGAAGCTCTCCCGGCCGGTGGTGACGAAATCGCGGTCCATCAGGTTCGCGCCGGCCTTGAGGCCCTCCAGCAGGTTCTCCTGCCGGCGGTTGACCTCGCCGGAAACCGCCACGGCCCTGCCGATGACGGTGTTGGCCTGGGTGGCGCGCACGCCGATACCCGTCAGCGCGAGCGCGCCGCCCGCCAGAAAGAGCCGGCGGCTGAGAGAGATCGGATGGAAAGCCTTGGACATCGACATCGCGCACCTTTTCGCGGGAACGCCCCGCAGGAGGAATTGAACCGATAGGGGCCGGCGCGTCAATGCGGCGGAAGCCGGCGGCTGTATCCCTTATGCGCCGCTCCCGGCCATCCCTCTGTTCCCACGGAAACAGGGATGGCGGCGGGCGCGGGAAACCCCGCGCCCGTCATCCTGTCGCTCAGACGATCTCGCCGGCCTGCGGCCCCCAAGTGTCCGTCATGGCGAAACCGTTCGCCAGCGGATCGGTCGGGTCGAGCGCGATCTGGTGCAGGCCGAAGGTCCAGCCGCGGCCGGTGATGGTGGGGATGATGGCCTTGCGGCCGGCAACCTCGGTCTCGGCCTGAAGGCCGACCTCGAACTCCGAGCCGATGATGGAGCGCGAGCGGAACGTATCGCCGACCTTGGCGAGACCGCGGGCATGAAGCGTCGCGAGGTTGGCGGAGTTGCCGGTGCCGCAGGGCGAGCGGTCGACGCGGCCCGGCCACATGGTCGTGGCGGTGCGAACCAGCCCGTCCGGATCGCGGTCGCGGAACATGACATAGGCGACGCCGTTGATTTCCGGGATTTCCGGATGCACGACCTTCATCGACTTGTTGATAAGGTCCTTCAGCGCCATGCCGGCATCGACCAGCTTGCGGGCATTGCCCTTCTCGATCTTCGTGCCGATCTGGTCGACATCGACCAGCGCATAGAAGATGCCGCCATAGGAAATGTCGAAGCGCACGCGGCCCCAGTGCGGCGTGTCGATCTCGACGTCCAGCTCCTGCGCGAAGGAGGGCACCATGGTGAGCTTGACCTTCTCGCAGCGCCCGTCGCGGCAGGTCGCCGTCGCCTTGACGAGCCCGGCGGCCGTGTCGAGCACGACGACCGTCTCCGGCTCCTTCATCTCGACGATGCCCGATTCGAGCAGCGCCGTGGTGACGCAGATCGAGTTGGAGCCGGACGAGGCATGCGCCTGGTCGGCCTGGAGGATGATGAAGCCGGCATCGGCCTCCGGGCGCTTGGCCGGCACCAGCAGGTTGACCGAGCCGGTCGCGGCCGCGCGCGGCTCCAGGCACAGGAAGCGGCGCAGGCTGTCGTCGACCGTGTTGATGTGGTTGAGCTGTTCGGCGATCGTGTTGCCGGGGATCTTCGGCACGCCGCCGATGGCCACCTTGCCGATCTCACCCTCGCAATGAACGTCCAGCAACTGGATCGTGCGCTTCCATCTCATGTCGATATGCTCCGTTCTCGCCGGCCGTCCGGCTGCTCTTTCATCCTGATATATCAGATTGCCATGCGTTCCAACTGCTTTTCATGCGACAGGTTCGCGCGCTACGAAAAGAGACCGGACCGTATTCCATCCTCTTTCCCTTACGAGACCCTTTCATGACCAAACTCATCGTCTTCACCGATCTGCATATGGTGCCCGAGGGCGCGACGATCATCGGCCTCGACCCGTACCAGAGGCTGCTCGCCGGCATCGAGCACGTCAACCGCTATCACGCCGATGCCGACCGGGTGATCATCACCGGCGACCTCACGCACCGCGCCGACACGCAGTCCTATGAGCGGCTGCGCGAGCTTCTGTCGCTGATCGCGCCGCCGGTGGCCATCACCATCGGCAACCACGATTATCGCCACCGTTTTCTCGAAACCTTCACCCATGTCACGCCGGACGAGGACGGCTTCGTGCAGCAGGTCGTGGATTTTGCCGATTGCCGGGTCGTGTTGCTCGATACGCTCTTCGCCCCGCCCTACGACTATCCGCTCAGCCATGCCGGCTATCTGTGCGAGAAGCGCCTCGCCTGGCTCGACCGGGCGCTGGCGACGGCCGGCCGCCTGCCGGTCCTTCTCTTCATGCACCACCCGCCGCACAAGACCGGCTTTACCGGCATGGACGCCATCCGCCTCGGCAACGAGGACGCCTTCTACGATCTGGTGCTGAAACACGGCAATGTCCGCCACATCTTCGCCGGCCACGTTCACCGGACGATCGGCGGCTCGCATCGCGGCATCCCCTTCTCGATCTTCAAAAGCCCCGTGCATCAGCAGCCGATGCCCTTCGACGCGCCGAACGCCTCGCTTTCGGTGGATGAGCCGGGCGCCTACGGCATCGTCGTGGTGACGGACGAGGGCCTGCAGGTACACAACGAGGACTACGAAATCGCACGGCGCGATTCCGATACCGCCTGACGGGACCGGGCGCCGAACGTCCCGGACCGGGATGCGCGGGCCGAAATTCCGCGGGAACCGGCACGGCAATGCCGCGTTGTCTCTGCCGAAGGGGTGGGAAACCAACTTTCGAAGGAGAAGAACATGCGCAAGATTCTCATGGCCGGCGCCGCCCTGGCCCTCATCGGCGTCGCGGCCGCCCATGCGGATGACCGCGACAAGGAAGCTCTCGGCGGCGCGGCCGGCGGAGCCGCAGGCGCTGCGGCCGGCGCCGTGATCGGCGGGCCGGTCGGCACCGTCGTCGGCGGGGTTGCCGGCTTCGCCATCGGCGCGGAAGCCGCGGTTCCCGAGGATGCCCGCATCTATGTGATGGAGAATCCGACGCCGCCGGTCATCCTGGAAGGACAGGTGACGGGTGACACGCGATTCGACGACACCGTGGTGCTGACGCCGATCCCCGATCACCCGGATCTCGCCTATCTCTATGTCGGCGACCGCCCGGTCATCGTGCGCACAGACAGCCGCCAGGTCATCTATGCGCCGGATATCCAGACGACCGCCAGCATCTCCGCGGACATTCCCGAGGCGACGATCACCTATGTCGAGCGCCATCCGCTGGAGCCTGTCGTGCTGGAAGGGCCGGTCGAGGCCGGCGTGGTCGTCCCGCAGACGGTCCGGATCATCGAGGTGCCGGATAGCCCGAGCTACGGCTACATCTATGTCGACCAGCGCCCGGTCCTCGTGGATCGCGACAGCCGCGAGGTCATCTGGGTCCGCTGATGCCGGCCCGGAAACGAGAAAGACGGCCGATGACGGCCGCCTTTTTCCGATTTCATTGCCCGACGGCCGTTTCCGTCGTGCTCTCGACGGAATTGCCGAGGTGTCGCCACTGGTCGTCGTAATTCCGGCGCGTGACGGGATCGAAGACGGCAATCGGCGTGGAGACGGCGATGCTTGCCGCGCTGCCCACCGTCTGCGCCGTGCCGAGGGCGACGGCCCCGAGCCGGTCGCCGAGGCCGATCTGCGAATCCGTCACCGCCTGCCCGTCGATCAGGCGATTGCCGATGAGGCGGACGACTTCCGGGCTTTCGGCGAATTTGCCGTGGTTGAGGCGGTCGCCGGATTTCAGGGCCGTCAGGTCGAGGACGGTGATGCCCTGCTTTTCCAGCATGCTGCGATAGGGCTCTTCGGCCGGATTGATCTGGCCGAGCCGGTCGACATTGCCGGAGATGCGGCGCGACAGCGTCAGCGCCCGGTCGTCGCGCGAGACGAAGAGCGTGAATTGCGGCCGGTCCTTCGCATCCTTGCCGGTGGCGAGAAGCTGCTGGCCGAAGACGTCGACATCGAGGTCGGGCGAAGCGAGGATGACCTGCTGGATCTTCTTCGGCACGCGCCCGTCGCGGATCGCCATCTGGCGCAGCGTCTCCACCGCAAGCCAGGTCCCCATGGAGTGAGCCATGATGGTGATTTCGCCGACTTCCGGCGTGTTGACCGCCGCCCGCAGCAGTTCCTCCAGCGCATCGCGCGAGTAGTTGGCGCTTTCCTTGTCGTAGGAATAGCCGAAGATGCTGGCGCGCGAGGGCCAGGTGAAGATGACCGGCGCGGCGTCGGTCTTCGAATCGTGGACGATCTGCGCGAAGCGATAGACCGCATCCTCATAGCGATTGTTGAAGCCGTGCACGAAGACGAGCACGCGCCTGCTCTTCGGAAGATTGTGCCGGAGCCAGACCCGGCCGGCCTTGGCGTTCTCGACGGGCTTCACGCTGACGGTCGAGAAATGCTTCATCGGATCGGCCGGCAGCTTTTCCGGCCATTGCACCTGCCCGATCGTGCGATTGGCGTCCGGCGGAATGGAGATGGCGATGTCGCGCAGTTCGAGCTGCGTGCCGCGCTCGCCGGAGAAGAGCACGCCGGGCTGGTCCGAGGGCGCGCGGGTGGTGGCCACCAGAAGATTGACGAGCGAAACGCCGGGCGGCGCCTCACCGCTGGGCACCATCACGCCTTCCGGCCGGCCGGCGCAACCTGCAAGCACCAGCACCCCGGCGACGATCACGCGAAGCAATACGCGCGGCACCTCTCGGTTCGTCATGTCCCGCTTCCCTCCGCCTTCCGTTATCGCCGGCGTCAGACACACACCGCTCGCCTTTGCTTAACCGAGCGGGCCCCGGTTTTGAAGAGAGGCGTGCGGAAAGAGCCGGGCAAGGGCGCAGGAGAGAGCCAGCCACGTTGCATATCGGCCACGGCAAACGTCGTGGTGCGGCAAGACTACTCAACCGTTTCACATGCGGATGCGCCGCGGAATTACAACCTCCTCCGCAGCGCACACGTCTTTTGTATCCAGCAGCACCGGTTTACCTAGCCCAATACGTCTTGCGCCCCGGCAATCACTACGGCGCCAGCTCGAAGGCGAGCGTCGCAGTGTCCAAAGTCCATTCATCGCCATTCATGGTGAAACGAATGGTATCCTCCTGGCCCATTGCAACGTCGTGAATGTAGAAGGCGTCCGACCAATCCGGCGAAGCGTCGGCATTTCCGGTATCGAGGGCTGCCTCGTTGACCTGGATCAGAATGTCTGCCCCCGAACGGATAGCGAGCAACACGTTGCCGGTGTCGGAAGGGATCGCGACCAGATCGCCAACCAGACTGTCAATGTCGATCACATCACCATCTCCGCCAAAACCGCTATAGTCGAAGATGTCGTCGGTATGGTCGCCCATGGCTCCCTGGAAATCCATCGCACTGAACGCGAATGTATCTGCCCCGGCACCACCGAACAGCATGTCGTGGCCCACGCCCCCGCTGATCCTGTCGGAGCCACCACTGCCATTCAGCGTGTCGTGACCGGCACCGCCCACCAGAATATTGTCACCCGAATTGCCGGTAATGACGTTATCGAGACCGTTACCGAAACCATTGATGCTGCCAGAACCGGTCAGGACAATGTTTTCGACGGCGCCGATCACGTTTGCCGAGGTATTAAGGTCGAACGTGGTGGACGACAGAACGGTGTCGATGCCCGACCCGCCGTCAGCCACCTCGTTGATGGTCACGCCGGCATTGTTCACGACATAGGTGTCATTACCCGCGCCACCGATAAGGACGTCGGCACCGCCGCCGCCATCCAGACGGTCGTTGCCCGCCATGCCGCGCAGGGTGTTCGTCAGGGCGTTGCCCGTCAGAACATTGCCCAGTTCGTTGCCTGTGCCATTGATGGCACCGGCCGTCGAGACGATCGTCAGATTTTCGACATTGGCGCTGAGCGTATAATTGGCGGAAGCGCGAACCGTGTCGATGCCCTCATTCGCGGCTTCGACCACGACATCCAGCGCCGAGTCGACGATATAGGTGTCATTTCCGCCAAGGCCGGTCATCCTGTCGTTGCCGCCCGCGCCATCGAGGACGTTTGCCAGCCCGTTACCGGTAAGGGTGTTATTGCCGGCATTGCCTATGCCGGTTACAGCCGCAGAACCACTCACCAGGATCAGGTTCTCGACATTTGCCGTAAGGGTATAGGTCAGGGTGGAGGAGCGGACCGTGTCCACACCGCCAGCGGCCGCGGCATTGCTTTCCACCACCATGTCGCCAGCGTCATCGACATAGTAGGTGTCCGCTCCGTCGCCGCCGATCATGGTATCCGCACCCTGCCGGCCATCGAGCGTATTGGCACCGGCATTGCCGATCAGCGTGTTGACCAATCCATTGCCGGAGGCATTGATCGCGGCCGCCCCTGCCAAGGTGATGTTTTCGATATCCCCACCTACGACCTGGACGCCTTGCAGATCGAAAGACACGCTGGAACGCACGGTGTCGACACCATCGGCACCAGTTTCGTCCACCCTGTCGAGCAGGTTGTCGACGACATACGTGTCATCGCCGCCGCGCCCGCGCATGGTGTCACCGCCGGCACCACCATCGAGAACATTCTTGCCATCATTGCCGATCAGTTCATTGGCAACGGCATTACCGGTCGCATCGATATCTGCAACGCCGCCCAGCTCCAGATTCTCGATCGTGCCGATGGCGCGAGCAGTGTTGGCGAGACTGAAGCTTACCATGGAGATAACCTTGTCCACACCGCCACCGGCATTGCCGGTTTCATCGACGATGTCGTTCAGATCATCCACATGATAGGTATCATTGCCCTGGCCCCCGCGCATGATATCGCCGCCGACGCCACCATCGATCACGTTGTCGCTGGCATTACCCAGAATGACGTTGGTCCGGGCATTGCCCGTAACATTGGCCGCACCGGCGCCCGCCAGGAGAGTGACGTTCTCGATACAGAGCTGGCTCGGGAAATCTGCACAGCGGGGATAAGTGGAGTTTCTGCCTGACTTCGGCTTAGATGCCGGGAACAGGAGAGACCATGACGAGACGACCGCGCCGAAACCATAGCCCGGCTTTCAAGGCGAAGGTGGCACTTGCCGCCATCCGAGGTGAGCAGACGCTGGTGGAGTTGTCCCAGCAGTTCGATGTGCACGCCAACCAGATCAAGCAATGGAAAGACCAGCTCCTTGAGGGGGCGACAGGTGTGTTCGGCGATGAAACGAAAGCGGAGCCGTCGGGTCCGACCATCGATGTCAAAACGCTGCACGCGAAAATCGGCGAACTGACACTGGAGAACGATTTTTTATCCGGTGCGCTCGGCAAGGCGGGATTGCTGGGCGGAAAGAAATGATCGACCGCGAGCACAAGCTATCCGTCGTGCGCCAGGCGAAGCTTCTCGGCTTCAGCCGTGGCAGCGTCTACTATCTGCCTCGTCCGGTGTCTGACGGCGATCTGGCCCTTATGCGCCGGATTGACGAATTGCATCTCGACTACCCCTTTGCCGGAAGTCGGATGTTGCAAGGGCTCTTGAGAGGAGAAGGTCTGGAGACCGGGCGGCGACACGTCGCCACGCTGATGAAGAAGATGGGCATCGAGGCGATCTACCGCCGCCCGAACACCTCGAAACCAGCGCCAGGGCACAAAATTTATCCCTACCTCCTACGAAAGCTGGCAGTCACCCGGCCCAATCAGGTCTGGGCAATGGACCTGACCTACATCCCCATGGCGCGGGGATTTGTCTATCTGTGCGCCGTCGTGGACTGGTTCAGCCGGAAGGTCTTGTCATGGCGGTTGTCGATCACGATGGAAGCAGCCTTCTGCATCGAGGCGGTGGAGGAGGCACTTGCCCGTCATGGCAGGCCGGAAATCTTCAATACCGACCAGGGATCGCAGTTCACCTCCATCGACTTCACCGCCGTGCTGAAGAGGTCACAGATCGCCATCTCGATGGATGGCAAGGGTGCGTGGCGAGACAATGTCTTCGTCGAGCGGCTCTGGCGTTCGATCAAATACGAGGAAGTCTACCTCCATGCCTACAAGACTGTGTCCGAGGCACGCGCTGGCATCGGCCGATATCTGAACTTCTACAACACCAGACGCCCACATTCATCCCTTGACCGGCGGACGCCGGATCAGGCCTACTTCAACGCGCTGACACCAATGATGGTGGCGGCATAATCGAGGCGGAAATCCACTTAGCGAAACGCCCGAAGCTGTTCAGACAAACCGAGCCACCTCTCGTTCCCGTTGCCCAGCGCAGTCAGGATGTTGTTCAGCGCATTGCCGGTGCCCGACATGGTGGCTGCGGCCGCCGTCAGAGTCAGGTTCTCCACATTCTCGCGACCGGCAACGTTCAGCGAATAGACCGCGAGCGATGTCTGAATCGTGTCGTTCCCCTCATCGGTCAGTTCCGTGACGACATCGCCCGTATTGTCGACGATATAGATATCGTCACCCGTGCCGCCGACAAGCGTGTCAGCGCCAGCGCCGCCATTGAGCGTGTCGTTGCCTCCTAGGCCGGTCAGCGTGTTCGCCGCCCCGTTGCCGACGAGCACGTTGTCGAGGGCGTTCCCCGTCGCATGCGCCGCACTCCCCGTGAGGGTCAGATTTTCGACATTGGCAATCAATTCCAGCGAGAATGTCGCCGCCGACTGGACGGTATCGATGCCTTCATCGGCAGCTTCGACAATTGTATCCCCGGCGTCCACGACATAGATGTCGTTGCCCTGGCCGCCGACGAGCACGTCGTTTCCGATGCCGCCTATCAACGTGTCGTTGCCTGCATCCCCAATAAGGGTGTCGTTGCCCACTCCCCCGTTCAGCACATCGTTGCCGATATTGCCGGTGATGACGTTGTCCCGATCGTTGCCGGTGCCCGTATGGGCTGCGGTACTGGTGAAACTGAGGTTTTCAACGTGAAGACGGCCCGCCGCGCCGGCGAGGGAGTAGGTCGCCAGACCCGTGCGAATGGTATCGGTGCCCTGGTTGGCCGCTTCCGTCACGACATCGCTCGCATTGTCGACGATATAGATATCGTCTCCCGTGCCGCCAATAAGCGTGTCGATGCCGGCACCGCCATCGAGAGTATCGTTGCCGCCAAGCCCGGACAGAATGTCGTTGCCGCCATTTCCGTTGAGAATGTCTTCCTCACCCGTCGCGGCAGGAGTCGTCGTCCCGCTTATCGTATTGGCTGCGGCGGTTCCGTTATAGGTGATCCCCGTCACGTTGGAGACGATGATCGTTACATTCTGCGTGGTGGCGTCGCCGATATCGTCGGAGGCGGAGACGACGATCTCATAAGAATTATCGCCGTCCGCATCGCTGGGCTTTTCAAAGTCCGGTGCAGTGATGAAGTCGATGACACCAGTTTCCTCGTCAATACGGAACAATCCCGCATCCGCGCCGCTGATCGAATAGCGGACGGTGTCGCCGTCGGGATCGGTTGCATCGATGTCGGCAACCCCTGAGGTCACGCCTTCGGCCGTAACGAACGTCGTGGGCGTGTCGATGGCGGGACCTTCGTTAAACACGAAATCGTCTGCCGTCAGTGTATTCCAGTCCACGCCTTTAAGGGTCAGGACATTGCCGTTTCCAAAGTCAAAAACGGCATCCGTCGTATTACCCTCATCGACATATCCCAACAGCACTTGCAGATCGGTGACAGCCGTCGGTGCGTTTCCGAGGTGCGCGATATCGCCACCCGCCGTAAAATCGGTGACCGTAACCGCACCGGTCGTGTAGCCGAATGTGTCATTGCCGCCACGTCCGGTGAGTGTATCCTCGCCACCGCCGGAGACCAGGATATTGTCTGCGGCATCGCCGCGGATGATGTCGTTAGCGCTCGTACCGTAGACGTTCTCGATATTGGAGAGTTGATCGGTATCGCCGTAGGTATCGGTGGCGGTTCCGGCCTGCAGATCCACGACGATGCCCGTCCTCGCAGCACCGGCATCTTCAGACATGGTCGTGTCGTATTCCCGGCCGTAGTCGACCCAGTCGTTACCGCCCTTTCCGTCGATAACGTCATCTCCGCTGCCGCCCTGCAGCACGTCCTCGCCAGCACCACCTTCGAGATGGTCGGCGCCCCCCCAGCCCGGCGAGATGCATGCCGGAATCGTCTGCAACGATAAAATCGGCCCCGCTGGTACCGGCGACCAGCTCGAAGCCTGAGATCGTATCGGTATCACCGAACAGATCCCGAGCCTGGCCGGAGTTTACGGTGACGTCTCCGCCCCCGGTGGAAAAAGTCCGGCCCGCGCTGGACAAATTGACATAGACACCGGCGGCGTCCGCTCCATCCCAACCGTCTTCATAGGCGTAGACCAGCGCATCATACCCCGCCCCGCCCGACATGACGTCATTGCCCTGGCCTCCGGTGAACACGTCGTCACCGCCCCCACCGAGCAACCGGTCATCACCATCGAAGCCGTTGGCGAAAGTGCCGCGACTATCGTCCGCGAAAAGCCAGTCGTCGGCATTGGACAGATCGACCATCTGGATCTTGTTCAGCGTATCGATATCCCCGTGCGTATCGAGGGCCGTGTGCGCGGCAATAGAGGCCGGGGCGCCCGCCATCCCACGGAAATCGAACCCCGTTGTCGCCTGCGCTATACTGGAAAGGTTGACGATAACACCGTGTTCGTCGTCGCCGTTGCCCCAATAGCCGTCGCGATCCCTGCCATATTGCTCGCCTCGATAGCTGACGAGGAGCGTGCCACCGCTTTCACCCGAAGGCGTGGCGTCGGAATTGTCGGTGAAGACGTCAGCGCCTTTATTGCCAACGACGACGAATGCGCCGCCCGCACCCCGATCCCCACCGGCGTAATCGAAAAAGACGGGCGCGGCGTCGGCAGTGTTGGTGAACGCCGTATCGACGGTGAACCGGTCGTTGGCGTTGCTGCCGGATATCATCTCGAGGCTCTGGAAGGTCGTTCCGTTGACGCTGCCGGCGTGGATCTCGCCGTTGTTGCCAAGGAATGTCACCGCGCCACTAATCGTGCCGCTGCCATCTGCACCGTTCAACGCAACCACGAGGCCCTGATATGTATTCGTCAGGGAACTGCCATTGTAGCCGAGTTCGTCGAATCCGGCTCCGCCATTGATCGTATCGACGCCGAAGCCCGCACCGATCCAGTCGTTGCCGGCACCGGCATTTATTGTGTCATTACCGTCCCAGCCATCGATCTCGTCGTCTCCATCGCCGGCATCGATGGTATCGTTACCTTCCCCACCCCAGAGGACGTCGTTACCGCCGGAAGCCGTGATCGCATCGTTTCCGGCCCGCCCATCGACGAAGACATTGCTGCCGTCTTCGCGCCCCCAGAACTTGTCATCCGTATCGGTCATGAAGAACTGCCGGACGCCGTCGATGGTGTCGGTATCACCAAAAGTATCGATTGCGCGGTTGGTCGCTACCCCTTCCTGCGTGGTATTCGACAGATTGATCTTGACGCCGCGCTCGCCGTTATTCCCATTCCAGTTGCCGTCGAAGCCGTCGTGATCGTATTTCTCCTCGTCGTAATTCAGGAGAAGCGACCCGTAGCCCTCTGCGGGATCGGTCAGGTCCGTGAATGTATCGGCACCGCCCAGACCGATAACCTCGAAACCCCGGACGCCATTGAAACCCCAAGCATCCTCCGTGTTCACAAAATCTGCCTGCGCCGTGATCGTGTCGTTGTTGCCGGTCCCCTTCAAGGATTCAAGATTGTGAAACTCGGTCTCGATCACGCCTCCGTCCCTGGAGCCCGTCACGACGCCTGCCCCCTCCTGAGCGCCTGAAAGCGTTGCCGTCAAGATGTCGTCGGGATTGGTGCCGGCGAAAACCAGCATGTCGAAGCCGGCCTGGCCGTCGATAAAGTCCTTGCCCGAGCCGCCGAGAATGTGATCGAAATCGCCGCCACCGGCATAAACGAAATCGTCGCCGCCGCGCGCGTCGAATTCGTTATCCCCGTCATTGCCCACCATATAGTCGTTGTCGTCGGTGCCACGCACCTGCTCGATATCGCGCAGCGTGTCGATAGCGCCAAAACTGTCCCGTGCCGTACCCGCCGCGACAGAATACGTTGCGAGACCAGAACCCAGGTCGATGTCAACGGCGTTCAGGTCGTCGCCGGACAGATTTACGATAACGCCATTGAGTGGATCGCCATTAACCTCATCGCGATCATGGGAGTAGTCGACCCGGTCCCGTCCTGCACCGCCGTCGATGTAATCATTGCCGTCCTGCATCTGAAAACGGTCGTCGCCCGAACTGCCCCTGACCCAATCGTCCCCCGCAGTGCCCCGGATCTGATGTATGTTGTTGAGGATATCGATGGCGCCAAAGCCATCCTTGGCACGCCCCGCAGCGAGCGTTCCCACGCTAGCGCCATTATCGCTCCCGGCATTCACGACAGCGCTGCCGGACAGATTGATGACCACGCGTTGGGCACCACCCACGCTCGCGTCCTGGCCGTAGTAAAGCCACGTATCGCTACCGCCATTGAACGTATCCGCGCCGCCGAAGCCGCGGAACCCCGAATAGCCATCCGCCTTGCCGGTGAACGTATCCCCGCGGGCGGACCCTTCCGCCTCTTCGATGCCGCGCAATGTGTCGGCATTGCCGAAGGTGTCCGTGGCCTTGCCTGTGTTCAGATTAACAACAGCGCCACGGGTGCCGGTCTCCTCCAGGTAACCTACGGCATCGCTGTCCCCCGCGCCTCCATCGAGAATATCGTTGCCAGCGCCGCCCACCAGGAAGTCATTGTCCTCGCCACCCAAAAGCGTGTCGGCACCGGCACCGCCGAAAAGGACGTCGTACCCTCCACGGCCATCGAGCAAATTGTTGCCCGCACTGCCCATGACAATGTCGTCCAGATCGGTCCCGACAATGTTTTCGATCTGGTTGAAGACGTCGAGGCTATTGTAGCTGTCGAGCCCCGTATTAGCCTCCAGCCCTTCGAACCGCGTCGACCCTAGATTAATCCAGACACTGTAGTTGCCCTCTTCGTAAGAGTAGTCGATCGTGTCGGTGCCGGCCGCACCGCGGAAGATGTCGTCACCTTCCATGCCGACGAAGCGGTCGCTCCCCGCATTGCCGTTGAACGTGTCGTTCCACTGGCTGCCCTGCACGATTTCGACATTGGTGAAAGTATCCGTACCAACACCGCCACCAGTCACTTTTCCACTGGCAGCTACTGTGTTCATCGTAACGGTGATGCCGCCCACGCTTCCGACATCATGGTAGGTCAGGATATCTGTTCCGGCTCCGCCATCGATCGTGTCACTACCAGAGCCGCCTGCGATCGTGTCATTGCCGGCTCCGCCGTTGATCCGGTTACCCATGGCCCCGCCATGGATCAGGTCATCGCCGCCGCCACCATTGATCTCCGTGAAATATTGGCTGGAGCCATAAATTTCGTCGATCTCGTCCGACCCCCGCACCAGCGTGACAACATCGGTTATGCCATCCAATGCCGTTTCCCGCGCCTCAAGGTCAGAAGAACTCTCGAAGACGTCCATCGCATTTTGGAGGGCGGCCGTGCCCACAAGGCTCTGATAATCCAACTCGGCGACCTGAACACCAGCCTGGCTGATTAGTATCTTGCCAATCTGCCCGCCAGATATAGTCCGTCCAGCGCCCGCCAGCCCCATGCCTGTCAGGGTTACGGTAATATCGCCATCGGTAAGGGTCATCGAGCTGCCGTCGCCGCTCAAGCTCCCGAATTCAAGAGCGGCAGCGAACAAAGCCAGGAGATCGTGGTCGGGCTTGCCTTGAAAGATATCGAGTGTCGCCATGTCATCCCTCCCAACACCCCAAGAGCCGGGGCGCCCAAACAAAAATCAAGTGTGTCCGGACGAGGTCAACTTCGGCTATTCACGATCAAGCCACAATGACAGCTTCACCATCCTGACAGTCAGACATACAGAACAGGAGTATTTTAGAAATTCAAGAAAATTCTCGGCAAGATTTTCATTCTCACTTGAAAATCCAAGGCATAACAACCAACATCGAGAATTAAACTTCAAAATAAACAGGGAAATTCAAAAATAATACTAACCCTGCCTGAAGGACATATCCAGCGTCGACAAGAGCGGTGATAGCAAATACTCCAGAGCCGTTCTATTTCTCGTTGTAACGAGAACCGTAGCCGGCATCCCCGGATACATCTCAATTTTTCCAACCCTGGAGATATCTTCCGAATTTACGGCGACCTGGGCGATATAATATCGCGAGCCGCTTCGATCATCGACGACCTGATCGGCAGATACAGTGGTTATTCTGCCTTTGACAGATGGAGCATAGAGTTCCGTCAGCGTTGAGAAGCGCACTTCAGCCGCGCTGCCGACTTCCAGTTCGGAAATATCCTCCAGCTTGAATTTGGCGGAGACGACCAACGGAGCCTGATCCGGGACAATTTCGAGAACCGTTTCGCCGGGGGCGATGACTTCTCCCGGCGAGAACGTGGCGAGATTGACGATTCGGCCTTCAATCGGGGCAACGATTAACGACCGCGCCAACCCCTGCTTGGCGACATCAAGCACGGGAACGATGTCCAGGATTTTCTGTCGAACATCGGCCAGTTCCCGCGTGACCTCGCTGCGGCGATCCAGCGAAATTTGTGAAACCCTCTGGCGAGACTGGGCTATCTTTGTATTGAGAGACGCCATGTCCGCCTCATGGCCGGCGATCTGGGCTTCGAGAGCGGTCTTGTTTCGCTGCAGCGCCAGTGTCCGCTCGCGGGTAGCCAGTCCCTGCGACAGAAGCTGGTCCAACCCTTCGAGCTCACTTGCAAACGACTCGATCTGGAGCCGCAGCAACGTAATCTGGAGCTCGCGCCCCGCCATCTGCTTTTCCAAATCCTCGATCTGCGAGCGCAGAACCCCTCGTTCTCCTTCCAGGGCCTCGCGGCGGACGTTGAACTCCTCGCGTTGGCTGGCAATGGCTTCCGCAGCGTAAGGGAGAAGCCCGTCGCGCAGCACAGCCGGGAACTCGATTGCCGCCGCACCGGTCGCCTCGGCGATCAAGCGGGCTTCGGTTGCGCGGGCAACCGCAAGCTGCTGGCCGTAGATTTCGGTTTGTGCCAGCAGCTTGGTGTCATCAAGTGCGATAAGAACCTGGCCCGCCGTGACGAAAGATCCGTCGCGCACCTTAACCTGCTCAACCACACCGCCCTCGTAGTGATCGACCTTTCGCCGGTTCCCTTCCACGGTAACCGTACCGTCTCCGATGATGGCGCCATTAAGGGGGGCGAAGACCGCCCAGCCGCCGAACAGCCCAAAGAACAGGACAACAATCAGAATGCCGGCAGTAATCGGGCCGCGCGGCGATATCGGCTCCTCGGCAACCGTTATGGTCCTTCCCCCACCAACAGCCGGCATCGTATCAGCCATTGGCATCACCGATCATACGGGGAGAGCGCTCCCTGTGTTCGATCAACTTGGCAGCTATTTCGTCCCTCGGACCGAAAGCCTCCACCTTTCCCTCCCTCAGGAGCAGAATGTGATCTGCAGAGGACAGGGTCGTCGGGCGGTGCGACACCAACACGACCGTACATCTGCGCTGGCGCAGTTGAGCCAGACAGCGCGCCAGCGCGATATCGCCATCACCATCCAGATTGGAGCTCGGCTCATCCAGCACAACGAAGCTCGGATTACCGAACACCGCACGCGCCAAGGCGATCCGTTGACGGTATCCACCCGAAAGCACCGCGCCTCCTTCACCGATCTGCGTGTTGTAACCCTGGGGAAGGCGCAGGATCATCTCATGGACGCCGGCCAGTTGAGCCGCCAGGACCACCTCCTCGTCCACGCCCGTACGGAACCTGGAAATATTGGCGGCCACCGTATCGGCAAAGAGTTCCACGTCTTGCGGAAGGTAGCCGAGAACGGCCCCGCGTTCATGACGCGGCAGGGCTTGAAGATCGGCACCATCCAGCCGCACCAGACCGGCGGCGGGCATCGATACACCCACCAACGCCTTGGCCAGCGACGACTTGCCAGCGCCGGAGGGGCCGACGACACCAAGAACCTCCCCCGCCTTCAGCTTGAAGCTAACCGCTCTCAAAAGAAATTTCGTACCGCCGGGAACCGTAACATGGAGGTTTTCGACCCCCAGATTTCCTTCCAGCCGAGGCAGGCCAAGTTTTTTGGAGCCCGAGTCGGCGGCGTTCAACGCCTTGACCAATTTAAGATAGGACGCACGCGCGACGATCGCGTTGCGCCAGCCGCCGATAAGCTGTTCGAGCGGCTGCAACGCCCTGCCGAGAAGGAAGCTGCCCGCGAAAATGGCACCCGCGTTGACCTGCTGCATCACCGCCAGATAGGCGCCCAGGCCGAGCACCAGGGATTGCATGACCAGCCTCAGATATTTGGCAAGCCCTGCCGCCCCCAGCAAGCGCTCACTGGCCGTCGACTGTGTAACGCGATGGACAAGACGATCCTCGGACCATCGACGCAGCACGCCGTCGAGCATGCCCATCGCTATGACGGCCTCGACATTGCGGGTTGCCATGTCGGCGAACGCTTGACTGCGAACGGCGGCGGCACGCGAATCACGAAGCGGCTGCGCAAGCCTCAACTCGTTGACCAGCGCCAGAAGCGCCAGCAACAGGCAGCAGCCCAGGGTAAAAAAGCCAAGCCATGGATGAAGCAGGAAAGCGACGAGCAAGTAGATCGGAACGAACGGCAGATCGAACAGCGCCAGAAGTGGCGGGCTGGCGATGAACTGCCGAAGCGCGTCCAGATCGCGCAATAGCGTCGGCTTTGCAGCATCGTCCGCCCTCTGGAAGGAAAGCGCCAGGACAGCACTCGACAGAACCTGGTCAAGACGTCCGGAAAGCCTGGACATTATCTGCGCGCGAACCAGATCGAGCGAAGAAAGCGCCGCCAGCGCAACAACAACCATCAGCGTCAGGAACAGCAGGGTACTCGTGCTGCGACTGGGTACGACGCGATCATATACCTGAAGCATATAGATCGGGGACGCCAGATATAGAATGTTTACGAAAAGACTGAAGATCGCGACAGCTATTAAATAGCTGCGAGCAATGGACTGCGCATTTTCCACGGTCCTAGCGGAAGCTGGAGCAGAACGAATACGCAGAATTACATTCCCGGCCTGATGTGGAAAACCAGAACAGCCTACAGCAGTTTTACCGGCTTATCTACAGCGCAGATGAAATTGGGCAGCGGCATGTACAGATTGCAGTTGGTCGATGACGGAACGGCTTTTGAGCAATGCAAAGCCGAACCGGCCTATCGTAAGGCTCCGCCTTACCTCTGCGCCCCTCACGAGAGGGAGAGCTATTCTCGGCTGCCAATCAACGTGAATCGGAGCGGCGATCTGCCAGCTTGCCTGCACGGAGCCAAGCTCAACACGGCGTTGGAATAAGCGTGATCATCGACCGATTTTAATGGAAAGAAATGGCGCGCCTTCAAGGAAAAAGATGCGAACACTTACACAATTGAAATATGTAGATAAATTAAGTGTTGAATCGCGGGTCCGCATCCAGTTTCCAGCAAAAATTGACGGCGCAGCTCGTGGTCCCTCGCGATCTGTTGCCTTGGCTTAATTGTCACGTGACTTTGACAATATGGTGGACGCCGATAGTAGGCTGACCAGTTCAACGTGCCGCTTCGTAGCGGTCTTGGCGAAGACGGATTTCAGCTGAGTACGCGTAGTCTCCTTCGAGAGGCCGAAGGAAGCGGCAATTTCGTCAAGACTGCGCCCAGACAATATGCCATTTGCAACCTTGGCCTCGGCAGTTGAGAGGTCGAAAAGCCCACCAAGCAAATCCGGCGAAACTGTCGCTGTTCGTTCGACGGGAATGAGGATCAGCAACCATTCGGTGCCGGAAAAGATGTCGTGGCTTGCGCCCGCCACCGGAAGAATATGTACCACAAAGGCGGGCTGAAGTTCAGAAGCCTTGATAGGAATGGTCTTGCCCAGCCTTGTGCGCCCGGTCTCCAGTGTCTGGCGGATTTGTGCGAGGAACAGCTTGTCGCTGTCACGATCAACGAACTGCATTCGGCTGGGGCTATCAACAACGATTTTGGGAACAAGCGCATCGAAAAGTGAATTGGCTATGGCTATCCGGCCCGGCCCCGACAAAGCCGCGGAAGGAAGTCCTATCCGCGCCAGCGCCTCCACGGCGCCGCGGGCCTGCTCCAGCCGGAGGCGAGCGGAAATGAAGGCGGCACGAGCGATATGCGGCCTAAGGGCTGTCAGTCTCGCCATACGTTCGAAATCGATAGGGCCGCTTTCGTAGGCCCTGTGGATCGTGATGACGATCTTGTGGTCGCTCGGTCCCCCTATCGCTGTGCCCGTATGAAGACGTGAACGATGCCGAGCGCCTGGGACATGATCCCGCCATGTGTTGGGTTGTTGGCGGCAAGGCCGTCGAAAGACAGGCTGCATCAAGCAGCCAGATGGGGCGCTTCGTGACTGAGATTCTGGCGGCCGATGCTAACTTTGAATCCCTGACCGACATGAGCGGGGCGTGGATTGACCGTGTTCATGACCGCCGTCCACCGAAGATGATCATTCTCGACATGGACAGTAGCGTTAGCCCGACCCATGGCGAACGGGAGGGAACGGCATACAACGGCCACTTCGGCTGCAGCTGCTATCATCCGCTATTCCTGTTCAACCAATTCGGTGATCTGGAAAGATGCTCCCTGCGCCCCGGCAATGTCCACAGCGCCGATGGTTGGCGTGCTGTTCTGGAGCCGGTGGTGAACCGCTACAAGGAAAGGAAGGTTCGGCTTTATTTTCGAGGCGACGCGGCATTCGCTTCGCCGGACATATACGAGTTTCTGGAAGCAGAAGGTTTTCTTTACGCCATCCGCCTCAAAGCGAACAAGATTCTCCAGGGATGCATTGCTCATCTGCTGACCCGCCCCGTCGGTCGCCCACCGAACCATGTGCGGCGCTATTACGCCAGCTTCAGCTATCAGGCCGGATCGTGGAACAGAAAACGCCGCGTCGTTGCCAAGGTCGAATGGCATCCCGGCGAGTTGTACCCCCGCGTCGGCTTCATCGTCACCAACCTGTCTCGTCCTGCCAATCGGGTTGTGGCGTTTTACAATCACCGTGGCACGGCGGAGCAGCACATCAAGGAAGGCAAGAACGCCATCAAGTGGACCCGGCTGTCGTGCCGCAAGTTCCGCAACAACGAGGTTCGCCTTCAGCTTCATGCCCTGGCCTACAACCTCGCCAACTTCATGCGGACATTGGCCCTGCCAGAAGAGGTCGAGCATTGGTCGCTGACGACGCTGAGCGAGAAGCTGGTCAAGATCGGAGCCAAGGTCGTTCGCCATGGCCGCTATGCCACTTTCCAAATGGCGGAGGTCGCCGTGCCGAGGGAACTGTTCCGGAAAATCCTGAGCCTGATTGACGACCTGCGACGAAGACCCGCTCCGGCGTAGGCCGGGATCATCGACAGCACAGGGAACCAGATGGGAGAAGTGCGTTCGGATGACGACAAAAAACTGCCAACAGGGGCCTGAGCTTGACCAAACCGTCAAATCGAGGCTGTCGCATCACCGATCGAAGAAAATTCTATTTTCTGGTAACGGGAGCTGCTAAATTGGCGACCAAGTGAAGGTTATATGGGAAATGTCGGTTGATGAAGCGTGGCTCGCCGACTGCCATCATGCGCGCCATCTGCACATTGCGATTTGGCCATCCACTCTGCATGAACCAGTCCATGAAAGGCTTGGCGCGATCATTGGTGATCCAGCGCATTATTTCACGCCCCGATCGACATATTGGGTTGCGATCAGACAACTTGCGTAGCATAAGACACCAGAATTTTCGGGTTTTGGAAGGTTAGGAGTAGAGCATGATAATCTGGTTTGGACGGATCCGTGGCCTCCGCGACTTCTTTCGAAGTCTTCTGGTCGGTCGTTGTGTTTTGGGGGTGATCTGTGGATTTTGAGTTTTCTGCGAAAGATAGTGCCGCTGACTTTCTTGTCGACGACATCGGCGCTTCGACAGGATTACATGGCGCCGGGGAACTTCTTTCTCGTATAACCCAGAGGCAGGCGACAATCGGCGTTATAGGGCTGGGTTATGTCGGGCTGCCGCTCGTACGCGGCTTGTGGCGGGCGGATTTTTCTGTTGTCGGCTGCGACATAGACTCGGATAAAGTCGACGCCCTGGACGCCGGGAAATCCTATATTCGTCATTTCCCGGATGCGGGCGTTCAGGCGATGAGCGATAGTGATCGCTTTTCCGCAACGGGCGACTTTTCTATCCTTCGCCAAGTCGACGTCATGCTGATCTGCGTGCCGACGCCTTTGACGCGCTATCGCGAACCCGATCTTTCCTATGTCATTGCCACGACGGAAAGCATCCTTCCTTATTTGCGCGCGGGGCAGTTGATAGTTTTAGAATCTACAATCTATCCGGGTGCGACAAAGGAAGTCGTGCAACCCATTCTGGAGGGGAGTGGGCTTGAGGTCGGGCGCGATATATTCTTGGCCTTTTCGCCAGAGCGGGAAGATCCGGGCAATCCGAATTTCGAGACGGCAACAATACCCAAGGTGGTCGGCGCTGATGATGTAGCAAGCCGGGTGCTCGCGCAGGAGCTTTATGGCTCTTTTATCACAAAGGTAGTGCCAGTTTCTTCGGCGGCAACGGCGGAGGCGGTCAAGCTGAGCGAGAATATTTTCCGCTCGGTCAATATTGCGCTCGTCAATGAGTTGAAACTCGTGTTCGAGCGCATGGGTATAAATGTCTGGGAGGTCATCGATGCGGCCAAGACTAAGCCTTTTGGCTATATGCCGTTCTATCCGGGCCCGGGCCTTGGCGGGCATTGTGTCCCCATCGATCCCTTCTACCTGACTTGGAAGGCGCGCGAATATTCGATCACTACGCGCTTTATCGAACTGGCTGGCGAAATCAATACAGCGATGCCGTCCTATGTGGTCGAGCGGCTTGCTTTTGCTCTGGATGATCGTCTTGGCAAGGGACTGAAGGGCGCGCGCATTCTGATTGCCGGCATCGCCTACAAAAAGAATGTGGACGATATGCGAGAAAGTCCAGCTCTCGTCATCATGGAGATGCTTCAGGCGCGCAAGGCGGATGTTGCCTATTTCGATCCCTTCATTCCTGTCATTGGCCATACGCGCGAGCACAATCAGTACGCGGGCATGCGTTCGGTGAACTTCGACAAGGCAACAATAGAAGGGTTCGATGCGGTTCTTATCTGCACTGACCATGACGAAGTCGATTATCAGTCCCTGGTCAATTGGAGCGGAGTGGTGGTTGATACGCGCAACGCAACGCGTGCGGTTTCCGGTAGCCTGGACCGTATTGTCAGGGCGTGATGGGGTTGAGTTGCAATGATGAATGTGGCTGTACTGGGATGCGGTTATTGGGGCAAGAACCTCGTTCGAACGTTCCATGATTTGGGTGCGCTGGCGGCGGTGCATGACCCCGATCCAGATGTGGCCAGATACATGGCGCACGAATATGGCGCGCCCGCGCGTTCTGTTGAAGCCATTCTCGCTGATCCGGCTGTCGGGGCTGTCGCTATTGCCGCACCGGCATGGCTGCATGCGTCACTTGGCCTGAGGGCGCTCAGGGCCGGTAAGCACGTTTTTGTGGAAAAGCCCATCGCCCTGTCGCTCGATGAAGCGCGCGAAATGGAGCGCGCGGCTCGCGAGGCTGGTCGCGTGCTCATGGTTGGGCATTTGCTGCAATACCATCCGGTGTTCGTGAAGCTGCGCGAGATGGTTGCGGCAGGCGATCTCGGGCAATTGCGGCATGTTTATTCAAATCGGCTCAATCTCGGTAAAATCCGCCGCGAAGAGGATGTACTGTGGAGCTTTGCGCCGCACGACCTCTCAATGATTCTGGCGCTAGTGGGCGAAGAACCGGAGCGTGTCTACGCCACGGGCGGAGCTTGGCTCCACAAGCAATTGTGCGATACGGCTACGGCGCATGTCTCGTTTGCGAGCGGCGTTGAAGCGCATGTTTTCGTTTCCTGGCTGCATCCTTTCAAGGAGCAGAAGCTGGTCGCGGTTGGTGAGCGCGCCATGGCGGTGTTCGACGACGGCCAGCCCTGGGAACGGAAGCTGACGATTTACCCCCATCGCATCGATTGGCAAGGTGGCGTGCCGGAGCCCGTCAAGGCGGAGGGGCAGGCGGTGGTTGTCGCTCAGGATGAGCCGCTCAAATGCGAATGCCGTCACTTTCTGGAAGTGGCCGCGGCAGGCGGGCGCGCCTTGACCGACGGCGCCGAGGGCGTGCGCGTCCTAAAGCTTCTTCATGCTGCCGAAGCGTCCCTGAAATCGGGTGAGGTTGTCGGGCTTGGCGCCGAAAAGGCGGAGCGATTTGCTGGTGCCTTCGTGCATGACAGCGCGATTGTCGATGATGGCGCGGAGATCGGCGCTGGAAGCAAGATCTGGCACTTCAGCCATGTGCTGGGGCGCGTGAAGATTGGGCGCAATGTCAGCGTTGGACAAAATGTCATGATCGGCCCGGATGTGAGCATTGGCGACAATTGCAAAATCCAGAACAATGTCAGCCTTTATAAGGGTGTCATGCTGGAGGATGGGGTGTTTTGCGGCCCCTCCTGCGTGTTCACCAATGTCAATAACCCGCGCGCCGAAATCGAACGTAAGAACGAATTTCGCACAACATTGGTCAAGCACGGGGCAACGATCGGTGCCAACGCGACCATCGTGTGCGGAACGACTCTTGGCGAATACAGTTTCGTTGGGGCTGGCGCGGTTGTAACAAAAGATGTTCCGGCCCATGCGCTGGTCGTTGGCAATCCCGCCCGGATCGTCGGCTGGATGAGCAAGGCGGGTCACCGGCTTGGGAGTGATTTTTCGTGCCCGGAAACCGGAACGCGCTATCGCCTCGATGAGGATGCTTTGCTGTTGCAAGAGGTTGCTTGATGTCAGTTGCGTTTATCGATCTCAAGGCGCAGGCGGCGGCGCTTGGATCACGTATTCCGGATGCCGTGGCTCGCGTGCTGGAGCATGGAGCTTACATTTCCGGGCCGGAAGTGCGGACATTCGAAGAGCGGCTTGCTGCGTTCTGCGGCGCCCGCCATGCCATAAGCTGCGCCAACGGCACGGACGCGCTAAGCCTCGCCCTGATGGCGGAGGGGGTGGGGGCTGGAGACGCCGTATTCGTGCCCGCCTTTACCTTCGTGGCAACTGCTGAAGTCGCGCCGCTTGCCGGCGCAACGCCGGTTTTCGTCGATGTGCGCGAGGACACGTTCAATATGGACGTGGATAGCCTGGCTGCTGCTGTTGCGGAGGCGAGCAGACTTGGATTGAACCCGCGCGCTGTAATCCCTGTCGATCTGTTCGGCCTACCGGCTGACTATGATGCGATCAATGAATTTGCAGCGAGCCATGGCCTGATCGTGATCGCCGATTCGGCGCAGGGTTTCGGCGGGCGCTACAAGGGGCGTTTTGCTGGAGCGCTTGGCCACTACACGACGACCAGTTTTTTCCCGGCCAAGCCACTTGGCTGTTATGGCGATGGCGGCGCGATACTGACGGATAATGACGAGAAGGCGGCACTTCTGCGCTCGATTGCGGTCCATGGCAAAGGAACCGATAAATACGACAATGTGCGCGTAGGTGTGAATAGCCGTCTCGACACCATGCAAGCAGCCATCCTGATCGAAAAGCTCGCTATCTTTCCCGACGAGATCGTAGCGCGAGATCGGGTGGCCGTGCGTTATACTCAGGAACTCGCTAACGTCATCAAAACGCCTGTGGTGCCGGATGGCCTGTCTTCGGTGTGGGCACAATATACGATCCGCGTTGCCGAGCGCGAGAAATTTGCGGCACATATGAAAGAGGCTGGCATTCCGACGGCAGTCTATTATCCCATTCCGATGCATAGGCAGACGGGCTATCGTCAGTATCCGGTTGCGCCAGGCGGGCTACCGATCAGCGACAAACTTGCCCGCGAAGTGATAAGCCTGCCGATGCATCCTTATCTCGACACGGATACTCAGGATCGCATCATTTCTGCCGCCCGTGCCTTCTGCTTCCAGGTAGCCTGAGCCATGTGTGGAATTGCTGGCCTGATCCACCTTGATGGCGGACCCGTCGCGGATATGAGCCGTCGACTCAGGGTCATGAACCAACTCATTGCCCATCGCGGGCCAGATGGGGCGGGCACATGGCAAACGCCAGAGCAGCATGTCGGATTTGCCCATCGCCGGTTGAGCATCATCGATTTGTCCTCGGCGGGCGCGCAGCCGATGGAGGCGCAATCTGGCGATTGCATCATCCACAATGGCGAGGTCTACAACTTCGTCGAATTACGCGAACAATTAGCGCAAGGCTGGACGTTTCGTAGCAAGACGGACACGGAAGCTGTTCTTGCCGCCTATGATCGCTGGGGTGAGGATTGCCTTGAGCATCTTATCGGCATGTTCGCCTTCGCGATATGGGATCAGCGAAGGCAGCGCCTCTTCTGCGCGCGCGATCGTTTTGGCATCAAGCCCTTCTATTACACCACGGTTGACGGCATTTTCTATTTCGCGTCCGAGGCAAAGGCGCTCTTGCCGTCCCTCCCGGAGATCGCGACCGATGAGTCCGCGCTCGCCGAATATCTCACCTTCCAGTACTGCATCGGCGAGAACACGCTGTTTCGGGGCATCAAGGAACTGTCGCCCGGCCATATGCTGGTCGTTGAAGATGGCAAGGTCAAGGTTCGACGCTATTGGGATGTCCGCTATGAAGTGGATGAAGACCACAGCCCGGCCTGGTTTGAGAAGCGGTTGCGCGGTATTCTTGACGATTCCATGCGTATGCATTTGCGCAGCGATGTGCCTGTCGGCGCCTATGTTTCGGGCGGCATCGATTCAAGCCTGATGGGGGTGCTCGCCGCACGTCATGATGGCGCCAACCGTCTGGCTTTCAACGGGCGGTTCACCGAATATCCCGGTTATGATGAGAGTGGCTATGCGCGCCTGGCGGCGGATGCTATGGGCGGCGAGTTGCATGTTGCTGATATCGGGCATGAAGATTTTCGTCGCCATATAGGCGATGTCATCTATCATCTTGATTTCCCAATTGCGGGGCCAGGCTCCTTCCCCCAATTCATGGTCTCGAAACTTGCCTCCGAGCATGTTCGCGTCGTTCTTGGCGGACAGGGCGGCGACGAGATTTTTGGTGGCTATGCCCGTTATCTCCTAGCCTATTTCGAGCAAAGTATCAAAGCGGCGATTGACGGGAACTACAAGAACGGCAATTTTATCGTTACGATTGAATCGATCGTTCCCAATCTCGGATTGTTGCGAGAATACAAGCCCTTGATGCGTGAATTCTGGCGCGACGGCTTGTTTGGGCCAATGGACGAGCGCTATTTCCGCCTCGCCAATCGCGCCAATGATATGCAAGAAGAAATTGCTTGGGACGAACTCAATATGGCATCCGTGTTTGGCACGTTCCAGGGGATATTCAACAACGAAGCCAATGTGCGCAAGCAGTCTTATTTCGATGCCATGACGCATTTTGATTTCAAATGCCTGTTGCCGGCCCTGCTTACAGTCGAGGATCGTATGAGCATGGCGCATGGCCTTGAGAGCCGCGTGCCATTTCTTGACCATTCGTTGGTGGAATTTGCCGCAACGCTGCCGGCAAATATCAAATTCCCCGGTGGTCGTCTGAAACAACTCGTCAAGAATGTCTATGCCGATATATTACCAAAACCAATCCTTGAGCGGCGCGATAAGATGGGTTTTCCTGTGCCCCTCAAGGAATGGTTTGCCGGGCCATTGAACGGCATGATTGCAGAAACCTTCTGCGTCATGAAGGAGCGCCACCGTGCCTACATCAATGCTGACGCGGTTTTGGCTAATTTCGACCGCGAGGCCTCCTTTTCGCGCAAGACATGGGGCCTTCTGAGCCTTGAATTGTGGCAGCAGACTTTCCATGATCGTGCGGGCGATTACAGAAAAATGCTTGCGCAAGAATGTGTTGATGCATGACCCCCCCGCGCGTTCTTGTTCTGTCGCATATGTATCCGCGCGACTCTTACCCAATAGGCGGGATTTTTGTTCATGAGCAGGTCAAGGCACTCAGGCAGCAGGGGAACGTGGTTGCGGTCCTGTCTGGTGAGCCGTTCTGGATATCTACGCGCAAGCCACGTCGCATTATAAAGGGACTTCGTGCTTGGCAGGAACAGCCTCTGCGCTGGTGCCAACATGACGGGGTGCCGGTTATGTACTTTCCTTATTGCGTGGGCGGTGTTTTCCGCAATTTTGTTCATGCCATATCTTACTTGCAAGCAGCGCTGCGTGTAATCGATACGGCTCGGGCCAGATTTCCTTTCGATATCATCCACGCCCATACCTCTTTTCTAGATGGATATACGGCAGTTCAACTGGGGAAGCGATATGGCTGCCCGGTTGTGCTGACGGAACACATGGGTCCGTTTTCGGTTCTCACACGCAATGTCGCCATGCGGTATTTTACGGGCGTAGCGGTGCGAAAGGCAGATCGGGTGCTGGCGGTGAGCCAGGCCCTGCGCAACGACATGATCGCGGAATTGGGCGCTGTGGCTGAGCGTGCGGAAGTGCTCGGCAATGGCGTCGATCCCACCATTTATTTTCCTGCTCACCCAACAGCACCTGAGATCCCGCAGTGTCTTGACGAACCGAAGGGCCAGGCAGACGAAGAACTGATAGACTTTTCTGGTTCGACGCAAAGGCCCACACCAGAGCGGATGCGGCAAACCAGAAGCGCGCGCGCACGCATGTTGTGGGTGGGTCATGTGAGTGCGGTCAAGGGCGTTGATCGCCTTATCAGGGCGCTTGCGCGAGCGAATGTGCAAGGCGCGGAGGTGGACCTGACGCTGATGGGCGGCGGGGAACTGGATGGCGTGCGGGAACTCGCCGATACAATTGGCATGGGCCCGCATGTCACTTTCCTGCCAGCCGGAGAACGGCCGGACGTTGCAGCGGCGATGTGGGCGCATGATTTTCTCGTCGTTTCAAGCCATAAAGAGACGTTCAGCCTTGTGGCACTTGAAGCGCTCGCCTGTGGGCGCCCTGTTCTGACAACTGCCTGCGGTGGACCAGAAGACTTTGTCATCGACGGAGAAAACGGTTTAATCGTTCCAAATAGCGAGGAGGGATTAAGCGAAGGCGTTGTGCGTATGGCAAAAACCCACAACGACTTCGATATTGGAACATTGGCGGGAAAAATCGCGAAAACGCAAAGCTGGGAAGCGGTTACCGGAAAACTTGAAGCGATATACAAATATCTGGCCGATAGCGTGTCGTCCAAGACCAAAGATACTCAAAAAGCCAACAGAGCAAGCGGGCCAACACCGAGTGCCTCCATGCCAAAACGTGTTTTAATGATATCCACCGATCATTTGATGATCGACCGGCGCATTCTTCAGGAGGCTATGAGCCTGCGTGATGCGGGGCATCAGGTGGAAATACTGGCCGGGTTTGAATGCCCGAAACCGGCAGATTATGACCTGGATGGCATCCACATCTCCCGCTTCGTGTTTGACTGGAACGATACGCGCGCGCAGAGGCTGCTCTCTTTCGTCAAGTACCGCAACAACCGTTCCTGGCCTTATTTATGGCGTGCGACACGCAAGGCCCTCGCACTTGTTACGGGATTAACAAGTTTTGAGCATTTTGTGCTGCGTCAGATTGTGACACGGCGATTTGATGTGCTGCATGTTCATGATTTCCCACTGCTGCGGGTTGGCATTGAGGTGAAAAAGCGGCTTGGCTCTACGCTCGTCTATGACGCGCATGAACTCTATCACGGACAAGAGATCCTGCCCGGCTGGGTCCAGCGGCGCTATAAACGGCAGGAAAAACGCCTCATTCACGCAGTGGATGCGGCGATCACCGTCAATCCCTATATTGCAGGCATCATGGCGCGTGATTATAATTGCAAAATTCCGTCCGTTCTTTTGAATGCCGCCCCGCTCGCAGAAGAAAACAACCGCGCGTCAAGCGGTTTGCGCGCGCGATTGAAACTGCCTGAGGCGGCGCGCATCGTGCTTTATCAGGGCTGGATGTCGCCCGAGCGCGGCATTGATGTGCTGGTGCGGGCGGCAGCGCATTTCCCAGAAGGCGTTCATCTTGTGCTCGTTGGTTATGGCGATTGCGAGCCGCAATTAAAGGCGATCAGCCGCGAGCAGGGCACGGATGACGGGCGCGTGATTTTTATGGGTCGCATGGAGCCGGATGAGCTGGCAGAACTCACATGGGAAGCCGATCTGGGCGTCATTCCTTATCGTCCGGTCGATCTCAATCACCTCTATTGCAGCCCCAACAAGCTGTTTGAATTTGCCGTGGCCGGTGTGCCGTTCCTTGCCAATGATCTGCCATTTCTGCGTGATATTGCCGATGAATATGGATTTGGCCTTGTCGCTGATATGAATGTCCCCGAGGCTTTGGCGGAAGCGGTTTGTTCAATCTTTGAAGAGCCAGACCGCCTTGCCACCCTCAAATCCGCCGCGCGCAAGGCAGGTTTGCGTCTCAACTGGGATGTGGAGGGGCAGAAGCTTCTGGAAATTTATGCGCGCTTGCCCGAAGGGATTCACAATATATGACCGCCTGGTTTCGTCTTGCCCTTGCTGCATTTCTTGCTGCATGGACATTCTGTTTTTCCACGCTGGCATTTGCAGATGCAAAGCTGCGCGGCTTGCAGATGTTTTATGGCGATGTTACGCATGCTTTTGGAACGGAAACCACACCGGAAGTCACGCCATGCGTCGCACCACGTATCGGTTGGCAATCGGAAGGAAAATCATGTCTCGATCATCCGACAAAGGTTGCCTCGGACGGATTGCTCTTGATATTGCGCGGAAATCGGGCGGCGGCAGCGGAACACGGGCAATGGCTGCTTGACCATGCCGAGTGGCGACACCGCGGGCTGTTCTTCCCCTTTCAATGGGACCTTGTAACCTTCTGGCCTTATGAGATGAAAGCGCCCTGGGTTTCGGGTCTTACGCAAGGGCTGGCAGTGGGGCTGTTCAGCTATCTTTACGAGGCGACGGGTGAGGCGCGTTGGGCTGATGCGGCGCGGACCACCTATCGCAGCTATCTCGTAGACAAGGATCAGGGCGGTTTTGCCGGGCGCGATACGGATGGCGTCACCTTCGAGGAATATCCAACTGAGCCCGCGACCCATGTGCTTAATGGCTCGGCGGTGGCGGCGATTGCCCTGCATGATTATGCACGCATTTTTGCCGATGATGACGCGCTCAAACTCTTTGATGAGGCCACGCGCTGGTATGAAAACAATATTGAGCGCTATACGCTGGCCAGTTCTACCCACAGGACGATTATTTCGCGTTATTCACTCGCTCCGAAACGCGCAGAAGTCCTGTTTCGCATTGTTGGCGCGGCAAAGGCCAAAATCCACACACTTGAATTGCGTTCAGATGACGAGGTGATTGCCAGGCTCGATATTGGCAGTGACGGTGATGATACCATGTCGAGCCCGACCCATATATGGAATGATCCGGCCTATCAGAACTGGGGCGAAAAGGACTCCGAGGGAGATGAAACCTTCCGGCGCTATATTCCAGATCAGGGTGAATACAACCACGCCCCCTTTACTTTCACCATTCCTGAAGGCGTCGAACACCTCTCTTTGTATATCGAAGCCGCTATCGAGGATAACCGGTCGCTTGATGTCCAGTTCTATACAGGAGCTGAATATATGGCGATAGGACAGATCAATGGAGCGGCGCCAACATTCACCTTTCCTCTCGGCGAATCGATCCGTGCAGCAAGTGTTATGGAAGGCGCGAAACCGGCAGTGAACCCCCAATATTGGGATGATAATTTTCAACTCGCAAAGATCCTCGGCACGCTTTCCAGCTCCAAGCCTCTTACACGTGTCGCCAATAGCTGGCGGCAATCGGCGCAATTGGTGCCGTTCGCAGCTCTTCCGGATCACAAGTTTGAGTGGATTGACGAGGCGACGCCTGTGCTTGATCTCGTGCCTAACTCGCAAGAATCCAGGCATGTCGAATATCCGAGTGTTATCACAACGCCGGATGGGAAGCGGATTTTATATTCTGCCATCGGGGAAGATGGTCGTTGGCGGATTTATCTCGCCACCTCTCAAATGGGCGAGAACTGGACGCGGCAGGGCCAGATTTTTGACGATGGCACATTACCCTTTACTGGCAATTATGCCTTCCCGAATGTCATCGCCTTTGAGGAAAATGGCGCGCGGCGTTACACCATGGTTTTTGCGGCAGCTTCGAAAGCCAGTGTGACATATGATACGCTTTATCTGTCCCATTCGTCTGATGGCGCGCAATGGAGCGCGCCGCAAGCCGTGCTGCGCGATCTCCTTGTCCTCGACCCGTTGCTCATGCGCCACCCGGATGGTGGATTTGAAGTGTTCTATGTGGTCAATGAAGGCAGTGTTCAGGCCATTATGTCCGCGCGTTCACCTGATGGCACGCAATGGACAGCGGCCAACAGCGTCTGGGCGTCTCGCGGGGCGGCAAAGGCCGGAATCTATACAATCGGTGGCGTTGTTCATAAGGATGTGCAATTGTTCCTTCTGGAAGAAATGATCGCCGATGAACGGCATGTGTGGAACGCTTATTGCCGCGATTTTACTGGCGCATTCATCAAATTACCCGGCAATCCGCTGCATATTGACGCGAGTGGCAATGACTCGCCGATGCTGTATGGAATGGCCTTTGAAAACAATACAGAGCTTGGTTACGTCTACTATAATGAAATCTCCGCACTCGGGGCGGAAACCGGCGGCGTTATCCGCAAATCCCGCGTGGAGCCAGATGAATTAGGTACGCTTGATCTTCAGACTTGCGCAAAATCAGGCGGAGAGTGGCCGTGACTTTACCTTTTACCCTCATCTGGCAGCATCGAAAAACGCTGATCGCGACGTTTCTCTACGATCTGCGCCAGCGTCACGCGGCAAGTTTCTTTGGCCTTGCCTGGACAGTGCTGTTCCCAATATTATTTCTGGGGCTCTATAGCCTCGTATTCAACCTGATCCTGCAAATCCGTCTGCCGGGGAAGAGTTCGTTTGAATATACGCTCATCATATTTTCCGGGCTCATTCCCTTTCTGGGGTTTAGCGAAGCGCTGTCTTCAGGCGTGAGCAGTCTCGTGGATAACCGCTCGCTCATGAAAGGGACAATCTTCCCGGTCGAACTCATTGCCATGAAATCGGTGCTGGTATCCTCGGTCACCATGCTGGTCGGGCTTGCCTTGCTGATGGGCATTCTCATTGCCCGGGGCGAAGCGCTCTGGACGCAACTTGCTCTGCCCCTCGCGTTTCTTGTGCAATTCCTTTTCTCTGTCGGAATCGTCTGGATATTATCAATCTTCAATGTTTTTTTCCGCGACATCTCCAATCTGGTCTCGCCACTTATTCTTTTTTTGATGCTTGTCTCGCCCATTGGCTATACAAATGACATGATCCCGCCGGAAATGATGCCGATTATGGTTATAAATCCGCTTTACTACATGATTTCGATTTACCGCGATCTCATTCACTTCGGCGTAATTCCCTGGCGCCATCTTCTCGCGTTCGGTGGCGTTTCATTGGCGCTGTTCCTCTTGGGCTTCACGCTCATCCAGCGCCTAAAAGCAATGGCAACCGACCATGTCTGACCCCATCATTTCGCTGCAAGATGTCAGCAAGCATTATCGGCTATTCAGCTCCAAGGGCTGGCGTGTGCTGAATGCTCTGGGGGTAGCAGTCCCACGGGAATCTGCCCGGGATTTTTGGGCACTTCGTGATGTCAATTTGACCATGAAGCGCGGGGAGCGTGTTGGCCTTATTGGCCGCAATGGCGCGGGCAAGAGCACATTGCTCAAACTTATTGCCGGTTTGATACGCCCAAGCGGCGGTTCGCTGCGGGTTGCCGGGCGTGTGACGGCCCTTATGGAGCTTGGCACCGGCTTTCATCCCGACCTGACCGGCATGCAGAATGTGCGTGCTTCGCTTGCCTATCTCGGATTGACCGGCAGGGCGAGTGAAACGAAAACCGGGGAGATTATCGAGTTTGCAGAGCTTGGCGATTTCATTCACCAGCCCTTTCGGACCTATTCGGCCGGCATGCAGGCGCGTCTGACTTTTACCGTTGCAACAAGCGTTAGGCCCGACATTTTGATTGTTGACGAAATATTGGGCGCTGGCGATGCCTATTTCTCGATCAAGGCAGCGGGACGAATGCAGGAAATGACAAGCGCCGGTGCGACATTGATTCTTGTCTCGCATGATCTGGCTTCGGTTCAGATGATGTGCGACCGCGCCGCCTGGATTGACCGGGGCCGTCTTGTTGCCGAAGGCGATACGCTGACCTTGTGCAAATCCTATATGGGGGCAGTTCGCCGACAGGAAGATATGCGCCTGAAAGCTTCAGGCTCCGGCATAAATCCTGACGCGGCCGAAAAAGGGCCTGACAAGACCATTCTGACTGGCCGCTTTGTAACCGGCGCCCCATCTGCGCCCAAAAAACGTCACTCTATCCGCTCGCTTCGTCTTTCCTTTTCCGGGCAGGAGCAAGCTTGTTTGCGGCTTGGGGATGCGCGTGACAATGATTCAGCGGAAGCTATCTATTTGCTGGATGCGCCAGGCTTTACCAACTGGTCTCCCCCCAGAATAGGCAATGACAAAGTGGTATGGCGCGATTTTTCTGATGAAAAGGGACGCTATCTGCATGCACCTTTTGCTATCAACCTGCCGACAAGCCATGCGATATCCGGGCCTGTTTATCTTGATATTGAACATGCCGTAGCCGATGGCGAGGAGGTGCGGGTCGAGATATTATCGGGTGAGACCTATAGCACAGTGGCAACACTTTCACCCGACTATGACAGCGCATGGAACATGGAGCGCATCTCGCTGCCGCGCGAGCTGTTAGGTTTACCCGAAAGCCCTGCCGAAGACGCCGCGTCCGCCCGGAATGATGATCATATTGTGGATGGCGATTCTTATGGTGAGGGCGGCGTTAAAATCCAAACCGTAAGTTTCTTTTCTCTCGAAGATGAACAGAAAGAAGAACGCCGCGCATTTCTTTGCGGGGAGGATGCGACAATTGAAATCAATTGGGAAGCAGACATCGAAATTGAATCCTGCCGGATTGTCGTAGCAATTTACCGGATGGATGGACGTTGTGCAGCGCAGATCGTCAGTTCACCGTCCTCCCGTTCCGCCGGACGTCATCGTGATCAAGTGACCTTATCGCCAGTGCGCCTCGGAGCGATGGAGTATATTGTTTCTGTCGGCATCTTCAAAAATCTGCAGGATGAGCATCGCCATGGTGCAGAGCCCCTGCATGTGCTTGACCGACGTTTCCGCTTGAAAGTCATGACCCAGCCGGGTGCGTCATTGGAAGTCGGTGAATTCTTCCACGATGCTGTATGGCAACGATTTATCACATAGGGATACAAGAATGGAAGAACCGGATTCTGGCTTTTACTATAAACAGGAAGTGCTCTGGGGCGGCGATATCGATGCCTCTGCCAAAGGGGTGCGCGATAGCGTTCTTTCGCTGGTTCCTGAAGGGGCTCGCAGTATTTTGGATGCCGGTTGCGGTAATGGTGCAATTACCAATTTTCTCCCGGAGGATCGCCGTATTGTTGGCTGCGACATCTCGCCCGCCGCCCTCTCACATGTACGCCATCCTACCCAGGTTGCCGATCTTCAGGCACTTCCTTTCGCAGATGGGGAATTCGATCTGGTAATAGCTACGGATGTCCTAGAGCATATTCCGGATAGCTCCTACGCAAAAACGCTGGATGAGCTTGACCGCGTTTCCGCACGCTGGTTGCTTATTGCTGTGCCATATGATGAGCTACTCGACGTAGCGACAGTTGATTGCGCTTCTTGTAACAACCTGTTCCATGTGCATTGGCATCAGCGTAACTATTCTGCTGCAAGTCTATCGCAACTATGGCATGAGCGGGCAGGCGTGGCGGCGCATGTTTTTTGCGGGGCGCGCTGGCAGATTAGTTCACCGCTGCTCGTTAAACTACGACATCTCATCAACGGCCGTTACTATCCGTTTGAACATGCGCTATGCCCGAATTGTGGAACTGCATATCACCCGCCTGCTCTGTCGCAGGAATCAATAGCTATAGGGCGCCGATTGGACGCACTGCACTATGCGCTTGCTGCCAAGGGCAAGGTTCCCTGGCCTCGCCACTCCGAAATTGTCATGCTCTTTGACAAGACGATTCATGCTTCAACACTTTCATTACCTGACGAAGAAACGACTGGATCACCCGCCCCCCTTCCAGAACAAGTTATACTCAAAGATATTCCGCGCATCCCTGATCCTACCAGTTACGGCAAGAATTTCCGGGTAATTTCAGAATCGCCAGAGGCCGCAACGCTTCTTTTTCCTCGTCTTCCTGCACGTCTTCGCCCCGTACCCGGCGAGATACCCCTGGTTATGTTCGATCCTATAATGCAGAAAACTGTGCCACTTGAGCGTGAGGTGGATGGATGGCTCAAGATTCCGCCGGTCTCCGCATCACCGTTTGGATATGTGATGCATGTTGGCGCCGCAATCGAGCGACTCGACTCGATCATGCTGGATGGCGAAATCAATCCCCTCACACCCGAATATATGTCTGCTTTCTCGCTAGGTTCCATATCCGAGCGTAGGGAGCAGGAACTTTTGGGTATCACAGAGGTACTTGAGGCAAAGCGTAAAGAGGGAGAAGAGCGGGTTGAGGCGCTCCTTGATCAGAACAAAGAGTTGGAGGCAGGACGCGCCGCGGCCGAAGAGAGAATCGAAGCGCTCCTTGTTCAGAACAATAAGTTGGAGGCGGGACGCGGAGCGGCCGAAGACAGAATCGAGGCGCTCCTTGTTCAGAACAATGAGTTGGAGGCGGAACGCGCCGCGGCTGAAAAGAGAATCGAAGCGCTCCTTGTTCAGAACAAAGAGTTGGAGGCAGGACGCGCCGCGGCCGAACAGAGAATAGAAAAACTGCTGGACCTTTCTGAAGAACTTGAAGCCAAACGCACAGCAGGTGAGCAGAGAATTCGCCATCTACTTGCGAGCGAGGCAGAGAACAGCACGACATGACCAAAAAAATCCTCTCCATCGTCGGCGCCCGGCCTCAATTTATCAAGGCTGCTGCGGTCTCGCGTGAAATTGTCAAAACGCCGGGGCTTGAGGAAATCATGCTGCACACGGGCCAGCATTTCGATGACAATATGTCAGATGTCTTCTTTCGCGAACTCGGCATTCCGCGCCCGCATCACTATCTCGATATCCATGGTGGCTCTCACGGCGAGATGACCGGGCGGATGCTGGCGGAGGTCGAGGCTGTCATGTTGGCGGAAAAGCCCGACATCGTGCTTATCTATGGCGACACGAATTCAACATTGGCGGGCGCGCTCGCTGCCGCCAAGCTGCATATTCCCATCGCCCATGTCGAGGCGGGCTTGCGCTCGTTCAATCGCGCCATGCCCGAAGAGATTAACCGGGTTCTTGCTGATCATGTCAGTCAATGGCTGTTTTGTCCCACGCAGACGGCGATACGCAATCTTGAGCGCGAGGGGATTAAAGAGGGCGTCTTTCATGTCGGAGACGTGATGTATGATGCAGCCCTGGATGCAACCCATCGGGCGCGCCAGGAATCCAGCATTCTGGGACGTCTCTCGCTTGCGCCGGGCGATTATGCGGTGGCAACGCTCCATCGTGCCGAAAATACCGATACGCGAGAGGCGCTGGTGCGTGCCATCGATTATCTCCGCGAGGCCGCGGGCGAGCGGCAAGTGGTGCTGCCGCTGCATCCACGCACGCGCAGTGCGGCGGCATGGTTTGGTGTTTCGCTTGACGGGCTGACCATCATCGATCCCGTCGGTTATCTTGATATGGCAGCGATCTTGGAAAACTGCACAAAGGTTTTCACCGATTCAGGTGGCTTGCAGAAAGAGGCCTATTTCCACCGCAAGCCATGCGTCACCCTGCGTGGGGAAACCGAATGGGTCGAAACCATAGCGGCGGGCTGGAACCGCCTGTGGACGGAGCAGGGGGAAGACCACGAGCGCCAGGATATCGCCGACTATGGCGCGGGCCATGCCGCGCACGAAATCTGCACCATTCTGGCTGGTGAGCCTTTATGAGCCATGCCGATATCGTGATGTTCACCCTTGATCGTCAGATCGACCGGCGCATCATGCTTGCGGCGGGGACAATGCGGGACGCGGGGCTTTCGGTGCGCCTTTTCGCGCCGGCCGAGGGCGCGCTGGAAGGCGAACCGGACTGGATCACGCGGATCGGCGCGCGGCCGACGGCTGGCGTTCAGCCCGCCTCTGTCCGGCTTTCCGGCGCGCAGTATGACGGCCCCTCTTTTCTTGCGGCGGGCCTTGGTGTTTATCGGTTCCTTCGCGATCGCCTGCCTTTTTTGCGCGGCTTTATGCGCCTTGCAGTTCGCACGCTCGCGGGTGGGCCGGAGCGGCCCTATCCGTTGCTGTTCCGGGGCGCGATAGAAAAAGCACCCGCGCGGCTCTATATCGCCCATGATCTGCCCATGCTGCCTGTCGCGCTCGCGGCGCGCGAGCGCCATGGTGGAAAGGTCATATTCGACAGTCACGAGCTTTTTCCCGAGCAGGAATTTTCCGCTCACGAACAAAAAGCGTGGCGGCGGGTGGAAGCGCGCCATATCGGCAAGGCCGATGCTGTCATTACCGTCAATGCTTCGATCGGCCGGGAACTGGCAAGACGCCATGGCATTGCCGACCCAGTCATCGTTCACAATGCCGAGCGCCGCGATGGAGCGCCGGTACGCGAAGAAAGAAACCGTCTACGCGCAGCACTTTCTCTTCCCGCCGATGTGCCGGTTCTGCTTTATCAGGGCGGGCTTGCGCCGAGCCGCAATCTCGATATGCTCGTGATGGCCCTTGCCCGATTGCGTCGCCAGACGACGGCGCTCGTTTTTCTTGGTGATGGCGCGGCAAAGCCAGTCCTGGAGGCGACAACGCGCCGTCTCAATCTGTGCTCCCGCGTGTTTTTTCATCCCGCCGTGCCGCAGGCGTCACTCCTTTCTCTGACGCAAGGGGCCGATTTCGGAATTATTCCCTACCAAACCAATTGTCTCAACAATGAACTTTGCACACCCAACAAGCTGTTCGAATTTATCATGGCGGGGGTGCCGGTCATCGCAACAGATCTTCGAGAAATTCGCGGCATCGTCACGGGCTATGGGATGGGCGTTGTCGGCGATACCTCCACCCCCGAGGCTTTTGCAAGGCTGATTGACGGCGCGCTCGACAGCGCGGCGGCGCGGAAAGGCGAATGGGCGGCCGGATTGCAACGCGCATCGCGCGAGCTTTGCTGGGAGCGCGAGGGCGAAAAATATCTGGCCGTGGTGCGGGCCCTGCTCGCGCCGAAAACGCATGGTCCAGCTTTTGATGAATCGATGCCATGAAAATTATTATTCTCGCGCAATATTTCGAGCTTGCCGATCAGCCGGGCATCACGCTTCTTAGCGCCATGGCGCAGTCCCTTGCCGGGGACGGCCATGACGTGCATGTGATTTCGGGACGCCATGTGCGCATCGGCAGAAAACCGGCAGGTAGTGACCAGAAGGTGCCTGCCGGCTATACAATCCACCGGGTGTGGTCCGGCAATGATGTAGCGCGCAGTCTTTTCAGTCGCGCGCTAAGTTTCCTCGCGTTTTCGCTTTCCTCGACATTGGCTCTCCTGCGCCTTGGCCGATGCGACGTGATCTATGGGTCCAGCCCGCCGATCTTCCCCATGTTCCCGGCTTTGTTATGGGCGCGGATCAGAGGCATTCGTTTCGTTCTTGAAGTGTGCGATCTGTGGCCGGAATCGGCGGTCGCTTTAGGGCTTTTGCGCAACCAGTTTCTGATTGCGGTGACGGCGGCGGTGGAACGCTTTCTCTATCGTTATAGCGACGGTATTGTTGTGCTGACACAGGGTATCGCCAGACGGCTCGGCGAACGGCGCGAATTGCGCGCCCCCGTCCTTGTCGCGCGCTGCGCGGTTTCGCTCGCGGATTTTCAGGAAGCGGCAGCACACCGACAAGATATCCGGCGACAATATGGCTGGGACGGCAAATGTGTGGTGATCTTTGCCGGCACGCTCGGCCATGCGCAGGATATCGAGACTCTACTGTTTGCGGCGGAGAAACTGGAGCAACATGAAACGGTGCATTTCGTCATCATCGGAGACGGCGCCTGCCACGCATTGGTGGCCGCGCAGGCGGCGACACGGAAAAATATCGAGCTTCTCGCTCCCAAACCCAAGACAGAGACCCTCAAGATGCTGGCGGCTGCCGATATAGGTTTGTGCACCTTGAAGGATGTTGCCCTTTTTAATAGCGCGTTGCCGACGAAACTGATCGATTATATCGCCGCTGGGCTTGGCATCGTCGCGCCCGATTTCGAGGAAATCACTCCCCTCATGAACGGCTCGAAAACACAGGCGCTTTACCGACCGGGCGACGGGCGCTCACTCGCTGATGCCGTCTCGACGCTGGCCGAGGAATGGCCCGACGAATCTGGCGCCAGTCGTTCCAATGACTTCCCGGAAGAGTTTACGCTTGAACACAGAAATGGAGCGATAGCGCGGTTTGTTGGCGAACTGCATGACGCGTCCAGCAAGTACGACATGGAGTGATTGACGCCAGTTCCAGAGTATATAGAGCCAGTCTGTTAAACCTATCACTAATGCCCCCTAATCGCAATCAGTTGGTCCGTCGAGCAGGACGAGCAGACCTGTGCTGCCTGGCTGGAGAACCCATACTTTCAGGCCTTCTGTGGGGAGTGCCATTTCCAGCATCGATTGCCATTTGATCGTTCGTCGATGACCCGCTGGCGCAGACGGATCGGAACAGATGATCTGGAACTCCGGCTGGCTGAAACTGTCGCAGTTGCGATCAAGACCAAGGCCGTCAGCCAACGCCAGCTTGAACGCATCACCGTTGATACCACCGTGCAAACCAAGGCCGTCGCATATCCAACGGACAGCCATCTGATCCTACGGGCCATCGAATGGTTGAACCGTAAGCGCTCAATTCCCTGCACGTTGACGCGTGTCGTTTGACCGTCGTGGCTGTCAAGCGTTCGTCTGGGATCAGGCAGTAGCGGTCTTGGCGAAGTTGAACGGCAGCAGGTCGGAGATGTCGGCATCCGATGCGCGCTGCGGCAATTCGCTGAGGATGTGACGCAAGTAAGCCAATGGTTCGATACCGCAGGCGCGGCAGGTCAGCATGATGCTGTAGACGACGGCACTGGCCTTGGCTCCGTCCGCAGTATCGCTGAACAGCCAGGATTTTCTTCCAGTGGCAAAAATCCTGATATCACGTTCCAGCAGATTGTTGTCGATCGGCATCCTGCCGTCTTGGGTGTAGCGCGTCAGGTATTCCCACTGGTTCAGGGTGTAGGATACGGCGTCGCCGAGCTTGCTGTCGGGCAGGACCTTTGGCGCGATGTCATCGAGCCATGCCTTGAGAGCGTTCAGGATGGGGACGCTGTGCTGCTGGCGGAAACGGCGAATGCAGTCCGCTTGCGTTTCTCCAGCTTCCGCCTTTTCTCCTCTGGCTTGGCTTTCGATCCGGTAGAGCTGCTCGAAGAACTTCAGCGCCTGCTCCGGTGGTCCGCCGCCTTTCTTCCTTGTCTTCAGGGCATCGACGAAGCGACGCCTGGAATGGGCCATGCATCCCACATGCGTTGCCCCTTCCAACGTTCGCCAAGCGGTGTAGCCATCGGTCATCAATATGCCGCGGTAGTCACCGAGGAAGGCCTGCGGATAAATCTGGCCGCGGCCGGGTTGGTAGTCGAGAAGCACGATCGGCTCATTGCTGTCCTCGCCGCTCCGATACGCCCACATATAAGATGTGCTGGTGGCCTCCCTGTCCTTTTCCTTCAGAACCTGGACCGTCGTTTCGTCGCCGTGGACGAGCGGTTGGGCCCGAAGCCGGAGCTTCAGCGCATCGTAGATGCGGGAGAGATGCCTCTCGCTCGATCCGATCACCCAATGCCCGAGAGCGCCGCGGCTGATGGGAACGCCGGCGCGCTCGAAGGCCTGGGACAGGCGGTAAAGCGGCGTGCCGTCGACATATTTGTGGACGAGCGCGAAGGCCAGCGTCGAGGCCGTGGCGATGCTGCCCGGCAAGGGCTGCGCTGGCATCGGTGCGAGGACAACAGGCGTGTTGATGCCGGTCCGGTCGCAATGACGGCAGGCATATTTGAACCGAACATTCTGCAGGACCTTGGCCTTTACCTCGATATGGAGCTGCTCCGAGACGGCCTCACCCATGCGATGCATCTGGTGATGGCAGCACGGACAGGCCTTCTCATCGTCGGTCAGGTCATATTCGACGCGCTCGCGCGGCAGATGTGCTGGCAGGGGTTTGCGGCCACGCTTCTTGCCTTGCAGTTTCTCGGTTGACGCCAAACCCGTGTCCGGCAGGTCGACGAGATCGCCGTCGGCGTCGCCAGTGTCCTCCTCATCGGCAACCTGCTCGGCTTCATCAAAGAGCCGATCGACGTGCTTTTCGCTCTTCGGTGCAAACCGATGGAGCCGCGCCAGTGCCAACTCTTCCTCGAGCTTGACCACGCGGGCGCTGAGCGCTTCCTTCTCGGCTTTCAGCGCGGCGATTTCGGCAGCATTCGCTGCCAATTGCGCCATCAGTTCCGCAATGCTGGGTTCGTCGGGTCGGTTCATCAGATTCTTGAATCTGAGCCGCGCCGACGCGTCAACAGAAGAAGTCGGCAGCCGTCACCCGGCGATCTGGTATTGCCGAACCGGATGACGGACCATCGCATCAATATCGATGCCGTCGAGAATCCAGTGCAATTGCTCAGTCGAAAGCGACACCACCGCCGTTTCCCGGCGCGGCCACCGGAACCTGTCCTCGGTCAATCGCTTCAGGACCATCACAAAGCCGGACCGATCGAAGAACAACAACTTCATCCGATCGCGTCGGCGATTGCAAAAGGCAAAGACCGCGGGCGCAAAAGGGTCGAGCTCCATCGTCTCCTGCACCAGGACAGCAAGGCTGTTGATGCCGGCGCGAAAGTCGATGGGCTCGCGATGCAGGTAGACCTTGAGATCAGCGCCTAGTCTGAACATGGCAAAGCGCTCCGATGATTGCCGTCAACGCATCCACATCCCCACATTCCAGCGAAAGCTTCACGCCGTTTGGCAGCAAAGCCCTGATCTTTGAAGAACCAGAGGGGCCTGCTGTCCGCCCCGGTGATGCCGGTTGGCTTTCACCTCGTGCGACCTCCACATCCAGCGAGCGGGTCTCATCAGGCCGGCCACAGTCGGCGGCTACGACCGGGATAAACGCCGATCGTGATGATACCGTTGGCAGCCCGGATTCCCTGGCATCTTTGACCCACTTGCGTAGAACGTTCGCGTTGACCCCATGGGCAAGCGCCAGGCCTGATATCGAAACCCCTGGCTCAAGGCAGGCCGCTACAAGCCGGGCCTTTGACGATGGATCATAGCGGCGTCGCCCATCACGCCCCACAAGCCGCACTCGCAGTTTCTGCTCTTCGTCACTCATATTTGGCGTCCACCTATTTTAAGTGGACACTTCATCCGCCAGAGGCGTCGGTGGTAAAAGGTGCGCCGAAATTAGCGCTTACGTTGAACCGGCTAAAGCGTGTCGCAGCTTTTGAGATTCGGGATTGAACGAAGCCGCTACCGCGGCATATGGGGCGGCTGATTTGCCAATTCCTCTGTATGCGCCGTCTACGCCCCATTGATTTTTCGGTTTCAGCTACTCGGTCGTGCGGCCTGAGGTGAGGGCGGGATGTGAGCTCACCGGATAGTATCTGACGAGCTCATTGTGAGGTTTTGATGCGGGCGGCGTATGCCCATGGCATCAAGGCATCGATGTCCTTGGCGAGGTGGCCGTTTGCGAGGCGGGTGAAGAGGTCGCAGAGATAGTGAGCGCAACGAAGAGCCCACGGCTTCCGTGATTGACTGAATAGGCTTCCGGCTGTCGGTCAGAACTTTTGCTTTGCCCGCTTCGGCATAAAATAGGCTCGGATCTTGACGAGCGCTTCGGCGACGGCAACGGCATCCTGACGGGTCGCGTTCCGTTTTGCCTCGCCGAGCTTGCGGATGGGCGCGACGATATCCCCAGTGACGGCATGACCTCCAAGGACGGGCTGCCAAAGCTTGGGCGCGTACCTTGTTCCCAATAGAAAGCAGAGGTCCCAAGCGAAGGGATCAAAGGTTTGATCATCGATCTTGGTGAACCTGGGCCGATGATCTTTCGGCGTTTCGGCGAGGCTTGCCGATATCCGGTTGTATTCCGCAACGATGGTCTGGACGGCTCGATGCTCGGTTGTTTCCATTGGCAGGTTCAGGGCATCCGGGCCAGTCAGCTCCGGGATCCACTGACGCGGGTCGATAAACCTCGGGCCGATGATGAGAGCCGTGAGATAGCCGTCGAGGCCGCTCATCGACCAGATCGGCGAGACTGGACGGCGTGCCCTGATAAACGCCTCGAACGCCTCGTCATCGAGCTTCGGTCGTGCCGTAGCCCCTTGGCTGTTCTGTGTCATGCCGCCCGTCGCTCCTGATCTGCAATGCTCTCGCGGTTGGCCTTCCAGGTCCATGGAAAGAGCGTATCCATCTGGTTCGCGGTCACCTTGCCGGAGATGATGCGCTCGAGCACGTCGGCAAGCCAAGCTTCGGGGTCTACACTATTGAGCTTTGCCGTGTTGACGAGCGATGCGAGGACCGCGAACGTCTTGCCACCGCGTTCGCTGCCCACGAACAACGAGTTCTTCCTCGTCAGAGCCACCGATTTCATCGAACGCTCGACCACATTGGAGTCCACTTCGATCCGGCCATCCTCCAGGAAGGCTGCCAGTCCGTTCCAGTGGTTGAGCGTGTAGGTGACGGCCTTGCCAAGCGCCGATTTCGACGACACCTCGTCGCTCAGTTCGGTGAGCTGGGCCTTCAGTTCGCTCATGATGGGCGCTGCCTCGCGACGCCGCACCGTGAGCCGGGTATCGGCATTTTCGCCGCGCAGTTTCGCTTCGATCCGATAGAGCTCGGCAATCCTGGCAAGGATCGACAGGGCCTCAGCAGACCCGGTCATCTTGACGATTTCGACGAACTTGCGTCGGGCATGGGCAAGGCAGAAGGCCAGCCGCATGGGAGCGACATTGCTCCTCCCCCGGCGCTTGGCCAAGGTTTTATAGGCTTGGTACCCATCGACCTGGAGCACGCCGGCAAACGACGACAATTGCCCCTCGACCTCGCGCGCGCTGCGGCTTTCGGCAAAAGTATAGGCCACCGCCGGCGGCGCCGGACCATTCCATGGCCGATCGTCGACCGCCTGCGCCCAAAGTTGGCAGACCTTGGTTCGCTTACGCCCCGGATCAAGCCGCGGGAGCGGCGTCTCATCACAGAACACCCTTGGCTGGGAGCGGATGAAGGCAAGCAGCGCGTCATAGAGAAGCTCAAGCCACCAGGCGACCCGCGTCACCCAGGCCCCGAGCGTGCCGCGATCGATGATCACGCCGCAGGAGGCAAGCATCTGCGCCTGGCGATGAAGCGGCAAATGCCAGGCGAACTTCGAAACGGCGACATGGGCGGCAAACGCCGTGGTCACCATGCCGCCGTCCATCACACGCGCCGGCGCTGGCGCTTGCACAATGGCACTCTCGCAGGCCCGGCATGCGTAGCGCGGCCGGATCGTCCGCTTCACCCGGACAACCGCCGGCACGATGTCGAGCGCCTCACTGACGTCCGTGCCGATGCAATGCAGCTCGAACGAGCAGCACGGGCAAATCTTGCTCTCCGGCTCGATGAGCTCTTCATACCGTGGGAGATGCCTGGGTAACCGGCCGATGTTGCGCGCCGGCGATCGCCGCTCCTGCTTTCGGCCGTCAGCCACGGGTGCAACATCGTCATTGGCCGCCGCGGGAATGTCGCTGAGATCGCCAAGCTCAAGCGTCGCCTGCTTCGGGTCGATCGCCGTCATCTTCTCCGATTTCGGCCCAAAGAGCTGCCGCTCCAGGAAGGCAACGCGCGCCTTGAGGTCGGCATTCTCTGCATCGAGCGAGAGAATGATTCGGCTCAATTGCGCGGCATCCTGAGGTAAAGGGTCGGGTCGAAGCGGCATGGCAGACCCTAGCACATGACCCTGAATCTTCAAGCAAATCCAATAGGATCAGCCTGCTTTCGTTGGCCGCTTTACGGTGTTTCGCCTGACCCGCGTCCAGTCGATACCGGCCAGCAAAAGGGAGAACTCCTGGCTACTCATCTGCATCGCGCCATCACGGATCGGTGGCCAAACGAACGTGCCAGCCTCCAGCCATTTCGTCGCCAGGATCATGCCTGATCCGTCCCAATAAATGCAGCGCAGGCGATCGAGACGCTTGGCGCGGAACACGAACACGTCACCACAGTAGGGATCAGCTGCAAGCGCTGACGCCACCAGCGCAACAAGCCCATTCATGCCGCGCCGGAAGTCGACCGGCTGCGTCGCCACCATGATCTTCACTCCACCAGGCGAAAGTCCAATCACCGGCGTGCTCGCAACGTTGCCACGATCGCCTGCGCCAATTCGGGCGCCACCGAGCCGATCACGGTCATACGCGCGCCAGCAATCTCGATCTCAATACGCCCCGCGGCGTCATGGGCGACATCCGACGGCGAGTTCTCGCAAGACGTTCTATCGCCAACCACCGTCACCGGCACGAACATGGCCTGCTGTGCGCCGGCTTGCGCGGATCGTCGAGAGGTCAGCCCGGCTTCGCGCCGCCAGACGTTCAGCAGACCGCGATTGACGCCCCAGCGCCGGGCGATCGCCGAGATGTTCACGTCAGGTTCTGCACTTTCGGCAAGGATCCGCGCCTTCTCCTCGTCGGTCCAATTCCGCCGCTGGCGTCGACCCGTGATCACCTCGATCCGACGATACTTTCCCTCATGCCTGGCTTCATGCATGCCTTCATCCATGGCTTCAAGCATGGCATCAGCGCGATCTTCGACCATCCCGTTCCGCTCCTATCGGTGAAGGAGCTGTTCTCGCGGCCGCGATCGCAAAAGGAAAGGTGGGGTGTTCGTCGCGCTCACCAGAGATAGGCGTATGGTTCGACGCCGTTCATTTTGCATGTGCCGATCAGGCTTGCGAACCGGGCCCAATTTCGACCCCCTTCATCATGGCCTGCAAAGAGCGCGTTGCGGCGGTTCATGGCCGGGCGGCGGATCGCGTTTTCCACCAGGTTGGAGTCGATATCGACATGGCCATCGTCCAGGAACAGCCGGAAGCCTTCCTGCCGTGTCAGCATGTAGGCGAGCGCCTTTCCGAGGTCGGACTTGCGTGAGACACGCTCTGCCTGGGCCGCGATCCAGGTGAAGAACTCATCCACCAGCGGCGCGGACAATGCCTGTCGAACTGCCCGGCGATGGTGAGCGTCCGGTGAGCTGGTAATCCTCCCCGTTTTAACGGGGTTCAGCGGTAGAACTCACGCGGCCATTTTCAGTTTCTGAGCGGGTGTGATGCCGCCAATGCCCATGTTGGGCCGTTCGTGGTTATACGTCCAAAGCCATTCCGTAGCGATCTCCTGCACCTCCGTTATGCTGTCAAAAATATACAGATCGAGCCATTCATGCCGAACAGTTCGGTTGTAGCGCTCGACATAGGCGTTCTGCTGAGGCTTGCCGGGCTGGATGTAGTTCAATGCGATCCCTTGCTTCTCTGCCCATTCGACCAGCTTCGAACTGACGTATTCGGGGCCGTTATCGACCCTGATTGCCAGTGGCTTGCCCCGCCATTCGATAATCTGGTTGAGGCTGCGCACGACTCGCTCTGCAGGCAGTGAGAAGTCAACCTCGATCCCCAGTCGCTCTCGATTGAAGTCGTCCAACACGTTCAGAAGCCTGAACTGGCGACCGTCCGCCAGGCGATCCGCCATGAAGTCCATCGACCAGACCACGTTCGGCGCATCGGGCACCGCCAGCTCCTCTGGCTTCTCGCGCTTCAGCCGCCGGCGGGGCTTGATCCTCAGGTTCAGCTCAAGCTCGCGGTAGATGCGGTAGACTCGTTTGTGGTTCCAGCGAAAGCCTTGGACATTGCGCATATGCAGGAAGCAGAGACCGAAGCCCCAGGTCTTCTTCACCTTCACAAGCCCAAGCAACAGATCGGCGATCTCATCGTTATCGGCATTGCGCTTTGGGCTATACCGAAAACAGGTCTCGCTGACGCCAAATGTCCTGCATGCCAGCGCGACACTCACGCCGCGTTGCGCCACTGCTTTCTCGGCCAGCTCTCGGCGCTGAGATGGCCGCCTCATTTTTTTCCGAGAGCCTCCTTCAGCAGATCCGCCTGCATGCTCAAATCGGCATACATCCGCTTCAATCGGCGGTTCTCGTCCTCAAGAGCCTTCATCTGGCTCATCATAGAGGCATCCATACCCCCATATTTTGCCCGCCATTTGTAAAAACTGGCACTGCTGATGCCGTGCTCCCGGCAAAGCTCAGGTACGGGGACACCGCCTTCCGCTTGGCGCAACACAGCCATGATCTGGGCTTCGGTAAATCGGCTCTTCTTCATCAAAATCTCCTCGAGCATCTTGCCGAGAAAATTCTACTTTTGAAGCCCCTTATTCGCGGGGAGGATTACCAATCCATATCGCCGAGCCGTCGCCGAGCCCTGCCGAAATCCCTGAAGACTTTCCTCAACGATCCGGACCTTCTCTTCGTCCGACCAATCCCGCCGGCGACCAAGATCATCGGCTGACAAGACCTCAATGGGCGAAATGATTGTAGCGCATGACATAAGGCAAGCACTTAAAGCCAATTAGACAGTCAGGACAGACGGCCTTCGGCGGAGGAATACCCATGGGATCGGCCTGCGCCAGTCCTTTCTTCGTAAGCGCTATTTTCCCCGCACGTTGACGCCCGCGATACGATCCAGCAGTGCGCCGGTCAGACGCTCGGACCCAAGCATCTCCGTCCATTCATCAAAGGGAAGGTTGCTCGTGATCAGGGTCGCGCCTCGCTCATATCGTTGCGAGATCAACTCGAACAGCAATTCCGCGCCGGTTTGCCGTCAGTTCGGTGTTGGTCAGAGTTTGAACTTCATCTTCCGCGCGATTTTGCCTGCCCGGCTGTTTGGCGCCGAGGGTTACGGCACCAAGACCGGCACCCTTGCCACCGTCCACCTGCTGGCGATGGCAGGTGCACAGGTGTGATTGAAACTTTTTGAAGCATTTGGAAACGAACCACAACATGGTCGTGATCGCGAAGCGCGAAGCCAGACGCATAGGATGACTGCGCGTCTGCGGTATCGAAGCGATACATACCTAGAATTTTAGACACGTTCATAACCGGCTTTTCAGGAGAGCGCACTAATCGGATGTTGCGGCACCAGCTATGTGCCCAGGAATGGAGGCTGTATTGCGCGTCAGAAACCGGATTCTACAACTAAACCGGGCCAATCGCCTTAAATTCGGTACCGTGCCGCTGCCTATGAAAGACGAATGGCGACTTCGGGGAATGCGTGCCGGCCTTCTCGATCGCATCGCCGCCCCCGATATCTTCGAGTTCGTCTGGGTAGGCTCTCAAATCTGCATAGACAACGATTTCATCGTCCATTACCCGACGGTGGAGGAATGGGAATGGGAAGAGGCGATGACCTGTCCCGTGCCGCATCCACACGTTTGGATCGAAACCGCAGCCGACGGCCCTGATGGCGCCGATGAGCGCATATACATCTGGGATGTTACGCGGGACGAGGGACGCGGTTTCACGGCTGCCCCGCTTGTGTTCGACCAGCAGAACAGTACCCTTTCCCACTTCGGGACTTATGTCGTTGTGGCGCAGAACGAGATCGACGATCTTGGCCGACGCGGCACGGTGAAGGTTTTCAATGCCCTGACGCAATATGCCGACGATTACGAGATCGACGAATTCTACGAACATGCGAACATGCTGGCCAGACTGTTCCGTATGCTGTGCCATCCCAAGGCTACCGTGGAAACGAAACCAGTTGACGAACGTACGAACCGGGAGCGCCGCCGCCGGGGCAGGGAGACAATCGCCCATCAGACAACGGTGCGGATTTCCGTGGAGGCGCTTCAGTACCGAGGAACGAATGCTATAGGCGGACATGCGTCTCCGAAGGAGCATCATCGACGGGCTCACAAGCGCCGATATGCCGATGGCCGGGAAACGACGGTGCGCGAATGCGTGGTCAATCGTGGACACGGCGGTGTTGCGCCCTTGCCGCAGCACTTCTCAGTTGATTAATGCGGCCATGGCGGCTCCGGATTTGCGGCCGACGAAATCTCATGGCAGCATTTTCCTATGAACGACTTGAAGACAATCCGCAAACGCGCGGCAAGGATGGTAGCCGCATCAAACGGACCGTTGGGTCGACTGCCAGTTGAGCGGACCATTCGGGCGAATATTGAATTCTTCGTAGAGCTTCGGGCCACTGGAGCGAGCTGGTCTCAGATCGCGGAACTCCTGCGTCAGGTTGGCGTGTGCACGAGGCGCGGTCTTCCTATCAGCGAAAGTGTCCTCAGAGCGACATACGCTAGGGCTTGCAGGGGCGCGCAGTCTGAACGTGATCTGGACCTGACACCATCTCGTCCGGTCCACGCCGCTGCGCATTTCGACATAGAGCACGTCGATGATATTTCGACAAACCCGAATTTGTTAACGGTGGATGCCGAGATCACCGCGCGAATGAACCGGGCACTTGCTCTTCGCCAGACCCGTAAAGGAGCATGACATGCCAGACGAATCTTGTGATGAGCAAGATCTTAAGGACTTCCGCAGTTTCGCAAATCCAGCTTGTCGGGCCTTGGGTCTGGATACTCAACCAACTGAGAACGCGTTGCTAGCAATCGCGGAACGCTACAGCCTGCGGCGATTTGATGAGCTTCATGTTGTACCCGTGTCCAAAGTTCTCGAACAGCTGGGCGATCTGGAAAAGGCCCCAATTGACAAGAGGTGGCCCCGACGATTCGACGGGCTTGAGGATTGGACCTTGGGAGCTATTGCCGGAGCATATCCCGTCGCGTCTATGACGTTGACGGAACTGCCTTTCGATGCCGCTGGTTCAGGCATAGTGCAGGTCCCCGGTGATGGACGTTTTGTTGCTTCCGGCGACGAAGACATTGAGGGGCAGGAGCTGAAGCGTGCAATCGACGAAAGCGCTTCTGGCTTTGTAGCGAGGCGCAGACAACAAGGTTTTTTCGAGATCCTATGCGTTTACTCCACCACTGAAGCTCTTGGCCTGATGATGGCGGCCATGGTGCGGGCTATTCGCTCACAAGCGTTGGCACCTGAGGAGGAACTACACCTCATTGAGCGGTTAGGCCGAAAAGTATTTGCCCTTTCCGCCTATGTTGATCGAGACTCAGTGAGCACATTCTTGCAAGCCTTTGGTCAATCGAGCCGAAAAACAGATTTGTTTCAGCAATTTCTGGCAACGCAGGTTGGCAAGATTGTCGAAGACGCAGAGAGGCTTGTGGAAACTCGGGGGGATGTCGCCCGGTTCTTTGCCGAGTCAATCGAAGATTTTTTTCGTACAGTTAAGCCTACCCATCAAAAAGCGGTATTGCTGCAGCTGGCGAACGTGAATGAGACAGGGTTCAGGGGAGCTGTAAAGCATCTGAAGGCGCTGCTCGAACAGCAGTTTGATAAAGTGGGAAACCCAAATGGTCTTGGCCGCCGCATAACGCGAGATTACTCACCACATGCAGGCTGGCTGCTGATTATCGAGGTCCTGGATAAAGTATGGCCGGCTCACAGAGGGGCGCTCAACAAGGGCGAACAGGAACCGGTGGCCAATCTCGTGATGGCAACGTTCAGATATGGCGAGGTTCTCTTTAACTCGGACCGCAAGAGAGCGGTCAATCCAGATGCCGCCAGAAGATCTAGCTCCAGCGGCATTGGCAACACTGGCGGCTCTGCGAGCCGTGACTACAATCCCGCGCACCTTAAGGAGATTGCCAGTTTACGCCATGCGATCCTCCAACTCGACCAGACCGTCTCGCGTCTTAACAGCAGGCTGGTTGAAGCCCGGAATTTGGATAGGGGAGGTGAGCAACTCAACAGAGAGCGGGTCGATGTTCTTGAGGCAACTGTCCTTGCGCTGCGGACATGGCGCCGTTCTTTGCACTGGCGACTTTATCGAGGCCAGTATGACAGGAGTAAACGGGAGGGGTACCTCAAGGTTCCAAAATTTCCTCAGCTGAAAGCGAGCCTCGCTGAAAGCGCTAGAGACGAGAGAATTGTTGCAAGCGCAACGGCTCTGATCGAAACGATCACGCGCCGTAAATCTGGCAAGCACTAAGCGTAACTCGATCGACGTCTAAAGTTCCGGGAGGATCGCGTTGGTTCTAGTCGAGCAAAAGGTTGCGAGAGTCGGTACGCCGGTTTAGCCGAGCGACTGCGGCATTCTTAATCCTGTGATCAAGCACAGGAGAAAATTCATGTATCACAAAACAATAGCAGATCCGCCCCTGGTCGACGGACGACCGTTGACGGTGCTCAGCTTATGCTCGGGCATAGGTGGCGACGTCGCAGCCTTCACGATGGCAGGCGTGCCCCACAAGGTTTTGGCGTTCGCCGAACGAGACCCTGTAGCAGCAGCATTTTTGTCCCAGAAGTTTCCACTCGTCGAGAACGTCGGCGACATTATCAAATTCAATAACTGGAGTAAATTCAATGGAAAAATCGACATTCTCACCGCAGGCATCCCCTGCCAGCCCTTCTCTATCGCAGGCAAGCAGCAGGGCACGGACGACCAGCGCGAACTCACGTCCGAGATCGTGCGGATCATTCACGAAGTCCGACCCCGCTACGTCTTCATTGAAAACGTCACGCGTTACAAAACCGTGCAAAACGGACGAGCTTTCAGGGAGCTTGGCGACGGACTCGTGGCTGCCGGATACACGTATGGTCATCGGATCATTGATGCCGCCGAAGTCGTTGCGCAACGCCGCCGGAGGCTGTTCATTCTCGGACATTGCAGAGATGCCTTCTACGGAGCTGATGAAGTATTCGCTGACGCCGAGAGCCTGCGCAGGCGTTCTCAAACGGGCAAGCAGACTGGGATACAAGCTGCCGGCTCCCCTGCTCGAAGCTCTGCTGTCCACCATCCGCCGATCCTCGGCACGCTGATGGCCAGTGCATCCGGTCTGGTGAAGGCCGGGATGCGAGGGCATGAACTCGATTTTCTTGTCGTTCAGGAGTTTGAGGGCATGGGGTTGGTGGTAAGGCGGCCTACACCAAAGGAAGCGCTGCGTGGACAGGGGTTTCCAGACGACTGGCTCGACGACATCACATACCGGGGGCGTGCTTTGAACGATCTTCTTAAATACAAGCTCATTGGCAATTCCTGGCCTGTCCCGATAGCCGCATCTATCCTCCGCAGCCTTTACTGCGCGGCCCACACGGAAGGGATCAGAGCCGCGGCGTAACATCTGCGGCAGTTGATCCAAGCTCAGCAGGTTCGAGAAACGGCCACCGGAGGCTCCTGGTGGCCGTTTTGCCATTCCCTGCAATTACGCACCACGGTCGATGGTCGGCTTGCGTATATGCGGGGATAACTGGTTGGAGCGTCATAGGAGTCGCTACGCCAGTTTACATGTTCAGGTGTGCTCAAATCGTCCTGCGGTCAAAAAACTACAGGAGATACACATGAACGCAAAACCTCAAAAGAAACGAGCGGATGGCAACCGCGCCTCCTCAGCTCCCCTGCTGACCTTCGTTGGCAGTGACAAAGGCGGGATCGGCAAGTCGTTTATCACGACTGTCATCACCGACCTCATGGAAGTGACCGGAACCGTGGCTCATATTGTCCAGGTTGACGATCAGGACCGTCTGCCAGCGCTTTATCCAGGTCGGGTGACTACTGTCGTTCCGGCATCGCTCGATGACCTCAGACGTGATCCAGCCTTTATTGTTGCGGCCTTTGACCCGTTCTACGCGGCAGTCGAGGTAATGATGCAAGAGCGCGTGCCGCTCGTTGTCGATGTGGGTGGACCGCAACAGACGGTAGCGTCCGCGCACGTGGTGTAATTTCGGAGGCGCATTGAGGTGGAAACGGCGGTGGAGAATGAGCTGCCGAATTCGTTGAGCGCAAGGTGGGCACCGGGCCTGTCGGAGAAGGTGGAGTTGCAAAGCTTCAACCAGCCGAAAGGAACCCCGATGACCGACGACAGATTAGCTCTTTCCGAGCTTGCCGCGAAGAGTGGCGATAGCGATTTTCTGCGCACGATTGCCGAAAGCGTGCTGCAACTGATCATGGAAGCCGATGTTGATGGCCTGATCGGCGCTGGGCGCTATGAACGTGGCGACAGCCGCCAGACATGGCGCAACGGCTACCGCGACCGCTCGCTCGACACCCGGCTCGGCACGCTGAACCTGAAGATACCGAAGATGCGACAGGGAGCCTACTTTCCCGGCTTTCTGGAGCCGAGGAAGATGGTGGAGAAGGCGCTGGTGGCCGTGATCCAGGAGGCGTGGATCAACGGCGTCTCGACGCGCAAGGTCGATGAGCTGGTGCAGGCCATGGGCATGACCGGCATCTCCAAATCCTCCGTCTCCAAGCTGTGCAAGGATATCGACGAGCGGGTGAACGCCTTCCTCAAGCGCCCCCTTTCCGGTGACTGGCCATACCTCTGGCTCGACGCCACCTATCTGAAGGTGCGTGAGGGCGGTCGCATCGTGTCGGTGGCGGCGATAATCGCGGTGGCGGTCAACACGGACGGGAAGAGGGAGATTGTCGGCCTGCACATCGGCCCCTCCGAAGCCGAGCCGTTCTGGACGAGCTTCCTGCGTGATCTGGTCCGCCGAGGCCTCACCGGCGTCAAGCTGGTCATCTCCGATGCCCATGAAGGGCTGAAAGCGGCCATTACCCGTATCCTCAGCGCGACATGGCAGCGCTGCCGTGTTCATGCGACACGCAATGCGCTGGCCTACGTTCCCAAGGGCCAGCACACCATGGTCGCCGCCGCGATCCGTCAGGCTTTCATCCAGCCCGACCATGACAATGCCGTGCAGACCTGGCGGCATGTCGCCGACCAGCTCCGCGCCAGATGGCCCAAGCTCGGTACCTTCATGGACAATGCCGAAGCCGACGTGCTGGCCTACATGGCCTTCCCCGCCCAGCACCGCACGAAATTACATTCAACGAATCCACTCGAACGCCTCAACAAGGAGGTCAAGCGCCGTGCCGATGTCGTCGGCATCTTCCCCAACGAGGACAGCATCGTTCGCCTCATCGGCGCGGTTCTGCTCGAAGCCAACGACGAATGGCAGCTCCTGAGCCGATACATGCAGGTCGAGGCAATGGCCGAGCTAAACCCACCAACAATCGAAGAGGAAACTACACTTCAGATTACACCCAGAGCCGCCTGATCATGACGGCCCGGTCCTACACCCGAAATTACACCAACTTGACGGACGCTATCCAACAGACGGTCATTGAAGAATATCTCGCCCTGGTCGATCTCGATGCAGATCTCGTTGAAGCGGGTATCGAGGCCCAATGGCTGATCCCCGCGACCGCAGAACCTGAAGCAATGAAGGGGGCCGTTAGAACGGCGAAGGCAATCGGGCAAGTACTGCCTTCGGTGAAGCGGCGGGTCGTCCTCAACCAGCGTGACGGACAGTTCCGCTTTTATCCCAACTCTCCCGCCGACAGGTTCTGGCGGGAAGAACTCCAGCCGCTTTGCGCAACGCTGGGACACATCGATGTCCCCGCGATCGCGGCTGGGTCTTGGGTGCCATTCGAAGCGGCGGGTAAGCGTCCGGTTGAGGTTGTCGGTGCCGAAATCGATCAGGTGCGTGCCTGGACCGGCCGCAGTCGTCCAGCTGCCAAAGTGTTGAGGGGGGACGTTGCAGCTTTTCTTGCCTCGGTTCAAGCAGCCCTTTCCAGGGAGGCTTCAAATGGTTGCTGAACAGAAGGCGACGTTTAACTTCGATGCAATGCTCAAAACGGCGATGTCTGAGGGGAATGCTGGGCGAACGGAGCTGGTGGCACGGCTCGCGGCCCTTCCGGTGGAAGACCTTGCAAGGGTGAAGCCATCGACCCTGGCTATGTTGGGTGCAAGCGGCCTTGCGGCACTCACTCAGGCAAGAGACGACCTACCCTCAGGCTTAACCCCGAATGGGCGACCGCTGAGTGGTATGCCAGATCCCACGGAGCCTGTAGGAGCGGTCCGTAAGGGGTCTGTGAGACGCACGGTGTTCCCCGGCCTGCTGATCTTGTTGATCTTGCTCGCGGGGGCAGGCGCGGAGCATCTGCGCCCGTTAGCGGCGGCAATGAATGATCCCGGATGGCGGCGGGTGGATGTGTCGACTTGGCCTACCTGCCAAAGGCTCGCTCCTTATGTCGACGGCTGCTTGTATCGGACGGTTAAGGGGTCAACTAGCTTGGCGGATATTGCCAACCATCTGGCGATGCCGGTGCCGGATCTTGTGGCAGTTAACCGTCACCTGCTTTCGGCTTCTCGGTCCCCTCTCAAGCCCGGATCAAAAGTCGTCGTCTGGCGTGGCCGGCTAGAACTGAAGGCTAACCGACCATGAGCCTGCATCCGCTTTCTCCACGTCAACCGTTACTTCACGCGACCGTCGCGGGCTGCCTGACCGGGGCATTTCTCACCCTCGTTTCATTCCTGTTCCTGAACGCTGCATTCCCCTTAATCGCGTGGGTCCCCGCACTTGATCGGCCCCTCGTCGCGGATCTGCAATTTCTATCGAAAGTGTTTGCATCACTCCTTGATCCGGGCAGGGGGCAAGGCCCCCTCGGATTGGCAGTAATGTTCGTTGAACTTCCCGCCCAGACTATCGCGCTGGCAAAGGAGTTCGATATCGCTCTACCGCTAAGCGTACGCATCCTCTCTGCTATAATCTTAGGCAGCTGGGCGGCAGCTTTCGTTAGAGGTGCTATACTCGATGCGGCTCTGGCAGAGCCAGCTGTCGAGCATGTGAAAGGGCCAAAACTGCTATCCGGCAGGGTGGCTGCCGGCAGTCTACAGACGGCGTGGACGCGTCGGTTCGGTAAAGTCCGAGATGGTGTTTACCTTGCTCCCGACGTCCAGATGCCGAGAGCGCTCGAAGCGGAACATATTCTCATCACAGGTGGTACCGGCGCAGGCAAGACAACTATTCTAGAAACCATTCTTGATAGCGCCCTGAAACGCGGCGATCGGATCCTCGTGCTAGACGTCAAGGGTGACCTGAAGGCGCGATTACCGTGTGCCGACATGGCCGTCCTCTCACTAAGCGATGCCGATGCAGCGAGATGGGACGTCGGACGGGATATTCTGACGCGGAGTGACGCGCTCGAACTAGCGATCGAACTGATCCCGCAAACGTCCGATCCTTCATGGAGTAGCGGCGCACGTCGGGTACTGGCAGCCTTGGTCGGGCTTCTGCAGAAGAAATCGGCGTCACAGGGCAAAGTCTGGAATTGGCGTCATCTTGACACTCTGCTCCAGAAGCCGGTGTCGGACCTGCACCGTCTATTGCAAGCAGATTATCCCGCTGAGGCTTCATTCATTGATGTCAGCAACGACGCGACGCTAAAGCAGGCCATGAGCTTCTACCTGGTGCTGATCACCTGCGCGGGTCTCGTCGTCAACGCATGTGCCAGCAGCACTTCAGGCCGGCAAGTACACGGACTGTCCATACGGGAATGGGCAGAAGGGCGCAGCGCGCAAGCCCTTATTTTGCACCAATCCGCAAGGCAGCCTGAGCTATCCTCAACAATCGCCAGGCTCGTACTGAAGATCGTTGCCGATACGGTTGTCGCGCGGCCCCTGCTTCAGGGGTCTGATCCCGTGTGGCTTGCTCTTGATGAGCTGCCGCAGCTTGGCAGATGTGCGGCAGTCACTCGACTGGCTGCAATCGGAAGATCGGCGGGTGTTCGTCTAGTTGCGATCGTGCAGTCTCCGGCACAGCTTCGCGAGACATATGGGATAGAAGGCGCCCAAGGCCTAATCGACAATCTCGCAACAAAGATTGTTAGCCGCGTTTCCTCTGGCAAAACAGCCATAGAGATCTCTTCAACCTGGATCGGCGAAAGAACAGTCCGGTGGTCTGAGGAAGTCGCATCCGACGCACGAGGGACCGTACGACACGAAGCACGGATGAAGGACATTCCGGTCGTCGATCCATCCTTGCTATCCGACGAGCTTGGACTTTCCTGCTCGCCCACTGGCAGCTTGCGTGTTCATGCACTCGTCATTGGCCATGGTAACGTTGCTCGACTTGCCTGGCCCGTCGGCCGGTGGGTGAATGGAGCCTCTGAACGGAAGATGTACCGTTCCGCTGGGAAACAGGGAGTCGCTACACCGGTTTCGTGAATCGGCCAGGCGATCATGGAGTCATCGAAGGAGATGACGAGATGGTTGCAACGTGGAACCCAGCGGCGAATGCCGGATATTACACCCATCAGACCGGCTATTACACCGGTGGTGCGGGTGTCGAACCGGACGGCGTCTGGTTTGCGCCGGGTAGTGACCTTGGGCTTGTCGATGGCACGACCGTCAACGCCGATGTGTTCGAACGGCTTTTTGCTGGCCGGAGCAAAGACGGACGATCCCTGATATCGAACGGCGGCGGCCGGCTTGACCGAGTGCCGGCTTTCGACGTCACGCTTTCAGCGCCACGGTCGGTTTCTCTGGCCTGGGCGCTGGGCGATGACGACACTCGCTTAGTGATCGAGGCCGCGCATCAGACGGCGGTGCGCGATACTCTGGAACTCCTTGAGCGCGAGGCAGCCTTTGCCCGACGCGGCCAGGGCGGGGGCCGCATTGAGCGCGTGCCGCTTTCTGCGGCTTTGTTCCGCCACGGTGAGAGCAGACCGGCGGAACATGCCAATGGCGCAATCTTTGCTGACCCCAACCTTCACACACATTGCGTCATTCTGAACCTCGCAACGCGTGCTGACGGGACGGTAGGCGCGCTTCATTCGACAATCCTGCGCGACTGGAAAATGGCCGCAGGCGCGACCTATCACGCTAGCCTTGCGGCCGGTCTGATGAAGGCCGGCCTTTCGATCGACCGTCTCGGCAAGAACGGCATCTTCGAGCTTGCGGGTATTGGCGACGACGCGATCCACTACTTCTCTGCTCGTCGAAACGAGATCGTTGAGGAATTGGCGGACGCCGGTTTAACGAGCGATCAGGCGGTGGGAATTGCGGCAATGGTCGCAAAGATCACGAGAGCCGCGAAGGTCGCGGACACCGTTCCCCGTGAGCAGGCTTGGAGAGAGGCCGCAGGGCGGATCGGCTTTGAGGTCGACGCATCCATCACGAGAGACCTTAAAGCTGACACGACCCAGCGGGACCGCGACGCACATCTTGCGGAACGGCTTTCTGCAATACCTGCGCAACTGACAGAAATCCGCAGCGTGGTCGAGCGCCGGGATGTCGTTCGTGCCGTGGCTGAAGCCTTTGTTGGAACCGGCATCGGTGCGGACCACATCGATGCGGAAGTCGAGCGTCTTATTGCCGATGGTGCGGTTGTCGAACTCGGTCGGGATCGTCTTGGGCTGCCGCGCTACTCAACGCCAGAGATGATCCGGCTTGAGCGCGAAGTCTTCAGCATAGCAGTCGCGATGAGCGAGGCAAACGACTTTGCAATCGATCCGGAACGGGTCATGGCAGACTGCGCTCAGCGCGGGCTGAACACCGAGCAAAGCGAGGCCGTGGAACGGGCGATTTCGAAGGGTCGGCTCGCACTGATCGAGGGGGCACCTGGAACCGGCAAGACGACATTACTTGCGCCTGCGGTTGCTGCCTGGAAAGCTTCTGGCTACCGGGTCGTCGGTGCCGCCAGTGCATGGAAGGTCGCGAATGCTCTTCGCGATGATCTTTCCATCGAAGCGCGTGCGACGGCCTCATGGCTTGCCCGCGAGAAGGCCGGACAGTCTTTCCTGGACGCCAAGTCGGTTCTGATCGTCGACGAGGCCGGTCTTTTGTCATCGCGCGACATGCATGGCCTTCTCGACGCGGCCAGTCGTTCCGGCGCGAAGGTCCTGCTTGTCGGCGACCGCATGCAATTGCAGGCAATCGGTGCCGGCTCGGGACTGGCCATCGTTGCGAGGGCCATCGAGGTCGCGAATGTCCGAACGATAGTCCGGCAGCGCGAGGCATGGGCTCGGGATGCCGTCACTAGCTTTGGCAAGGGGGAGGCCGAACAGGCGCTTGGCGCGTTTGTCGAGCGGGGCCGACTGGTCGAGGCGGATGGTGCAAGAGCTGCCATCATGGCCGTCGCCCATCATGTCGATCAACGGCTGGGTTCGACACGAGCGAACGACTTCCTGATTATTGCAAAGACGAATGCCGAAGTCCTTGCGCTTGGCGCGGAAGTTCGCCGCCGCATGCGGGAACGCCAGATGCTGACCGGCACGGATATCAACGTCGATGCCGCATCCCCTTCCGGCCATTCCGTCAGCCTGTCATTGGCTCAAGGTGATCGGATCCGCTTCCTTGCCCGCAACGACCGGATCGGCGTCATCAACGGCAGCGTTGCGACCGTCATCGGGATCGAGGCGCATGGCGGCTCCAGAGAAGACAGCCAATCCCGACATGCGGTCATCACCGCCCAGATCGGGGAGACAACGATCCGCTTCGACACAAGCGAGCTTGCCGACGATACGGGGCGTGCAAGGCTTGGCTGGGCTTATGCATCGACGATATACGGCGCTCAAGGCGCGACCGTAGAGGACGCCGTTGTCCTTTTGAGCCCGGCATTTGATCGGCACGACATCTATGTGGCTGCCAGCCGAGCAAGAGGCACGACCACGCTTGTCGTCGATCGCCGCCGGATCGACCAGGAAATCCGGGCAACTGGATCTGAAGCCGTCGAGATCGACGAAGAGGCCCGCCGCAAACTCCTGGCTAATAGGATGTCGGCGGCGCACATCAAGGAAACGACGCTCGATTACGGGACGCTGGAGAGGCTAGAACCTCAGCCTCGTCCCGAGCGCAAGCGGGCATGGGAGAACGACCATGCGCTCTGATGCAGTCTCTTCGATACGTCCGACCGTCCGCTATCGTCCCGGCGTGCCGCGCCCGGAGCCGCGCAGGCGCAATGTCCGCAGAAGCAGCCGCGCGACAGCCAGTCTTCTCGATCTCCAGCTTGACCTTCCCGATCCGTTTCCCGTCTCGGCGCACGAGGTGGCGGCGATCGAAACCTTCCTCGGCGAGCGCATCGACGCGCTGCTGAAAGACATCCCCCGGCGGCGCTGAGCCGCCCATTCCCCCATCCGCAACAGTCAAAGGACAAAAGGATACAAAGCATGAACTTTTACGTAAGACGCATACCGAACATCACTCCCGTATCGGCACCGGCACTGGCCAGCTGGGCGCTTCGCGATGTCGTCAATGACACGAAATCCCGTCCGTTCTGCGGGCCGACCGTTGTCGCCAGTATCGCTCGCCAGCCGATATCGGTGGTCCGCAATGCCTTCCGCCTTGTCCGCCATGGCAAGGACTGGGTGAACTGGGCGCGCTCGCCGGCCATCATGGGCGTCAGCATCGAAGAGCTGGAAGCCACACTTCGGCTCTTCGGTTTTGGCGGCAGCTGGAAAGGCCCATGTCAGGCTCAAAGCCTTGCCGCATGGCTTGAGAACCGGAAGGGAGCGGAACGAACCAATCCAACCATCGTCCGGGTGACCGGCCATGCCGTTGCGATCAGAGGCTGGGAGTTCTGCGACACAATCTCGAACGGTCTGGTCATAGATGCCAACGAAGCACCCGGCCGTCGCAGGGTGGTCCGGGATGTCTTCGTCATCGACCGCATGTTCGCCCCCGAAATGCATATACCGTCGAAGGGGAAGGACCGGTGACCTTTATGCCCGCTACCCACAAAATGCCGGACATCCTGCTCCACCCGCGCTACCCCAGATGGACAAGAACGCCAACTGACGGGAGCGCCACATGAACAGGCCGATCAGCCACGACACGGAAATCCTGTCCGCAATGCCAGCGCTTCGGGCCGTTGCCTATCTCCGCGTTTCCACGGGTAGGCAGGCCGAGAGCGATCTGTCGATCCCCGACCAGCGCAAGCAGATCACGCAGTACTGCCTCTCCAGAGGCTTCAGGCTTGTTGCAGAATATGTCGAGCCCGGCGCATCGGCGACCGACGATGCCCGGCCGGAATTCCAGCAGCTGATCGAGCGGGCAACCGATGGCGACCATCCCTTCGATGTTGTTATCGTCCATAGTTACAGCCGCTTCTTTCGCGACAGCTTTGGTCTTGAGATGTATATCCGACGGCTTGCCAAGGCCGATGTTCGCCTGATCTCCATTACCCAGGAACTGGGCGATGATCCGGCCCAGGTGATGATGCGACAGGTGATCGCCCTCTTCGATGAATACCAGAGCCGCGAGAATGCAAAGCACGTGCTCCGCGCGATGAAGGAAAATGCCCGGCAGGGTTTTTATAACGGCTCCCCGGTTCCGCTTGGCTATCGGACAACGGAAGCCGAACGGCGTGGGGCAAAGTCGAAGAAGCATCTGGCCATCGATCCCGTCGAGGCCGAAACCGTCCGCTTGATCTTCCGTCTATATCTTGAAGGCGATGGAAGATCGGGCCCGCTTGGCATCAAGGAGATCGTCAAACGGCTGAACGGGCAGGGCTACAGGACCCGCAGGGGCGCAAGCTTTGGCGTCGGAACCCTTCACGCCATCCTGACCAATCGCGTCTATATCGGCGAGTGGACATTCAACCGGCGCGACTCCCGTACCCTGAAGAACAAGCCTGCGATCGAGCACGTGGTCATGCCAGTCCCGGCCATCATCGACCGCGACCAGTTCGAAGCGGTCGAGCAAACGCTCAAGCTCCGCAATCCCAAGGTCACGCCGCCACGCGTCACGACCGGTCCGATCCTGCTTACCGGACTTTCGACCTGTGCGACCTGCGGCGGCGGTATGACACTCCGCACCGGCACCTCGAAGAACGGCACCGTCCATCGCTACTACACCTGCTCGGCTGCTGCCCGTTCCGGCAAGTCTGTCTGCAAGGGCCGCTCGATCCGCATGGACACACTTGACGATCTCGTCATCAAAGGCCTGACCGAGCGGCTGCTCACTCCGGATCGCTTGCGCGAAATCCTCGCCTCCATCACCAGCGCCCGCGCCGCCAAGGCTGCCGAAGTCGATGGACGCGTCACACGACTAACCCAGGAACTGCACGAGGCAGAGACACGCCTCAAGCGGCTCTACACAATGGTCGAGGACGGCATTGCCGAAATGGACGATATCCTGCGCGACCGGATCACATCCCTAAAACTCGACCGCGATCGCATCCAGGCATCGCTCGATCAGGTTCGCACCAACGCCATCCCGACCGATGCGATCCCGGATCAAATCATCGCCGAGTTCGGCAGTCTCATGCGGGAAAACATCGCCAACGGCGACATTCCGTTCCGCAAGGCATGGCTCAAATCCATCATCGATGAGGTCATCGTCGACGACAAACAGGTCCGGATCATCGGAAGCAAACACGCGCTCGAACGCGCCATGACTGGCGGCAAAAAAATTTACCAGAGTGTTCGCGGTTTTGAACGGAAATGGCGCACCCGAAGAGATTCGAACTCCTGACCCCCAGATTCGTAGTCTGGTGCTCTATCCAGCTGAGCTACGGGTGCGCTGGCAGTTGCGGGTCGTTGTGCCCGGCTGCGAGGCGGTTCTCTAAAGGGTACATGGACTTATTGCAAGCGCCTTTCTGAGAAAATGTGCACTTTTTTCATCGAGCACCCCGCCGACGCGGGAAAAGACCCAGAAGATCAGGCGCGGTGGCGGAAGGCGTCGAGGGGGACGGGGCGGTCGGGAAGCTCGATGCGGAAGAGCGTTCCGGGCGTCGCCTTTTCCACGAGCGCGATGGTGCCGCCGTGGGCGAGCACCAGTTCGCGGGCGATGGCAAGGCCGAGGCCCGTGCCGCCGGAGCGCACGGAGCCGCGGAAGGCGGCAAAAAGGTTCTCGCGCGCCTTTTCCGGCATGCCGGGGCCGTTGTCGTCTATGGCGATGGAAACGACGCTGCCGGTGCGCAGGCCCGTGACCAGCACGACGCGCCGCGCAAGGCCGCTTTCCTGCGACAGCGCCTCGACGGCATTGCGGCAGAGATTGTGGATGACGCGGAAGAGCTGCTCGCCGTCCGCATCCACCTGCAGGCCGGCCTCCACCTCAACGACGAAATCGATATCACCGCGCGCATCGATGGCCAGCACCTCGGAGACTTCCTGCACCAGCGGCTTGAGGGCGACGAAGCGGCGGCGCGGCTCCGGCTCGCGCATACGGCCGTAGGAGAGCACCTCCTTGGTGTAGCCCACCGCCCGGTCGATGCTGCGCAGCAGCTTGGGCGCGACGCGCTTGACCACGGGATCGTCGACATCCGACAGGCGGTCGGACATGAGCTGGGCGGAGGAGAGGATGTTGCGCATGTCGTGGTTGATCTTCGACACGGCAAGGCCAAGATCGGCGAGGTTCTTCTGCTCCTTCAGCGTGCGCTGCAAGGTCTGCTGCATGGCCGAAAGGTGGATGCCGGCAACGGCGATCTCGTCGCGCCCGCCGGACGGCTCCAGCACGCGCGCGGGATTGCTGGGATCGGCGGCGAAGTCGCGGATATTGGCCGTCATGCGGCGGATCGGGCGGATGAGCAGCCGGTTGAGCGCGAAGAACATCGGGCTTGCGGTCGCCAGCGATATGATCATGGACAGGATGAAGACGTTACGAGCGTAGCGCAGCATGGCGCGGCGCAGCGGGCCTTCGTCCAGCAGCAACTCGATGCGCGTCGTCGTCTCGCCCACCGGCCCGTAAACGCGGATGATGCGGTCGCCGCCGAAAAGCAGCGTGTCGAAGGCGTCGTAGATCGAGGTGAGCGTCGAGACATCGGAAAGGTCGTATTGCGCGTCGACGCTCGGCGGCATGTCGACGGCCGCGACCATGCGTGAGGCGTCCGCCCGCTTGAGCACGATCGCCTTGGCGCCCGTGGCCAGAAGGGCCTCCTCCTGCACGTTGCGCGGCAATTCCTGATCCGGCAGCCCCTCGATCACGACGCTCGCGGCGGCGGCGGTATTCAGCCGGTCGCGCAGCCACATCAGCCGCATGTTCGCCACCGATGGCACGAAGATCAGCACTTCGGCGATCAGCACGAAGACGGCCGTCAAAAGCAGAAGCCGGCCCGAAAGGCCGGACAGGAAACCGACGGAGGGCACCGGTGTCTCGGTCAGGGGCGGCGTGCCCTCTCTTTCCACCCCTCCTTTCTCGCCCATGTCTCCACTCCGGTGAGGCCGCGACGCGGCAATCGTATCGCGACCCAGATCGACGACGGCCGATTATAGGAGATTGCGGCGCCTTTTCCAACGTGCCCGCAAAACGCAAGCGGCGGCCCGAAGGCCGCCGCGCGCATTCCCCCGATCCGTCCTGCGGATCAGAATTCTTCCCAGCTCTCCTGCGCGGCCACGGCGCGGTTGCCGCCGAAGGCGCGGGCGACATTGCCCATCATGCGGCGGGCCGGGGACTCGACCGGGCGGGCATCGCCCCGTGCGGCGGCCACGTGCTGCGCCGCATCGCCGGTGCGGAAGCGGGCGACCAGATCGGCAAGGCCATCGGCCTCGCCCTTCAGCTTGTGCGTGGCGGCGGAGGTCTCCTCCACCATGGCGGCATTGTGCTGGGTGACCTGGTCCATCTGGTTGATGGCCGTGCTGATCTCCTGCAGGCCGGTCGCCTGTTCGCGGGCGGCCGTGGCGATGGAGTGGATGCGCTCGTTGATGGTGACGACGCGGTCCTCGATATCGGACAGGGCCGCGCCCGTCTCCTGCACGTATTTCACGCCGACGGACACTTCCGCGCCCGACTTGGTGATGAGGCCCTTGATGTCCTTCGCCGCGCTCGCGGCGCGCTGGGCAAGCTCGCGCACTTCCTGCGCCACGACGGCAAAACCCTTGCCGGCCTCGCCCGCGCGGGCGGCCTCGACACCAGCATTCAGCGCCAGGAGGTTGGTCTGGAAGGCGATCTCGTCGATCACCGAGATGATCTGGCTGATTTCGCTCGAAGCCTGCTCGATGCGGCCCATGGCGTCGATGGCGTTGCGCACGATGGCGCCGGACTGCTTGGCGCTCTGCGTCGCCTCGCCGACCATGACGCTCGCCTCGTTGGCGCGCTCCGTCGAATTCTTGACGGCGACGGTGATCTCGTCCAGCGCGGCGGAGGTCTCTTCCAGCGCGGCGGCCTGCTGCTCGGTGCGCTTGGAAAGGTCGTCGGAGGCGGTGCGCAGCTCGCCGGAATTGCCGTTGATGGCGTCCGTCGCGGTGCGCACATCCCGCATCGTGCGCTGAAGCGTGGCGAGCGTCGCGTTGACGTTCTGCTGCAGCTCGGCGAAGGCGCCGCGGAAGCTGCCTTCCATGCTCTGCGTCAGGTCGCCCTCGGCCAGCGAGCCGAGCACGCGGCCGGTTTCGGCAATGCCCTCCTCGACGCCGGTGACGAGTTCATTGACGCTGCGGGCGAAGCGGTTGAGGTCTTCGTTCTGGTAGTCCTTGGTGATGCGCGAGGAGAAATCGCCGGCGGCGGCGGCATGCACGACGCTCGCGATGGAGGTCTGCAGGTCTGCGCTCTTTTCGCGCAGGACCTGTTCCTGGGCGTTGAGGTCGCGCACGGCGATGGCGTTCTGGCGGAAGACCGCGACGGCGGCGGCCATTTCGCCGATCTCGTCCTTGCGGTCGGCATAGGGAACCTCGGTGTCGAGGTCGCCGCCGGCAAGGCGCTTCATGGTCTCGGTGACGTTCTGGATCGGACGGCTGAGTTCGTTCGTCGCGATGTAGAAGGCGATACCGCCGCCGAGCACGAGGCCGGCGCCGACGGTGCCCAGCACCAGCGTCAGCATGAGCGTCTCGAAGGCGGCGATGTCGTCCTTGATCGCGGCGAGGTTCTGGGTGTCCATCTCCACGACGGCGTCGATCTCTTTCTGGAAGGCCTTGCGGTTGGCGCGGTTGCCCTCGTTATTGCCCTGCTCGTTGGCAGCGGCGATGGAGACCGTGGTGCCGAGGCGCGCGGTTTCCGTGCGGAAGGTGCGGAACTCGGCGGCGCGTGCGACGACCGCATCGAAGGCGGCCCTCTGCTCTTCCGGCACCAGCGGACGCCACTTGTCCAGCGTCTCGTCGATGCCGTCGAGGCCCTTGCCGATGCCTTCGGCGAACTTGGTCGCGCCATCGGTATCCTTGGACGCGTAGATGCCGCGCGCTTCCATCACGACGGCCGTGACCTGGCGGTTCAGGTGCTCGCCGAGGAAGGCGCGGTCGGAGGCGTTCTCATACTGGTGGATCTTGTCGCTGTATTCCGAGACGACATGGACGGCGATGCCGCCGATGAGGACCGAGATGAGGCCCATCACGCCCACGATGAGATAAATCTTGCCGCGTATCTTCACGTCATACTCCAAAACGTCGGTACGGATCGGCGGGACGCACGCGCCCGGCCATTTGACAACAACAGTAAATGCTAAAAGTTAATTAGGTTTTGATACAACCTGCTGGAAATCCGGGCACTTGCCGCACCCCTCCCTGCGCCGCAGGGCCGGATTCCGGCGTAGGCCGCAGTTTTTTCGCCCGCGATTACAGGGTCTTGAGACAACGGGGCGCAATCTGCGCACAACCGACAGGGGAATTTCCATTAACGCCTGTGGCGGTTTCGGGGAGGCCGCGGACGCAATTGACTTTTGACCGGCTTTGCCCTTATAAGCCGCGCACGTCCGGAAAGCTCGGCTTCCCGCGAGGGCAAGCCCGTGCCGGACTTTCACGCTCCTTGCGTAAACGCAAACCCAAGAAGGGCCGCACACCGCGGTATTAAATAAATGTCGAAGCGTACCTACCAGCCCTCCAAGCTTGTTCGCAAGCGTCGTCACGGCTTCCGCGCCCGCATGGCAACGGCAGGCGGCCGCAAGGTCCTGTCCGCACGTCGCGCTCGCGGCCGCGCACGTCTCTCGGCCTAAGGCCGGGCTGCCCGAACAGGATCGACGGGCAATGACGAAGACTGTTGAAAAATCCGCTGTCGGACGGCTGAAAAGCCGTCCGCAGTTTCTTTTTGTGCGCGAGGGCGAGAGGCGCAAGGGACCGCTGTTCCTTCTCGAAGTGCGCGACCGGCAGATGCCGGACGAAGCGCCCCGCGTCGGTTTCACCGTTACAAAGAAGCACGGCAATGCCGTGGAGCGAAATCGCATGCGGCGGCGCCTGAAAGAGGCGGTGCGGCTATCGGCCGGGTTTGCAATGCAGCCCGGACACGACTATGTGGTTGTCGCCAGACGGGACGTGCTCGGCGCGTCCTTCAAAGCCTTGCAGGACGGCCTGAAGGACCGGATCGCGACGCGGCAGAAACACAAGCAGCAGCGCCCTGCTGCTCCCGGGAAAGAGTGATGGAAAAAAACCGCAATTATTTCGTGGCGATCGCGCTGTCCGTGCTGATCCTCGTCGCGTGGCAGTTCCTCTATGTGAACCCCAAGCTCGAGAAGGAGCGCGCCGCGCTCGAGGCCCAGCAGGCCGCCCAGACGCAGCAGACGACCGCTAGCGGCGGCACGGCCGCCACGACCCCGGCGGCCGGCACCAGCGGCGCGCTGCCGGGTGGCGCAGCGACGGCGACGGCGACCGAGACGCGTGAAGACGCGCTCGCCCGCTCCGCCCGCGTCCAGATCGACACGCCCTCGCTCTCCGGCTCCATCAACCTGACGGGCGCCCGTTTCGACGACCTCAGGCTCAAGCAGTTCCACGAGACCGTCGACGACACCAGCCCGATCATCACGCTTCTCAGCCCGGCCGAGACCGAACACGGCTACTTCGCCGAATTCGGCTATGTCGGCAGCGAGGCGACCGGCGCCGTACCCGGCCCGCAGACCCTCTGGGCGCAGCAGGGCGACGGCAAGCTGACGCAGACGACCCCGGTGACGCTGACCTACACCAACGAGCGGGGCGTCACCTTCCTGCGCACCATCTCGGTCGACGAACATTACATGTTCTCCATCACCGACAGCATCCAGAACACCACGGATGCGGCGATCGCCATTTCACCCTACGGCCGCACGGCGCGCTTCTTCAAGCCGACGACCCCGTCCGTCTACGTGCTGCACGAAGGCTTCATCGGCGTGCTCGGCGACCTCGGCCTGCATGAGGTGAAGTACAAGGAAACCGAGGACGACACGACCGTCGCGCCCGGCAAGGCGACCGGCGGCTGGCTCGGCATCACCGACAAATACTGGGCGACCGCCCTGGTGCCGCCGCAGGCAAGCCCCTTCGAGACGCGCTTCTCCCACTTCACCGACGGCCGTCCGCGCTACCAGGCGGACTACCGCCAGGAAGACATCACCATCGCGCCCGGCCAGACGATCGAGGTCAAGAACCTGTTCTTCGGCGGCGCCAAGGAAGTGCCGATCATCGACCAGTACAAGAAGACCTATGCCATTCCGCAGTTCGACCTGATGATCGACTGGGGCTGGTTCTGGTTCTTCACCAAGCCGATGTTCCAGTTGATGGACTTCATCTACCGCTACTTCGGCAATTTCGGCATCGCGATCCTCTTCACGACGATCATCGTCAAGGGCCTCTTCTTCCCGCTGGCCAACAAGCAGTACGCCTCCATGGCGAACATGAAGAAGATGCAGCCGAAGATGGAAGAGCTGAAGGCCAAGCACGGCGACGACCGCATGGCGCTGCAACAGGCCATGATGCAGCTCTACAAGGAGGAGAAGATCAATCCGCTGGCGGGTTGCTGGCCGATCCTCCTGCAGATCCCGGTCTTCTTCGCACTCTACAAGGTGATCTACGTCACGATCGAAATGCGCCATGCGCCGTTCTTCGGCTGGATCCAGGACCTTTCGGCGCCCGATCCGACCTCGATCTTCAACCTGTTCGGCCTGCTGCCCTTCGAAGTGCCGCATATGCTGATGATCGGCGTCTGGCCGCTGATCATGGGCGTCACCATGTTCCTGCAGATGCGCATGAACCCGACGCCGCCCGACCCGACCCAGGCGATGATCTTCACCTGGATGCCGCTGGTCTTCACCTTCATGCTGGCGACCTTCCCGGCCGGCCTCGTGATCTACTGGGCCTGGAACAACACGCTCTCGATCATCCAGCAGGCGATCATCATGAAGCGCCATGGTGTGAAGATCGAGCTGTTCGACAACCTGAAGGGCCTGTTCAGCAAGAAGCCGAAACCATCCTGACGGCGCACCAGATCGCAGACAACGAACCCCGGCCTCGCGCCGGGGTTTTCTTTTGGCGTCCATGCCTGCGCTTGACTTTCGCGGCCAAAACCGGGAAGCCGGGGGCAATACAACAAAGGCAGGACCAATGACCGAGACGACGTCGCAGGACGACAAGCCCCTGTTCGGCAGGCCGTGGATCTTCATCCGCGGCGTTCCGGCCATGAAATTCCTGCCGCCGGAAGGCCCGCCGGAGATCGCCTTCGCCGGCCGCTCGAATGTCGGCAAGTCGTCGCTGATCAACGCGCTGGTCGGCCACAAGGGTCTGGCGCGCACCTCCAATACCCCCGGCCGCACGCAGGAACTCAACTACTTCGTGCCGGATGGCTTTTCGGGCGAGGAAGGCGACCTGCCGCCGATGGCGCTGGTCGACATGCCCGGCTACGGCTATGCGCAGGCCCCGAAGGAACAGGTGGATGCCTGGACGAAGCTCGTCTTCGACTATCTGCGCGGCCGTTCCACGCTGAAGCGTGTCTATGTGCTGATCGACAGCCGCCACGGCATCAAGAAGAACGACGACGAGGTCTTCTCCCTGCTCGACAAGGCGGCCGTCTCCTATCAGGTGGTGCTGACCAAGACCGACAAGATCAAGGAAGCCGGCGTTCCGCGCCTCATCGAGGAAACGCTGCAGAAGATCGCCAAGCATCCCGCCGCCTATCCCGACGTGCTCGCCACCTCATCGGAAAAGGGCCGCGGCCTCGATGAGCTGCGCAGCGCCATCCTCACGGCCATCGCACCGCGATAGGCCGCGGCGATCCCGGAGGGCAGCAAGGTTCAATCGAGCCGCGCGGCCACCGGCTCCAGCGCCTTGCCGGTGGGCCGGACGCTGACGGACAGTTTCCCACCCCCGGAGAGGCGCTCGTGCATTCCCGCCGGGACGACCAGCCCGTCCTTGCCTTCCTTCGCCAGCACGCCGAGCGAGACGGGCGCCTTGCCTTCCTCGGTCAGCCAGACCTCCAGCACCTCACCGCCCGCGCGCGGCCCGAGCAGCGCGCCCATCGAGAAGGCGAGGCCGGCGGCGACGGCGAGCGAGGCGAGGGCAAGGGCGCGCCAGAGCATCAGCGAATGCCAGCACCCGCCTGCGACCTTGCCGGAAAGCACCGCATCGGGCGTCGTGCCGGCAAGAATATGCTGGCCGGCGGGATAACGATGCGGCGGCAGATGCAGCCCCTCGTGCTCGTCGTCGAGCGTGGAAAGATTTTCCTTCCAGCGGCTGACCATGGCGGCGAACTGCCGGTCCTTCGCAAGCCGCGCCTCGACCTTGCGGCGCTCCTCGGCGGAAAGGGCGCCGAGCACATATTCGCCCGCGATCACCTCGTCGCAGCAGGGTTCCCTCATCTCTCGCCCGGACGCCGTCATCGGTTCACGCACTCTCTTCGTTCGACGGATTGCCGCGGGGCGCAACCCCGCTTGTCTCCTATATAGGCATGCACTCGCGCTTTTGCTCGTGCAAATGCGCCGGGCGACATTCTATTCCTCAAAACCCGCCTTACCAACGGCCCGAGACCCCCGGCACCCTTTTTCCGCCATCCGGCATCAATGTGGCGGGCGGATCATTCCATCGTCGCAAAACATGCGTTAAACAGGCCCCGTCCAATTCCACGAGGCCGCCATGTCCCTATCCGAAAGCGAAACCCAAGCCCGCCTTCTCGCCCAGGCCCTGCCCTATATGCAGCGCTACGAGAACAAGACCATCGTGGTGAAATACGGTGGCCACGCCATGGGCAATGCGGAACTGGGCAAGGCTTTCGCGAGCGACATCGCGCTTCTCAAGCAGTCCGGCGTCAACCCCATCGTCGTGCATGGCGGCGGCCCGCAGATCGGCGCGATGCTGACCAAGATGGGCATCGAATCCAAGTTCGAAGGGGGGCTTCGCGTCACCGACCAGAAGACGGTCGAGATCGTCGAGATGGTTCTGGCCGGCTCGATCAACAAGGAGATCGTCGCGCTCATCAACCAGACGGGCGAATGGGCGATTGGCCTGTGCGGCAAGGACGGCAACATGGTCTTCGCCGAAAAGGCCAACAAGACCGTCGTCGACCCGGACAGCAATATCGAGCGCATCCTCGATCTCGGCTTCGTCGGCGAGGTGGTCGAAGTCGACCGCACGCTGATCGACCTGCTGGCCAAGTCCGAGATGATCCCGGTCATCGCCCCGGTCGCGCCCGGCCGCGACGGCCACACCTACAACATCAATGCCGATACCTTCGCCGGGGCCATTGCCGGCGCGCTGAATGCGACGCGCCTCCTCTTCCTGACGGACGTGCCGGGCGTGCTCGACAAAAACGGCCAGCTCATCAAGGAGCTTTCCGTCGCCGAGGCCCGCGCGCTCATCAAGGACGGCACGATTTCCGGCGGCATGATCCCGAAGGTCGAGACCTGCATCGACGCCATCAAGGCGGGCGTGCAGGGCGTCGTCATCCTCAACGGCAAGACGGCCCATTCCGTGCTGCTCGAACTCTTCACCGAGCACGGCGCGGGCACGCTTCTGGTGCCCTGATCCGGCGGCGCGCTCAGCCGTAGGCGAGGAGCGCGAGCACACCGACCACGATGAGCGCGCAGCCGACGATCTCCAGCCGGTTGATGCGCTCCTTGAAGATGAAGACGGTGGAGGCGAAGGTGAAGAGCATTTCCACCTGCGCCAGCGCCTTCACCACCGCCGCCTGCTGCAATGTCATGGCCATGAACCAGCCGAAGGATGCCGTCGCGCCGACGAAGCCGACGAGCAGCGCGGGCCGCCATGCCGCCGCGATGCGCGGCAGTTCGTCCCGCTCGCGCGCCAGAATCCAGCCGAGCATCAGCACCGTCTGCATCACGATGACGAAGACGAGCGTGTAGCTCGCCTGCACCGCATAGTCCGGTGCGGGCAGGCTCGGGGCCAGCGCCAGCGAGGCCGAGCGATAGGCGACGGCGGAAACCCCGAAGAACGTGCCGGAGAGGAGGCCGATCCCGGCCGTGCGCGTGAGGACCGAGGTAAAGAGCGAGCGGACGGACACCACGCTGCGCGCCACCGAGATCACCATGACCCCGGCGACGGAGACCGCGATGGCGACGAGCGTGCCCGCCGAGGCGCGCTCGCCGAGGAACACGAGCCCGAAGAGCGCGGCCTGCGCCGGTTCCGTGCGGGAATAGGCCGTGCCGACCGCGAAATTGCGGAAGGAGAACAGGTGGACGAGCAGGAAGGTGGCCGCGATCTGCGCGACGCCGCCGACAACCGCCCAGAAGAAGAACGCGCCGTTCGGGACCGGCAGGGGCCGCGCCAGGACGAAGGCGAGGATCGCCATATAGGCGAGCGCGAAGGGCATGCCGAAGCCGAAGCGCACGAAGGTCGCGCCGGTCGTGCCCATGCGTCCCTTCAGGTGCTTCTGCATGGCGGAGCGGACATTCTGGAGGAAGGCCGCGGCGATGGTGATGAGAACCCAGATTTCCATGCCAGCCCGCTAGCATGGAGACCCCGCCGAATCCATCGCTCCCGTGCGGAAAATTCCGTTTCCCTCCGTCATGCGCCGTGCCATAAGACGGGCCATGAGCGATCTTCCGAACAAAGCCGACTTTTCCCATGTGCGTGACTGGGTCTTCGACCTCGACAACACGCTCTATCCGCACCACGTCGATCTCTTCGCCCAGATCGACAAGAACATGACGGCCTATGTCTCGGCCCTGCTGGACCTTTCGCGCGACGACGCGCGCGCGCTCCAGAAGCGCTATTATCTCGATCACGGCACCACGCTGAAGGGGCTGATGATCCACCACGACATCGACCCGTCCGACTTCCTGGAAAAGGCGCACGCCATCAATTACGGCGTGCTGGCGCCCGACCTGCCGCTCGGCGAGGCGATCCAGGCCCTGCCCGGCCGCAAGTTCATCTTCACCAATGGCAGCGTGAAACATGCCGAGATGGCGGCGAAGGCCCTCGGCATCTTCCACCATTTCGACGACGTCTTCGATATCGTCGCGGCGGAATACGTGCCGAAGCCGGCGGGCGCGACCTATGACAAGTTCATGGCGCTGCACCGGGTCGACACGACCCATGCGGTCATGTTCGAGGACCTGCCGCGCAACCTCGTCGTGCCCAAGACGCTCGGCATGAAGACCGTGCTGCTCACCCCGCGTGACGCCAGCCACGAATTCACCGACGCCTGGGAAAAGCGCACGGCGGAAGACCACCACATCGATTATGCGACGTCGGACCTGACGGGCTTCCTCAACGCGCTTCTCTAGCCGGTTCCGCGGCCTCATTCCCGACACGGAAAAAATCCTTTCCGGTCAAAAGGTTGAATTACCAATTTGTAACTGGCGCCGGCCGGCGTTCCCCCTATCCTGCCCCTCAAGGGACGATGATGGATGAAAGGAACGACCATGGCTAAAAAGGAACTCCTTCTCGGCGCAGTCGCCGCCGGCCTTCTTCTTTCGGGCGCCAGCGCCCCCGCCTTCGCCGCCAAGGGCGAGGGCAAGCACCACCAGCGCCACGCCGCGATGATCGAGCGCCTCGACGCCGACAAGAATGGCAAGGTCTCGCTCGACGAATTCAAGACGAATGCCTCTACCGCCTTCAAGGCCTTCGATGCCGACGGCAACGGCGAAGTGACGAAGGACGAGATCAAGGCCCGCCACGCCGCGTTCAAGGATGCCCGCAAGGCCGTGCGCAATGCCAACGAGGCCGACAGGGACAAGGCCCGCGAGGCGCTGCGCGCCAGCGGCCCCTATAGGCTGCCGGGCGCCGGCAAGATGTTCGAAAAGACCGACACCGACAGGAACGGTTCGCTCTCCAAGGCCGAGGTTCTCGCCGCGGCAGAAAGGATTTTCGAGCGCCGCGACGGCAACAAGGACGGCGTGCTCGACGCGGCGGACGCCCGTTCCGGCAAGGGCAAATGGCATCACGGGAAGGGCGGCGAACAGCGCGCCGAGCGCATGCTGAACCGGCTCGACACAGATAAGGACGGCAGGATTTCGCAGGCCGAGATGCTCGCTCGCGCCAACCGGGCCTTCGAGCGCTTCGACACGGACAGGAACGGCGAGGTGACGAAGGCGGAGGTCGATGCCAAGCGCGAAGCCTTCCGCGACGCCCGCAAGGCCTTCCGCGCGGTCAAGGCGACCGAGGGCGAGGCAAGGGATGCCGCCCGGGCGGCGCTTCGCGACGCACGCATGGACCGCATGGGCCTGCGCCTGTTCGAACGCGCCGACACCGACAGGAACGGCACGCTCACCAGGACCGAAATGGAAACGGCCGCCAATGCGATGTTCAAGAAGCGCGACCGCAACGGCGATGGCTTCATCACCATCGACGAGATGGGCAAGCGGCGCGACAGGTAAGTCTTCCCGCAGCACGTCCAACTGGAACGCCCCGGCCATGCCGGGGCGTTTTTTGTCGATCAGCCGTGCGCGGCGACGGCCGCGTGTTCCGCTTCCAGCGCTTCGTAGAACTTCACGATGATGTCCCAGGCCTCGTCGGCGGTCTCGACGAACTGCATCAGCTCGACATCGCCCGGCGAGATCGTGCCGAAGGCGGCAAGGGCGTCGAAGTCGATGATCTTGTGCCAGAATTCCTTGCCGAAGAGGATCAGCGGCACCAGCGCCATGCGGCCGGTCTGCATCAGCGTCACCGTCTCGAACAGTTCGTCCAGCGTGCCGAAGCCGCCGGGGAACACCGTGACGGCCTTGGCGCGCAGCAGGAAATGCATCTTGCGGATCGCGAAATAGTGGAAGTTGAAGCTGAGTTCCGGCGTGACATAGGGGTTCGGCGCCTGCTCGTGCGGCAGCACGATGTTGAGGCCGATCGACGGCGCGCCGACATCGGCGGCCCCGCGATTGCCCGCCTCCATGACGCCCGGCCCGCCGCCGGTGACGACGACATATTCCTTGAAGCCAAGCGCGGCCGACCGCTCCGAGCACATGCGGGCGAACTTGCGGGCTTCCTCGTAATAGACCGAGGCGGCCTCGAGGTTTGCGCGCTGCGTCTCGTTGCGCGCCGCCCAGGCCTCCTGGCCGGGCGCGGGGATGCGCGCGCCGCCGAACATGACGACGGTGGACTTGATGCCGCGCTCGGCCAGCATCATCTCGACCTTCATCAGTTCGAGCTGCAGGCGCACCGGGCGCAGCTCCTCGCGGCAGAGGAAATCGTCGTCGGCATAGGCGAGGCGATAGGCCGGATGGGCCGTCTGCGCCGTCTGCGGCACCACGGCGGCGCGGTGCTTGTCCTGCGCGCTGTCGGCCAACGGATCCCACACGCCGTCCTTGCGGCGCAGGTTCTTCTTCTTCAGTCTCGCCATGTCGTTTTCCTGCTTTCAACCTTCACGGGATTACCACTTCGCCCGTGCGACAGTATCTGCCGGAAAGGGGCTTCATCTTTCCCGGCAGTTGCTCTAGAGCATTTTGCTGATTGATGAAATCGACCTTCCGGCATCCCGATAATCGAAAATAAGCCTCGAAGTTTAAGGAATTCCGATGAACACGTCCAACCTCGCCGCCCTTTCCCAAACCATCGACCGTGCCTTCGAGGAACGGGACGGCATCAACACGTCCACGCGCGGCGAAGTGCGCGACGCGGTTGAAACCGCCCTCAACCTGCTCGACGGCGGCAAGGTGCGCGTCGCCGAGCGCGGCGAGGACGGCAACTGGACGGTCAACCAGTGGCTCAAGAAGGCCGTGCTGCTCTCCTTCCGCCTCAACCCGATGGAAATCGTCAAGGGCGGCCCGGGCGAATCGTCCTGGTGGGACAAGGTGCCCTCCAAGTTCGACGGCTGGAGCGTCAACGAATTCGAGAAGGCCGGCTTCCGCGCCGTGCCGAACTGCGTGGTGCGCCGCTCGGCCTATATCGCGCCCAACGCCATCCTGATGCCCTCCTTCGTCAATCTCGGCGCCTATGTCGGCGAGGGCACGATGGTCGACACCTGGGCGACGGTCGGCTCCTGCGCGCAGATCGGCAAGCATGTGCATCTTTCGGGCGGCGTCGGCATCGGCGGCGTGCTGGAGCCGATGCAGGCCGGCCCGACGATCATCGAGGACAATTGCTTCATCGGCGCCCGCTCGGAAGTCGTGGAAGGCTGCATCGTGCGTGAAGGCTCCGTGCTCGGCATGGGCGTCTTCATCGGCAAGTCGACCAAGATCGTCGACCGCGCGACGGGCGAAGTGACCTATGGCGAAGTGCCGCCCTACTCCGTCGTCGTCGCCGGCTCCATGCCCTCCGACAAGACCATGCCGAACGGCCTGCCGGCCCCCGGCCTCTACTGCGCCGTCATCGTCAAGCGCGTCGACGCCCAGACCCGCTCCAAGACCGGCATCAACGAACTGCTGCGGGATTAAGCCATGGCGGCCGTGGAAGGGCAGAGGCCGAACCTCACCTGGCTCTTCTTCGGCTGGTCCGGCCGGCTGAGCCGGGCGCCCTTCGCGCTCGGCTGGGCCTTCTGGCTCATGCTGCTCTCGGCCGCGCTCGCCCGCATCATGATCGTGCCGAAGGAGGATCCCGCCTTCCTCTTCTGGGGCTTCGTGTTCTTCGGCGTGGCGCTCGTCTCGACGGTCTCCACCATCATGATGACGATCAAGCGGCTGCACGACATGAACCTGCCGCTGGCGCTGATCATCTGCCTCTTCATTCCCGCCATCTCCTTCTTCGCGCTCATCGCCTTCATGGTCTGGCCCGGCACGCCCGGCCCGAACGACTACGGTCGCCTGCCGGACCGGCCGAAGGACTGAGCGCGCGCATCGGCCGCGCGTGACACGCCCCGGCCGATCGGCTAAACCTCGATTCCCTCCCTTTCAGGTGCCGTGACGCATGCCCAAAACCTCCGCCGACCCGATCGAAAACCTCGCCACCCTCATCCGCTGCCCCTCCGTGACGCCCGCCGAGGGCGGCGCGCTGACGGCGCTTGCCGCCATGCTGGAGCCGCTCGGCTTCACGGTGGAACGCATGATCGCCCGCGAGCCGGGCATGCCCGATATCGAGAACCTCTATGCCCGTATCGGCACCGAGGGACCCCACCTGATGTTCGCCGGCCATACGGACGTCGTGCCCGTCGGCGACGAGGCCGCCTGGACGCATGACCCGTTCGGCGCGGAGATTTCCGGCGGCGAGATGTTCGGCCGCGGCGCGGTGGACATGAAGGGCGGCATCGCCTGCTTCGTCGCCGCCGTCGCACGCCAGATCGGGAAGAACGGCCCGCCGAAAGGCTCGCTCTCCTTCCTCATCACCGGCGACGAGGAAGGCCCGGCCGTCAACGGCACGATCAAGCTGCTGGAATGGGCGGCGACACGCGGCGAGCGCTGGGATGCCTGCCTCGTCGGCGAGCCGACCAATCCGGACCAGCTCGGCGACATGATCAAGATCGGCCGGCGCGGCTCCGTCTCCGGCACGCTTACCGTGCATGGCGTGCAGGGCCATGCCGCCTATCCGCATCTTGCCGACAATGCCGTTCGCGGCGTGATCGCGCTGACCGACGCGCTGATGCATCCGCCCTTCGACGCCGGCACGGAAAGCTTCCAGCCGTCGAACCTCGAAGTGACGACCATCGACACCGGCAACCGCGCCACCAATGTCGTGCCGGCGCGGGCGAGCGCCAGCTTCAACATCCGCTTCAACGATAGCTGGACGGCCGAGACCGTGATGGCCGAGATCGTGCGCCGCCTCGACGCCGCCGCGCAGGACGAAAGGCTCCGCCCCGGCCGCGACCCCGTGCGCTACGACATCGAATGGGCCGAACGGCCGAGCCACGTCTTCCTCACGCGCAACAACCAGCTCATCGCCTCGCTGTCCGGCGCTGTCGAGGCCGTGACCGGCCGTGCGCCAAAACTGTCGACGACGGGCGGCACGTCCGATGCACGCTTCATCAAGGACTATTGCCCCGTCGTGGAATTCGGCCTCGTCGGCCAGACCATGCATATGGTGGACGAGCGGGTGGCGGTGGCCGATCTCGAGACGCTGACCGTGATCTACGAGACCTTCATCGAGCGCTGGTTCGGCGATGCCCGGTCTTGACGAGGTCCTGCACTACCTCAACGGCATCTACCTGCTGCTGAAACAGAAGCAGGAGGGGTTCGGCTGGCTGGACCTGAGCTGGCGCGGCCTTATGCGCTCCTTCTGGGCCTTCGTCTGGTGCCTGCCGGCCCTTGCCGTCACCTGGGCGTCGTGGCGGCTTTATTATCTTTCCCGCATGCCGGCGGAAACGCAGACCGGCCCCGGCTTTTTCGTCAAGCTCGCCTTTGTCGACATGATCGGCTGGCTGCTGCCGCTGGCGCTGCTTGCGGCGCTCGCCCGGCCGCTCGGCTACGGCAAATATCTTGCCGTCGTCGTCACCACCGGCAACTGGCTCACCGTGCCGCTGTGCTACGCCTTCGCAGTCCCCTTCGCATTGACGCTGGTGCTGCCCACAAGCGCGCCCCTGGCCGGCCTGCTCATCTATGCCGTGCTCGGTGCAAGCGTCATGCTGCAATTCCGCCTTGTCTGGATGTGCGTCGGAAAGCAGACGCTGCTCGCCGCCGCGATGACCGCCATCTACGTGCTGCCGCCGATGATCGTCGGGCAGGAATTGCAGCGGCTTCTGGGCACGCTGCCGGGTTAGGACCGATCAGTAATCGACGGCCATGAAATACAGCCCGTCCGGCGGGGCGACGGGGCCGCAGGCCTTGCGGTCGCGCGCCTCCAGCGCGGCGCGCACGTCCTCCACCGTCCACTTGCCCTCGCCCGCCAGCTTCAGCGTGCCGGCAAAGGAGCGGATCTGATTGTGCAGGAAGCTCTGCGCCGACACGCGCATCTCGATGAGGTCGCCGCTGCGCGTCACCTCGAGCCTGTCGATGGTGCGCACGGGGCTGTTCGCCTGGCATTGCGCGGCGCGGAAGGTGGTGAAGTCGTGTTTTCCGACGAGCACCTGCCCCACCGCATGCATGGCCTCGTGATCCAGTTCCTTGGCGACGAACCAGGCGCGGTTCGCCTCCAGCGCCAGCGGCGCGCGGCGCGAGACGATGCGGTAGAGATAATGCCGCTTCACCGCGGAAAAGCGGGCGTCGAAATCGTCCGGCACTTCAGCCGCGTCGAGGATCGCGACACGCTCGCCGGCCATGCCGAGATGCGCGTTGAGCGCGTTCCTGAGCGTGTGCTCCTTCCACGGGCGCGACAGATCGGCATGGGCGACCTGCCCCATGGCATGCACGCCGGAATCCGTGCGCCCCGCCCCGCGGATCGAGACCGTCTCACCCGTCAGCGACAGGATCGCCGCCTCGATGGCGCCCTGCACGGAAGGACCGTTGTCCTGCCGCTGCCAGCCGACATAGGGCGTGCCGTCATATTCGATGCGCAGGCGATAGCGCGGCATCAGGCCAGCACCTCGCCCGCCGCGACCGGCGTGCCGCGCAGGAAATCCGCCGCGTCCAGCGGCTTGCCGCCGGCCTTCTGCAGACGCACGAGGCGCACCGCCCCTTCACCGCAGGCAATCGTCATCCGGTCGTCGAGAACCGTGCCGGCAGGCTTCGACACGCCGTCGCCCGTCCGTTCGCTGGCCAGCACCTTCACCCGCTCCGGCTTGCCGGCGACCGGCAGTTCGAACCATGCGCCGGGGAAGGGCGAGAGGCCGCGAATATGGTTGTGGACGTCCTTCGCCGGCTTCGAGAAATCGATGCGCGTCTCGGCCTTGTCGATCTTGGCGGCGTAAAGCACGCCCTCCTCCGCCTGCACCGTCAGCGGCAGGTCGCCGGCTTCGAGCTTGCCCATGGCTTCCGCCATCAGCGCGCCGCCCGCCTGCATCAAGGCATCGTGCAATTCGCCGGCCGTCATGGTCTCGCTTATGGTCACGCGGCGGGTGAGCGCGACGGGGCCGGTATCGAGGCCCTTGTCCATCTTCATGACCATCATGCCGGTTTCCTCGTCGCCCGCCATGATCGCCCGCTGGATGGGCGCAGCCCCACGCCAGCGCGGCAGGAGCGAGGCATGGCCGTTGTAGCAGCCGAGGCGCGTGCCGGTGAGGATCGCTTCCGGCAGCAGCAGGCCATAGGCGACGACCACCGCGACATCCGCCCCATGGGCGCGGAACGCCGCGCGGTCCGCTTCCTCGCGAAAGTTGACGGGCGTGAAAACGGGAATGCCGCGCCGCTCGGCCGCCTGATGCACCGGGGATTTCACCAGTTCGAGGCCACGGCGGCCGGCCGGGCGCGGCGGCTGTGAATAGACCGCGACGATCTCGTGGCCCGCTTCGGCAAGCGCCTCCAGCGTCGCGACGGAAAAGTCCGGCGTGCCCATGAAGATGATGCGAAGGGCCATCGGTCAGCCTCCGTGAAAAGAGTGCGGGGGCGGCTGACGCCGCCTCAGAGCGCCTTGCTGCCGCGCATCTTCGCGGCCTTGGTGAACTTGCGGATCACCATCTCGCGCTTCAGCTTGGAAATGTGGTCGATGAACAGCACGCCGTTCAGGTGATCGATCTCGTGCTGGAGGCAGGTCGCCAGCAGGCCGTCGGCTTCCGTCATCTGCTCCTTGCCGTCACGGTCGAGATGCCGGACGGTGATCGTCGCCGGGCGCTCGACCTCGGCGTAATAATCCGGGATCGACAGGCAGCCCTCTTCATAGACCGAACGCGCATCCGAGGAGGCGACGATTTCCGGGTTGATGAAGACGAGCGGCTTCTTGTCCTCGCCGTCCTTGGAAACATCAAGGACGAGCATGCGGCGGGCGACGCCGATCTGGATGGCGGCAAGGCCGATGCCGGGGGCATCGTACATGGTTTCCAGCATGTCGTCGGCGAGCTTCTTCACCTCGCCGTCGAAGGTCTCGATGGGTTTCGAAACCTGGCGGAGGATCGGATCGGGAAGGATAATCAGCGGCTTGATGGTCATGCGCCTCCTTAGCGCGGTTTGTTTGCGCTTTCAATCGACTTCGCCGGAGGTCAATGCGATTTGTTCACGTTATGATCTGGTTTTCGCCGCAATCCGTGTTATGGTCCCGGCATGATCGATCCCGCTCTCGACACGCTCGTTACGTCCTTCCTCGATCGGCTCGGCGGCCTCGGGCCGGCGCTCGTGCTGCTTGCCGCCGGGCTGCTGGCGGTCTTCGGCGTGTTTTCCGCACGCCGCAGCCATGCCCGCCAGCGGGAGGCGGCGGTAACGGCGGAGAGGCGCTTTGCCGAGCTTTTGAGGGCGCAGACGGAGATGCAGGGCCGCGTCGCGGCCATGGCGGAGGTGTTCGGCAGCAAGCAGTCGGAGACCAGCCAGACGATCAATGCCCGGCTCGACGGGCTGACGCAGCGGCTCGGCCAGTCGATCTCCGAACAGACGCGGGCGACGCACGAAAATCTCCGCCGGTTGCAGGAGCGGCTGGCGGTGATCGACAATGCCCAGACGAACATCCAGTCGCTGGCCAAAGACGTGGTCGGGCTGCAGGCGATCCTCTCCAACAAGCAGACGCGCGGCGCCTTCGGCCAGTCGCGCATGGAGACGATCATCGCCGACGCCATGCCGCCCAGTGCCTACCAGTTCCAGGCGCAGCTTTCCAACGGCGTGCGGCCGGACTGCACCATCCGCATGCCGAACGGCCAGCCGCCGCTCGTCGTCGACGCGAAATTTCCGCTGGAGGCGTGGAACGCCATGTCGGACGGTCGCTCGCCCGAGGCGGCGAAGATCGCCGCCCAGCAGTTCCGCCGCGACATGGAGGTGCATATCCGGGATATCGCGGAAAAGTATCTGCTTCCCGGCGAGACGCAGGACACCGCCTTCCTCTTCGTGCCCTCGGAATCGATCTTCGCCAGCATCCACGAGAATTTCGAACCCACGGTGCAGCGCGCGCACCGCGCCCGCATCGTCATCGTCTCGCCCTCCCTGCTGATGCTTTCGGTGCAGGTGCTTCAGGCGCTGCTCAAGGACCAGCGGATGCGCGAGCAGGCCCATGTCATCCAGGGCGAGGTCGCGCGGCTGATGGACGATTTGACGCGGCTCGACGACCGGGTGCGCAAGCTGCACGGCCATTTCACCGCCGCGCAGAAGGATGTGGACCAGATTCTCACGTCCACGGAGAAGCTTGCGCGCCGCGGCGCGCGCATCGGCGAGCTGGAATTCGAGACGGTTTCCGAGCTTTCGCAGCCAAAGGAAAAGGCTGCGGAGAGCCGGACGGGCCAGTTGCGGCTGAGGGTAGTTGACGAGGACTGACCGCCTCGGGCAGTGTCCGCGGAAACGACAAGGGGCAGCTCTCATGATCACCGTCTTCGGTTCCATCAACATGGACCTCATCGCCACACCGGAACGCCTGCCGAAGCCCGGCGAGACGGTGATGGGCACAAGCTTCACCACCGCCGCCGGCGGCAAGGGCGCCAACCAGGCGCTCGCCGCCCGCCGCGCCGGCTCCATGGTGCGCATGGCCGGCGCCGTCGGCGACGACCGGCTGGGCAGCCAGGCGCTGGCGCTCCTTGCCGACGCCGCCGTCGACCTCAACGGCGTGCGCTCGCCCGCCGAGGCCACCGGCACCGCCCATATCCTCGTCGCCGAGGATGACGGCGAAAACGTCATCGTCGTCGTGCCGGGCGCCAACGCCACGGTCAGCGAGGAAGATGCGAAGCGCACCGTCGCCGCCATGTCGCGCGGCGACTACCTGATGCTGCAATTCGAGATTCCCGACGCCTCCATCGAGGCCGCGCTCGTCGCCGCGAAACAGAAAGGCGTCATCTCCATCGTCAACATCGCCCCCTTCAGCGCCGCCACGCGGCGGCTCGGCGTGATGGCCGACATCCTCGTCGCCAACGAGACGGAATTCGACCTCTTCGTCGGCAAGGGCGAGCTTTCAGACGCGGAGCGCGAGGCGACCATGCGCGCGCTCCATGCCGAGAGCGGGCAGACGATCATCGTCACGCTCGGCGCCGACGGTGTCGTCGCCATCCGCAAGAACGAGGTCTTCCGCGCCGCCGGCCTGAAGATCGAGCCGATCGATACCGTCGGGGCGGGCGACACGTTCTGCGGCTATCTCGCCGCCTCGCTCGATGCCGGCCTTGCCTTCAAGGACGCGCTGCGCCGTGCGGCCGTCGCCGGATCGCTCGCCTGCCTGAAACCGGGCGCACAGCCCTCCATCCCCTTCGCCCCCGCCGTCGACGCCGAAATCTAGAACATTCGGGCGTCGCATCGTCGCGACGCCCGAAAATCAGCCGGTTGCGCCCACGGACGGCGGCGAAACTTGCTATTTATTAATATTCTATCGGTTACTGAAGTGATCAGACACTGCGCCTTTAAAGGCGCGGCCGTCTCTGGCGCTGGTCACGCGCCCCGCCCTCCATGATGGAGACTTCCAAAAACGAATGTGCCTCTTCGCGGCTCTCTGCCGCGGGCGTCTCTCATGGTGAGGATTTCATGTTCAAGTTCAAGGCCAAGTCGCTCGCGACGAAGCTCATCGTGGTCACCGGCGGCACGATCGCCCTGGTGATGCTCGCCTCCAACACCGTTCTCATCGGCCAGACCCAGGGCCGCGTCGCCGAACTCGTCTATTCCGGGGCCGATAACGAGGCGAAATCCATCGCCGCCGATATCGCCACCGACATCGGCCAGCTTGCGAGCGCCGCACGCTCCATGGCCGGCGTGATCGAGCAGGGCCATTCTGGCGGGCATTTCGACCGCAAGGAAGTCGTCGACATCATCAAGGCGAATGCGGAAAAGAACACCTTCGCGCTCGGTAGCTGGTTCGCCGAGGAGCCCAACGCCTTCGACGGCAAGTCGCGCGAACTGCCCGAGGATCTGGCGAGCGGCACCTTCAAGGACGGCTCGTTCGACCCCTACTGGACGAAGCGTAAGGACGGCACGATCGCGCTTTCCACCTTCGCCCCCGACTACAAGGCCGAGTGGTATTCGCTGGCGGCAACCAGCGGCAAGGGCGCGATGACGCAGCCCTACAAGGAAGACTCGACGGGTGAGAACTTCACCATGGCCTCCATCGCCTATCCGGTCGTCTCCGGCGGCAAGCGCATCGGCGTGACCGGCGTCGACGTCTCGCTGAAGGCGCTCTACGAAAAGCTCAGCCAGCTTCGCCCCTTCGGCGAAGGCCGCGTCCTCCTCGTGTCGCAGACCGGCAACTGGATCGTCGCGCCCACCGAAGAGCTGCTGATGAAGGTCTATGACGGCCAGGGCGCCGATCTGGTCCAGAAGGCTCTCGCCACCGGCAAGCCGGCCCGCATCGAGAACCTTTCCTTCGACGAACTCGCCACCTTCGACCGCGTGGTCTATCCCTTCGCCCTGCCGGACATCAACACGACCTGGGCCGTTCTGGTCGACGTGCCGCGCGCCGCGATCAACGCGCCGGTCAACGAACAGACCACCATGATGATCATCGGCGGGTTGATCGTGCTCGGCACCGTTCTGGCCGGTCTCTATTTCGCCGTCCGCTTCTTCGTGCAGAAGCCGCTCGCCGGCCTCGTCAACGACGTCACGACGCTCGGCAAGGGCGTCTATACCCAGCCGATCGCCGGCCAGGATCGTTCGGACGAGACGGGCGCCGTCGCCAAGGCCCTGGAAGGCTTCCGCCACCAGCTTGCCGACACCAAGCGCCTTGAGGCCGACGCCAACAACCAGCGCCAGCTCACCGAAGCCGAACGCAACCGCTCGGAAGCCGAACGGGCCGAATCGAGCGCGCTGCAGCGCGATATCGTCGCCCGCCTCGGCGATGGCCTCGCCCAGCTTTCCTCGGGCAACCTGACCTTCCGCCTGTCCGGCGACTTCCCGGGCGAATACGGCAAGCTGAAGACCGACTTCAACTCGGCCATCGCCAGCCTCGAAGAGACGATCCAGACGGTCAACGCCTCGGTCGGCAATATCGGCGGCGGCACCGGCGAAATCTCCAAGGGCGCGGCCGACCTTTCGCACCGCACCGAGCAGCAGGCCGCAAGCCTGGAAGAGACCGCCGCGGCGCTCGACCAGCTCACCTCGCAGGTCAATTCCAGCGCGGAGAACGCCCGCGTCGCCGCCAAGTCGGTCGACACGGCCAGCAACGACGCCAGCAAGTCCGGCGAAGTGGTGCAGAAGGCCATCGACGCCATGCGCGGCATCGAGACCTCCTCGCACGAAATCTCCAACATCATCGGCGTCATCGACGACATCGCCTTCCAGACCAACCTGCTGGCGCTGAACGCCGGCGTGGAAGCGGCACGCGCCGGTGAAGCCGGCAAGGGCTTTGCGGTCGTCGCCCAGGAAGTGCGCGAACTCGCCCAGCGCTCGGCCAATGCCGCCAAGGAGATCAAGACGCTGATCAACACCTCGGAAACGCAGGTTCGCGAAGGCGTCGATCTCGTCGGCAAGGCGGGCGGCGCGCTGGAGAACATCGCCGAGCAGGTCATCCAGATCAACGGCCTCATCCGCCAGATCTCGTCCTCGGCCTCCGAACAGGCCGTCGGCCTCAAGGAGATCAATGCGGCCGTCAACCAGATGGACCAGGTGACGCAGCAGAACGCCGCGATGGTGGAGGAAACCACCGCCGCCTCGATGGCGCTGAACGACGAGGCGCAGACGCTGAAATCGCTCGTCGCCCGCTTCCGCGCCGGCGCCGGGACGGCTCACCAGCCCGTGCAGCAGACCCGCACGCAGGCCCAGCCGCAGCGCTCCGCCTACCAGGCCCCGCGCACGACGGCCCGCGCCATCCCGCAGGTGTCCGGCAACACGGCGCTCGCCCAGGATGACTGGGAAGAGTTCTGAGCCTGACGGAACAGCAGAACAGGAAAGGGCCGGCGGAAACGCCGGCCCTTTTCCTTTCCGGCGCGGGCATCCGGTCTTCCAGCCCGCCCGGCGCTATTTGCGCTCCGTCGGCTGCGCCTGCAGGCGGCCGCGGGACCGGGAGGGCGCGGCGTTCACAAGACGTCGCGCGGCTTCCTTCAGCTCCAGATCGGAAAAGAGGCCCAGATATTCGGGGCGCAGCATCAGGGCTTCCATCGAAAGCTCCGGCTTACGCAGATCGATCAGGCGCTCGAGGCCGGTGGTGCCGGGATTGAAGACAAGCTCCCGGGCCGCCGCCACGCCGCCATTGAGCGTGACGCAGCGCCGAAGGAGAGCCGGACGAAAGCCGAGTTCGGCGAAGCGCTCATAGAGGCCCAGCATCTCCTTGTGGAAGCGGGCCTCCACATCGGGGCCGGCGCTGCGAGGCCCGCGCATCAAAGGCGGCCGATGCGCTCGGTCAGCAGCGCGAAGAAGCCATCCGCGTCGACATCCTTCATGACGCGCGCATTCGGCTTGCGGTCCGTCACCCGCCACCAGTCGACGACGGTCATGCCGGCGGTCAGCGGCGATGCGGTCTCGATCTCGACATTGCAGTCGCGGCCGCCGAAAAGCTCCGGCTTCAGCAGATAGGCGATGACCGTCGGGTCATGCAGCGGGCCGCCGTCGGAGCCGTATTTCTCGATGTCGAAGCGCTCGAAGAATTCCAGCATCGCGACGAGCGCCAGCGCCGGACGGTTGCCGAGCGCACGCAGTTTCTCGACGCGGCTCTTCAGCGTCAGCACCTTGTGGGTGACGTCGAGCGGCATCATGACGATGGGAATGCCCGCCGCGAAGACGGCGGCGGCCGCTTCCGGGTCGACATAGATATTGAACTCTGCGGCCGGCGTGATGTTGCCGCCCTCGAAGAAGCCGCCGCCCATCATGACCAACTCACGCACGCGGCCCGCGATGTCCGGGGCTTTTTCGAGTGCGAGCGCGATGTTCGTCAGCGGGCCGAGCGTGCAGAGCGTCACCGTGCCGGCGGGTTCGCGGCGCAGCGTCTCGACGATGAAATCGACGGCGTGCTGCTCTTCAAGCTTCATTGCCGGCTCGTGCAGTTCCGGGCCGTCGAGGCCCGTCTTGCCGTGGACATGCTCGGCCGTCACCAGCGGGCGGGCGATCGGCCTGTCGGCGCCGGCGAAAACCTTCACCTCGGGCCGGGAACAGAACTCCAGAATGATGCGGGCATTGGTGGAGGTGCGCGACAGCGGCACGTTGCCGGCGACGGTGGTGATGCCGAGGATATCGAGTTCGGGGCTGCCGAGCGCCAGCATGATGGCCGCGGCGTCGTCCTGGCCGGGGTCCGTGTCGATGATGATTTTCCGTGGCTCAGACATGCCCTTACCGTTCCTTCGAATCTCGTGTTTCCAGCCCGCGCCGCGCGAGCGAAGCGGGGACTATATTTGCAACGCCGCCTTTCGCAAGCGTCTTGCGCCGGGGAGCCGCAATCACCATATTGCAGCCGTCGGGATGCCGAAGCCGGGTCCCGCGAAAGTCGCTTGAAGCCAAGGACTGGACGATGACACGCATGACCCCTTTTACCAGCCCGCTGCTCCTGGGCTTCGACGCCATGGAGAAAACCCTTGAGCGCATCGCCAAGGGCAATGACGGCTACCCTCCGTACAATATCGAACGGCTGCGGCCGAACGGCGAGACGGGCGCGCCCGAGCGCCTGCGCATCACGCTTGCCGTCGCCGGTTTCTCCGACGAGGAGCTGGACGTGACGACGGAGGAGAACCAGCTCGTCATTCGCGGCCGCCAGATCGACAGCGGCGAGCGGGACTATCTTTACCGCGGCATCGCGGCCCGGCAGTTCCAGCGCACCTTCGTGCTTGCCGACGGCATGCGCGTGCAGGGCGCGGAGCTGAAGAACGGCCTGCTCTCGGTCGATCTCGTCCGGCCGGAGCCTGTACGAATGGTAAAGAAAATTAACATTTCCGTATCAGACTAGGTCATGAGCCGTTCCTGCGGGAACACCCGCCGGAACGTTTCAAGCGTAACCTGATCGCCTGACGTACCGATGGGCCATTGTGGCCGTGGACGTCCGGTGGCCGGACTATCCGGCATTGCCATGGAGGCAAAAATGGGCCTGAAAACCGTTACCCCCACCGTATCGAAGGCGGATCTCGCGCATCTCGGCGCGGGCGAAGTCGGCTATATCCGCAAGATGAAGGCGGACGAGGTTTCGCGCGTCTTCCCGGAAGCGCCCGAAATCGACCCGAGCCTCGACCTGTGGGCGCTGTTCGGCGCGGACGGCACGCCGATCCTGCTCACCGACAACCGTTCCAGCACCTTCTACAAGGCTGCCGAGGACGACCTGCGCACGGTCAGCCTGCACTGACGCGATCGGAACCTTCCGTCAGAGCCGGCGGAAGGTAAGGTAAGCCGACTTGCGGCCCTCGCGCCTGGCCTTGGCCTCGTAGCGCGTGCCCGGCCAGCCGGCATAGGGCGTCAGCCAATCGGCCGCGTTCTCCGCGGTCCACACGAAAGCGGGATGCGCCCCGCAATGCATCAGCGTCCAGTTGACATAGGTGTCGATGTCGGACGCAAAGCAGAAGACGCCGCCCGGCTTCAGCACCCGGGCAAAGCGGTCCAGATTGACTTTGGACACGAAGCGCCGCTTCCAGTGCTTCTTCTTCGGCCACGGGTCCGGATAGAGAAGATCGATCTGGTCGAGCGAGGCTGCCGGCAGCCAATCAAGCAATTCCGTCGCATCGTCATCGTAAAGCCGGATGTTCTTTACGCCCGTCTCCTCGACGCTGCCGATAAGCTTGGCCATGGAATTGACGAAGGGCTCGACGCCGATGAAGGCGGTATCCGGCGTTTCCTGCGCGCGATGGATCAGGTGCTCCCCGCCGCCGAAGCCGATTTCGAGGCGGATGCGGGCGGGCTTGAAATCGTAGAGCGTGGCGATATCCGCCGGCGCAGGGGTCGACAGGTCGACCTTCAGCGCCGGCAGCAGCGTTTCCAGATGCAGCGCCTGCCGCTCGCGCAACGGTTTTCCCTTGCGGCGGCCGAAGAAGGCTTCGGTCGCGCGGCTGCGGCGTTCTGCATCGGTCATGTCGGCCTCAGTTCTTGATGGCGTCCTTGAGAGCCTTGACGAGGTCGAGGCGCTCCCAGGAGAAGGAACCGTCACGGCCGGCCTTGCGGCCGAAATGCCCGTAGGCGGCGGTCTTGGCGTAGATCGGCTTGTTGAGGTCGAGGTGGCGGCGAATGCCCGACGGCGACAGATCCATGACCTTGCGGATCGCGGCTTCCACGTCGTCCTCGCTCACCTTGCCCGTACCATGCAGATCGACATAGATCGATAGCGGCTGGGCAACGCCGATGGCGTAGGAAATCTGGATCGTGCAGCGCTCGGCAAGGCCGGCGGCCACGACGTTCTTGGCAAGGTAACGGACGGCATAGGCGGCCGAACGGTCGACCTTGGTCGTGTCCTTGCCGGAGAAGGCGCCGCCGCCATGCGGGGCTGCGCCGCCATAAGTGTCGACGATGATCTTGCGGCCGGTCAGGCCGGCGTCGCCATCCGGGCCGCCGATGACGAACTTGCCCGTCGGGTTGATGTACCAGGAGCAATCGTCGGCGATCTTGATGTCGGCCAGCGCCTCGCGGATGTAGGGCTCGACGACCTCACGCACCTTATTGGAATCCCAGCTTGCATCGAGATGCTGCGTCGAGAGCACGATGGAGGCGACGTCGGCGGGCTTGCCGTCGACATAGCGCACGGTGACCTGGCTCTTGGCGTCCGGGCCGAGCTTGCCGGCATCGCCCACGCCCTTCTTGCGGGCATCGGCGAGAAGGGCGAGGATGCGGTGCGAATAGTAGAGCGGGGCCGGCATCAGTTCCGCCGTCTCGCGGCAGGCATAGCCGAACATGATGCCCTGGTCGCCCGCGCCCTCGTCGCCCTGCCTGTCGGCGGCATTGTCGACGCCCTGGGCGATATCGGCGGACTGGGAGTGCAGCAGCACGTCGATCTTCGCCGTCTTCCAGTGGAAGCCGTCCTGCTCGTAGCCGATATCGCGGATCGCCTTGCGGGCGGCCGACTTGAACTTGGCGGGGTTGATGACGTCCTTGCCGTCCTTGTCCTTCTTCAGCAGGCTCGGCGGCAGGCGCACTTCACCGGCGATCACCACGCGGTTGGTCGTCGCAAGCGTCTCGCAGGCGATGCGGACCGACCAGGGATCGATCTTCGACTTCACGGCCTCGCGGTAGACCAGATCGACGATCTCGTCGGAAATACGGTCGCAAACCTTGTCCGGATGGCCTTCGGCGACGGACTCGCTGGTGAAGAGATAGCTGCTGCGCATGCGGGAATTCCCCTCAAAGAAAAAGACTGCGACGTTGTTATTCAACTCGCCGGGCAAAGACAAGCACACAAGGACATAAGAATGTCTTTATATCCCTTGGGAAATGCCGTTTCTCAAGGGCTGTCGCACGCAGGCTACAGGCAGATCGCCCATAAAAAACGGCCCCGAAGGGCCGCTCTTTCATTCACGCTCAGGACCCGATCATTCGATCTCGGATTCGGCGGCCAGCGCCTTCACCAGATCGACAAGCTTGCGGCGCACCTTGGGATCGCCGATCTTCACGAAGGCGCGGTTGAGCTGCAGGCCTTCGGAAGAGGACAGGAAATCGACCACATAATTGGAGCTGGAGGCCTCGGCAAGGCCGGTCTGGGTGTCGGCCTGATCACCCGGCGCATCCTCGAAGAAGAAGGAGACGGGCACGTTGAGAATGCTCGAAATGTTCTGCAGACGGCTGGCGCCGACGCGGTTCGTGCCCTTCTCGTATTTCTGGATCTGCTGGAAGGTGATGCCGAGGCTTTCGCCCAGCTTCTCCTGGCTCATTCCGAGCATGGTCCTGCGAAGCCTGATCCGGCTGCCGACATGAATATCGATCGGATTCGGCTTCTTCTTGTTTTCCATCATCACTTTAAGTCCTAACGCGGATATGGCCCCTACCCTACCGATGGCCCCACGCGACCAAAACGTCGCGTTGCATGCGCAAACTCTCAGGGTCGCTACAATACAGGAGAACCGCCGGCGGGGGGCACTATGCTATTTTAGGGGTTTTGGGTCAATTCATCCTGTTTCTAAAACCAATGCGGGAAATGGCCGCCAGGGCGAAGAGCACGGCCAGCAGGAGCGGAAGCGTCCAGTTCCGCCACTTCGCCTCTTCTTTCGAAGCAAATCTTCCCGGAAGGGTTGCGTCCACTACACCGGCCGCACCGTAAGCCAGTCCCGAGGCCAGCCGCCCCCGCGCGTCGATCACGGCCGAAATGCCGTTGTTGGCCGCCCGAATCAACGGCATGCCGCGCTCGATCGCGGTGAGGCGCGCCTGAAGGAAATGCTGGTAGGGACCGGGCGTATCGCCGAACCATCCGTCATTGGTGATGTTCAGGAGCGCGGCCGCCCCATCGGCCGTCGCGGCGATCTCCGAGGGGAAGACCGCCTCGTAGCAGATCAGCGGATAGAAGCCCTTGCCGGCAGCGGTCAGCACCTGATGCTCCCGGGCGGCGGAGAAGCCGCCCGGCATGGCGACCGCGCTCACGCCGAGGCTTTCGAAAACGTCCGCGAAGGGCATGTATTCGCCGAAGGGCACGAGATGCACCTTGTCGGCGGCGGCGATGATCTGCCCCTTGCCGTCGATGACGTAGATGGAATTGTAGTAGCGCGGCGCCTTGCCGGAGCCGGCGCTTTCGCTGCGCACCGCCCCGGCGACCAGCATCTGGTCATCCTCCAGCACCTCGGCGATCCGCACCAGCGCGTCCGGGTTGTCCGTCAGGATGAAGGGGATGGAGGTTTCCGGCCAGACGATGACGTCCGGCCGCTTGCCCCCCGCCTCCGGCGGGGTTGCGCTCAATGCCAGATGCCGCTCGAATATCTCCGCCCGGGCGGAATCGTCGAGTTTCATGGTCTGGTCGATAGCCGGCTGGACGAGGCGGACGGTCGTCGCCTCGCTTTCCGGCGAGGGCGCGATATGGAGCGCGTAATAACCGTAGGCGACATGGGCGGCGAAGAGCAGCGTCGCGAGCGCGAGACCGAAGCCGCGGCCGCGCCGCGTGCCCAATAGCGCCGGCGCGGCGAAGACGAAGACGGCAAGCGCATTCATGCCGGCAATGCCGACGACGCCGGCGGATTGCATGAGCAGCAGCACAGGCATCGCGCCATAGCCGACAGCGTTCCAGGGGAAGCCGGTGAAGAGAAGGCCGCGCAGCCACTCCGCGACCCCGAAGGCAAAGGCAAGCGCCGCGATCCGCCCCATGCCGTCGGACCAGAGCAGACGGGCGAGCGCGGCGGCGAAACCGTAATAGATGGCAAGGAAGGCCGGCAGGCCGAGAACGGCGAGCGGCAGCGCCCAGGCAAACGCATCCGCCTCGACCAGCAGTGCATTGCCGAGCCACCAGAGTCCGCCGACGAAATAGCCGAAGCCGAAGAACCAGCCGATGCGGAAGGCGGGCGCAAAACGCCGCAGGAACCCGGCTTCCGGCGCGGCGCTCGCGCCGTCGAGCAGCCAGACGAGCAGGGTGAAGGAAACGAAGAGCGCGGCAAAGAAGCCGAAGGGCGGCAGCGCCAGCACGCCGACGAGACCCGCAAGAAATGCCACCAGCGCCCGTCTTGTCCCAGACAGGAGCATGACCTTGCCCGCGAGCCGCTCCATGCCGTCCCCTTTTTATGTCCCCGAATCAGCCGCGCCAGTCTCCCAAAAAAGAAGCGCCTTGTCCCGTATTACGGCGGGACAAGGCGCGGATCATTTGGCGAAGACAGCCCGGAGCCTTTATTCGGCGCCTGCACCGTCGTTCTGCTGTTCGCTCTGCTTGGCGGGAGCGGCGCCCTCGCCTTCCGCCCGGCGCTCGCGGCGGCGGACGGAGCCGGCGCGCTTGCGGGTGACGCGCACGCGCTTGACGCGGCGCGGGTCGGCGTCGAGGACGTGGAATTCGAAGCCGGGGACCGCCTGCACCACCTCGCCGCGCACTGGAATGCGGCCGAGCGAGGCGAAGATCAGGCCGCCGAGCGTATCGGCGTCTTCAAGCTGCTCGCGAATATCGAAATCGGAACCGATGGCTTCGGCCAGCTCCTCAAGCTCGACGCGGGCATCGGCGATGAAGACGTCGTCGCTGACACGCTGGATCATCGCCTCGTCGTCGTCATGCTCGTCCTCGATATCGCCGACGACCATCTCGACGATGTCCTCCAGCGAGGCAAGGCCGTCCGTGCCGCCATATTCGTCGATGACGAGGGCCATCTGCGTGCGGTCGGCCTGCATACGCGCCATGAGGTCGGCAGCCAGCATCGACGGCGGTACGAAGAGAACCTGACGAATGATGCCGGCCTCGGCAACGGTCTTGGAAAGATCGACGCGGCCGAGGTCGAATTCGGCCTTCGGGGCGCGAGCCGGCTTTTCGCCGGCGGCGGCAGCGGGCTTCGCACCGTTGCGGCGCTTGTTGCGGGCCTGCTTGGTGACATAGGCGAGGAGGTCGCGGATATGGACCATGCCGCGCGGATCGTCGAGGCTCTCGTTATAGACCGGCATGCGCGAGCGGCCGGAATCCTCGAAGATCACCATCAGCTCGGCAATGGTGATGTCCTGATCGACGGCCTCGATATCGGCGCGCGGGACCATGACGTCCTCGACGCGAACCTCACGGAAGCGGAGAATATTGTGCAGCATCGCCCGTTCTTCGGGCAGGAAGGCCGGCTCGCCGCCGGTATCTTCCGTCATCAGGGCCTCGGCGAGGTCCTTGCGCAGCGTGGAGGCGCCCGTCATGCGCCAAAGCCGTGTCGCACGGGACCAGAAGGATGACCGGCCCCCGCTTTCCTGCTTCGGCGCGCTGCTACTACTGCCCGCCTCGTCCTGACTGGAGGCGTCCGCCTCGTTCTTTTCCGCCGCTGCCGGCTGGTTTCTAAAGTCGCTCATCGGTCCAAACTATTCTTCAGGGCTATCCCCGTAGGGGTCAGATAGGCCAAGCTCCGCAAGAATGCGAGTCTCCAGCCCCTCCATTTTTTCAGCCTCTTCATCTTCCATATGATCATAACCGAAGAGATGCAGAAATCCATGCACCATCAGATGCGTGAGATGATCGTCGAAAGACTTGCCGAGATCGGCCGCCTCGCGGGTCAATGTTTCCTGGGCAAAGATGATGTCGCCGAGCATCGGGCCGGGCATTTTTCCCGGCGTCACCGGGAAGGCGGGGAAGGACAGGACATTGGTCGGCTTGTCCTGGCTGCGCCATTCCGCATTGATGGCGCGGATGCTCTCGTCATTCGTGAAGACGAGGGAGACTTCCGGCGCGCCGGCCTTGGGGAAGGGCTGCTTCTCCTCTTTGCGAAGATAGTCCGCCGCCGCGCCGAGCACGCGCCCGCTCATGTCGAAAAGGCGTTCCTCGGAGGGCCATGCGCCCTCCTCTATGGAAATCTGGATGTCGAGTTCGCTCATGGGATATCCGGACCTCAGCGGTCCGGCTGCTCGCTTTCGTCCTGCACGGCCGTCTGCGCCTCGTAGGCGCGCACGATACGGGCGACCATCGGATGGCGCACGACGTCGACATCCTTGAAGCGGACGACCGAGACGCCCTCGACGCCCTTGAGGATCTGCAGGGCTTCCACGAGGCCGGACTTCACGCCGCGCGGCAGGTCGACCTGGCTCGGATCGCCCGTGACGATCATACGGCCGTTTTCGCCGAGACGCGTCAAGAACATCTTCATCTGCATCGAGGTCGTGTTCTGCGCCTCGTCGAGGATGACCGCGGCATTGGCGAGCGTGCGGCCGCGCATGAAGGCGAGCGGCGCAATCTCGATAACGCCGGCGGTGATGGCCCGTTCGACCTTGTCGCCCGGCATCATATCGTAGAGCGCGTCGTAGAGCGGGCGCAGATAGGGATCGACCTTCTCCTTCATGTCGCCGGGCAGGAAGCCGAGACGCTCGCCGGCCTCGACAGCCGGGCGGGAAAGGATGATGCGGTCGACCGCGCCGCGCTCCAGAAGCTGGGCGGCATAGGCGACGGCGAGATAGGTCTTGCCCGTGCCGGCCGGGCCGACACCGAAGACCAGTTCGGAGCGCTCCAGCGCGCGGATATAGGTATCCTGCGTCGGCGTGCGGGCGGCGATGGTCTTCTTGCGGGTGGAAATCTGCGACATGGTGAGCTTGGCCTTACGCTCCATCGTCGGCAGGGACAATTGGTCGTCCGCGGCGATCGCCATGCGGATGGCGCCCTCGACATCGGAAAGCTCGATCGAGCCGCCCTTCTGGAGCCGGTCGTAGAGATAATCCAGCGCGCGGCGGGCCTGGTTGGTGGCCATGACCTCGCCGGAGATGGAGACGGAATTGCCGCGCGCCCGCGCATCGATGTGGAGGCGCTGTTCCAGAAGCTTCAAGTTCTGGTCGAACTGGCCGAAAAGCTCGCTTGCGTATCGATTGTTCTCGAAAGTGAGCACGAATTGATTGGCGTCGGTCTGGCTTTTCGACGGGCGCGGCGAGGACGTCGTCAGTTCGTGTCCGTTCAAGCGGTCAAGCTCCTTGTGATCCGCCCGTCAACCGATCGCTTGCGCGAAGAGGCTGTTCGGCCCGGCATCGGTGATTCGTACCCGGATAATGTCACCGATTTTCGAACCTTTTGCATCAATATTCACAGGCTGGAGCCAGGGCGAGCGGCCGACGAGCTGGCCGGGCTTGCGTCCGGGCTTCTCCAGAAGCAGGTCTATCTCCTTGCCGACGCAGCCGAGGGCGAATTCGCCCTGCTGGCGGAAGAGCAAAGCCTGCAATCTTTCAAGACGTTCGGCCTTCACAGCCTCTTCGACATGGCCATCCATCTCCGCGCCGGGCGTGCCGGGGCGGGTGGAATATTTGAACGAAAATGCCTGTGCATAACCGACGGTCTCGACGAGGCGCATCGTGTCCTCGAAGTCCGCGTCGGTCTCGCCGGGGAAGCCGACGATGAAATCGCCGGATATGGCAAGCTCCGGCTGGACCGCGCGGATGCGCTCGATGAGGGCGATGTATTCGGCTGCCGTATGGCGGCGGTTCATGGCCTTCAGGATGCGGTCGGAGCCGGCCTGCACCGGCAGGTGCAGGTAGGGCATCAGCTTGCGCAGGTCACGATGCGCCGCGATGAGATGGTCGTCCATGTCGCGTGGATGGCTGGTCGTGTAGCGCAGGCGCGCGAGGCCTTCGATTTCGGCGAGGCGGTAGAGGAGGTCGCCGAGGCCCCATTCGCGGCCATCCGGGCCGAGGCCGTGCCAGGCGTTGACGTTCTGGCCGAGCAGGGTGATTTCGCGCACGCCCGCTTCGGCAAGGCGCTCGGCCTCGGTGACGATCTGCATGACGGGGCGGGAGACTTCCGAGCCGCGCGTGTAAGGCACCACGCAGAAGGTGCAGAACTTGTCGCAGCCTTCCTGCACGGTGAGGAAGGCGGTGACGCCGCGCGCGCGAGTCTTGGCCTTTTCCGGCGCGGGCAGGTGCTCGAACTTGTCTTCCAGCGCATAGTCCGTCTCGACCACGCGCTCGCCGCCCTTGGCGCGGCGCAGCGCTTCCGGCAGGCGGTGATAGGTCTGCGGGCCGACGACGAGGTCCACGGCGGGGGCGCGGCGCAGGATTTCCTTGCCTTCGGCCTGAGCCACACAGCCGGTGACGCCGATCACCATCTCGCGGCCACCCTTGGCGCGGGCCTTCTTCATCTCGCGCAGGCGGCCGAGTTCGGAATAGACCTTTTCCGCCGCCTTCTCGCGGATGTGACAGGTATTGAGGAGAACGAGGTCGGCCTCTTCCAGCACGTCCGTCGCCTGATAGCCGTCCTTCGACAGCGCATCGGTCATGCGCTCGCTGTCATAGACGTTCATCTGGCAGCCGTAGGTCTTGACGAAGACCTTGCGGGTGTTCGGCGTGGAGAGGGATTGTTCGCTCATGGCCGCTTCCATAGTGGAAAAAGGCCGGAAATTGAAGCCCCTCGCCGGCCTCTATCGACCGCGCAGCCGCGCGCCGAGCATGGCGCGGATGCGCGCGCCCACCGTGCGGCTCACCACCTTGCGGTTACTCGCCCGGGTGTAATCGACGCGCTCGCCGAAATCGACATCGACATCGACCGCCCCTTCCCGCGCGATGCCGAGAAGATGGGGGAGGAGTTCGATATCGCCGGGCCAGGCGGCGAGCGGCCGGTGGTAGCGGCCCATCGCCATGCCATGCACGCCGGTATAGGCGATGGAGACGGGCTGGATGTGGACGACGCCCTCGGGCGCATGCGGCACGGCGGAGGCGGCCGCGCCGAAGAGCGAGGTCTTGATCTCGAGGAGCTGGTTGCCATCCGAAGTGGTGCCTTCCGGGAAGAGCACGACGATCTCGCCGCCCGTCAGGCGCTTTGCGATCTCGTCCACCTGATCGCCGGTTTTCTGGCGCTGCTCGCGCTCGACGAAGATCGTCGCCTGCAGACGGGCAAGGATGCCGAAGACTGGCCAGCCCCGCACCTCTGACTTTGCGATATAGACGACGTCGGCAATGGAGCCGAGCACCATGATATCCTTCCAGGAGGCATGGTTGGCGGCGATCAGCAGGGGCCGGCTCGTCTCCAGCCTGCCATGCACGCGCACCTTGAGGCCGAGCACGCGGCAGGCGACGCGGTGCCAGAGACGCGGGATATAGCGGCGAATTTTCAGGTCGAAGCGCAGGCCGACAAGCTGCACCGGCAGCAGGACGAGCGTGACCGCGAGGAGGACGACGAGGCCGATGGCGATGCGCAACCAGGTGATCACGCGGGCACCCTGGAACAGGTGCAAGCGCCGGCCAGCGTTCCGGGGCTACCCCCCTCCGCCCTGCCGGGCCTCACTCGCCGTCCTTGAGGGGAATCCCGTAGAGTTCCAGACGGTGATCGACCAGCTTGAAGCCGTGCTCGCGGGCGATGCGTTCCTGCAGGGCCTCGATCTCCGGCGAATGGAATTCGATGACCTGGCCGTTCTTGAGGTCGATCAGGTGGTCGTGATGCTCGTCCGGCACGGTCTCGTAGCGCGAGCGGCCATCGCGAAAATCGTGACGCTCGATGATGCCGGCATCCTCGAAGAGTTTTACCGTGCGGTAGACGGTGGAGATGGAGATGCGCGCGTCGACGGCAGAGGAGCGGCGGTAGAGTTCTTCCACGTCCGGGTGATCGGCGGAAGCCTCGAGCACGCGCGCGATGACGCGGCGCTGCTCGGTCATGCGCATGCCGCGCTCGACACAAAGCTCTTCCAGCGATTTTTCCGCGTCCGCCATACGATCTGCCCTTTCGTTCGGCCTCCCGAAAGGGGACTAGCGAAGATCGCGCCGCATGACAAGCGCCGTGGACCGGGTGCCATCGGCGGCGGCGTAATAGGCCTTGCGCTCGCCGACCTTGGAAAAGCCGAGCTTGCCATAGAGACCGCGGGCCGCGACATTGCCCTCGTCCACCTCGAGAAAGATATCCTCCGCGCCGCGCATCTTGGCTTCATGCAGCGCCGCCAGCATCAGACGCCAGCCGAGGCCGGCGCGACCGAATCGCTCGTCGACGCCGATGGTCAGGATTTCCGCCTCGCCCGCCGTGGCGCGCGCCAGAACGAAGCCGCCGGCCGTGCGACCGAGCGCGCCCTGCTTCACCGCAAGAAAGCCGAAGACCGGCTCCTGCGTGAGGAGAGAATGGAACTCGCCGTCGTTCCACGGCTGGGGGAATCGCGCCCCGTGCAAGGTCGCGGCGATGCCGGCGTCGTCCGTTTCCAGCGGGAAGATGTCGAAGACGGGCTTGCGGGTGAAATAGTCGGCGAGCGACATGTCACGCCCTCCGGATCGCGAAACCCGCCTGCGGCTTGGCATCGGGACCGCGCAGGTAAAGCGGCTTCGGCAGATGGTTTTTGGGATCGAGGTGCGCGCCGATGCGAGCGACGGTGACGATGGACACGCCATCGGCTGCCGGCGGCTCTCCATCGCGCAGGAGATGGGCGGCGGAGCCTGCGAGCGCGCCGTCATGGCCGGCGGCGATGGCGCGGGCCTCGACGACGGTGGCGATGGCAGGGGGCGAAGCTTGCGCCCCATCGGCGGCGAAGCGCTGCCAGTAGACCTCGTCGCGCTTGGCATCCATGGCGACCATCAGCGGCGCGCCGGTCCGGTGATCGGCGGCGAGCGCGGCAAGGCTGGAAACGCCGACCGTGGGCACGCCAAGCGCAAGCGCAAGGCCGCGCGCGGCGGCGACGCCGACGCGGATGCCGGTGAAGGAGCCGGGGCCGACAGTGACGGCGATGCGGCCGACGGCCTTGATATCCGTGCCCGCGGCATCGAGCGCCGCATCGACGAATTCCATCAGCCGCTCGGCATGGCCGCGGCCGATATCGTCACCGGCAGCGCCGAGAACGATATCCCGATCGGAATCATAGAGCGCCGCGTAGCAGCCGGTGCCCGCCGTATCGATCGCCAGGACGATCATGCCGGGCATCCGGGTTTCGCGGAAAGGGCCTTATGCGACGGCTTCAACTTCCTGCACTTCCGGTACGAAATGGCGGAGAAGGTTCTGGACGCCGTGCTTGAGCGTCGCCGTCGAGGACGGGCAGCCCGAGCAGGCACCCTTCATGTTGAGATAGACGACGCCGTCGCGGAAACCCTTGAAGGTGATGTCGCCGCCGTCCTGCGCCACGGCCGGGCGAACGCGCGTATCGAGCAGTTCCTTGATCGTGGCGACGATGGTCTCGTCGCCCTCGTTGAAGAACTCGCCCTCGTCTTCGTCGCTGCCGCCGAGCGCGCCGCCGGCAAGCACCGGCAGGCCGGACATAAAGTGTTCCATGATGTTGCCGAGGATGGCCGGCTTCATATGCTGCCAGTCGGCATCGTCCTTGGTGACGGTGATGAAATCGTAGCCGAGGAACACGCCCTTGACGCCGGGAATGCCGAAGAGGCGGGCGGCGAGCGGGGATGCGGCGCGCGCTTCCGTCTCGTCGCGGAACTCGGCCGTGCCGGTCTCCAGCACCACCTTGCCCGGCAGGAACTTCAGGGTCGACGGGTTCGGCGTCGCTTCGGTCTGGATGAACATCTTTCTCTCCGTGCGGCCAGGCGCTTCGGTCGGCCCATACATTTAGAATAATTCAAAAGAAGATAGGCGTTTCCGCCCCGCTCTTCAAGACGGAAGGTCAGCTCAATGCGTCCAGTTCCTCGTCGCTGAGCTGGTCCGGGATGACCGTCACCGGAATGGGGAACGCCTGCCCGCGGCTGGCGAGCGAGGACACCAGCGGCCCCGGCCCTTCCTTGGCGGAGCCGGCGGCCAGAACGAGGATCGCGATATCGCGGTCCTCGTCGATGAGGCTGTTGATCTGCTCGCTGGCGACGCCCTCGCGGATCACCGTTTCCGGCTCGATGCCGATCGCCTCGCGCAGCGCCTGCGCCGCCTTGGCGAGCACGGCTTCCGCCTCCTCGCGCGCTTCCGCCCGCATGATCTCCTCGACGCCGAGCCATTGCTGGAAATCGGCATTGGCGATCACATAGAGCAGGACGACGGCGCCGCTGGAGTTCTTCGCGCGCATTCCCGCATAGTGGACGGCACGCTGGCATTCCGGCGTATCGTCGATGACCGCCAGGAACTTGCGGCGGTGACCCTCAAGGCGGGAAAGTCGGCGAGAAACCATGCGCGCTCCTGATATGCGGTCTTTTCGCGGCGACCTTACTGCACAAAGCCGATGATGTCGCGAACTTCCTTCATGGTTTTTTCGGCCCGCGCCCGCGCCCTTTCGCCGCCGTCCCGAAGGATCGCGTCGATATGGCTCGTGTCGTCCATCAGGCGGCGCATCTCGTCGGTGATCGGCGAGAGGACGTTGACGGCGAGATCGACCAGCGCCGGCTTGAAGACCGAGAACTGCTGGCCGCCGAACTCGGCAAGGATATCGGCCTTGGACTTGTCAGAGAGCGCGGCATAGATGCCGACGAGGTTTTCCGCCTCGGGACGGCCCTTCAGGCCCTCGACCTCGCTCGGCAAGGCGTCCGGGTCGGTCTTGGCCTTGCGGATCTTCTTGGAGATGGTGTCGGCGTCGTCCAGCAGGTTGATGCGCGAGAGGTCCGAGGCATCCGACTTCGACATCTTCTTCGTGCCGTCGCGCAGGCTCATGACGCGGGGCGCAGGGCCGCCGATCAGGGGCTCGACCATCGGGAAATAGGCATGCACCGGCTCTTCGCCGACGACGATATCGACGCCCGTGCCGGCCTTGCGGATATGGCCGCCGAAATCGATGTTGAACTTCTGCGCGATGTCGCGGGTCAGCTCGAGATGCTGCTTCTGGTCGTCGCCGACCGGAACATGGGTCGCGCGGTAGACGAGGATGTCGGCGGCCATCAGGCTCGGATAGGCGAGCAGGCCGAGCGAGACCTGCTCGGCATTCTTGCCGCCCGTCTTGTCCTTGAACTGCGTCATGCGCTCCATCCAGCCGATGCGCGCCACGCAATTGAAGATCCAGGCAAGCTCGGAATGCTGCGGCACGGCGGACTGGTTGAAGACGATGTGCTTCTTCGGGTCGATGCCGGAGGCGATGAAGGCGGCGGCGATGGAGCGGATCTGGTTCCGCATGTCCTCATGCACGAGCTGCGCGGTGAGCGCGTGCAGGTCGACGACGCAATAGATGCAGTCGTTGTCTTCCTGCAGGGCGACGAACTTGCGGATCGCGCCGAGATAGTTGCCGAGGTGGAGATTGCCGGTCGGCTGGACGCCGGAGAAGACGAGAGGCTTGAATGCGCTCATGACGGTGTTTCCTTCAGGCGGGTGGAGGGCCTGGTCCCTGTTACACGAGCAATTCCGGGAAAATCCTGTGCCGGAACTGCGTAAAAATACGTCGCGCTTATGCACGGCGCGGGGACCGCGATCAAGAGGGCGCGCCGAGAGCGGCAACGCGCATGAGAGAATCCTTATAAAAGACATTTTCCGGTTGTCCCTTCCCCCCGGGGATTTGGGGGGGAGGCCGGTCCCGATCGGCCGTTTTGTGACGAAGGGGCGCAAAACGGAGATGACCCGTGCAGAAAAACGGTTCCATCCTGCTTGCCTGCGTCGTCGCGCTGACATCGCTCTTCGCGACCGAGACCACGGCAGGCCGTAAACATGCTTCCAGAGCCGAGAAGGGCCTGGAGGCGAAAATCTACACGATCCAGACGCCGCGCGTGCGGCACCGATGCTTTCCCGGCAAGCTGCGCGGGGTTCTCACCCATATCGCCCGGGTCGTCGGCCGCCGGCCGCTCGTCACCTCCGGCCATCGCTCGAACGGGCGGCGCGGCTCCTATCACCGCAAATGCCTCGCCGCCGATATCCGCGTTCCCGGCGTTTCCGTGAAGCGGATCATCGCGGCGGCGAGCACCGCCCCGGCCATCGGCGGCATCGGCACCTATTGCAACGGCATCGTGCATGTCGATGTCGGGCCGAAGCGGCGCTGGCACTATTGCGGCGGCAGCGGGTTCGCGCGGCTGACGAAGCGCGCGCGGTTCGCAGCGCGCTGACGTCTCATTCCGACGGGGCGGGCTTCGGCTTGCGCTTCATGTTGCGGCGGATCATGCCGAGATCCGCCCCGCCGATGAGGAAGGCGACCGCGAAATAGACGACCATGGCCAGCGCCACGAGCAGGCCGAGGGCGAGGATCTGCGTGTAGATGGGCGCGGCCGAGCCGAGATAGTCGGCAAGGTAGCCGGAGGCGTATTCCAGTGCGGCGGCCATGACGAGCGTGGCGACGAGCAGCCTGGCGACGCGCCAGACGAGCGCCTTTTCCAGCGGCCAGTGGCCCCGGCGCACCAGCGTGACGAAGAGCATGAGCGCCGTCAGCCAGCCGGAAACGGCTTCTGCGGTGGCAATGCCGCGCTCGTGGAAGAGCGGGAAGAGCGAGACCGCAAGCACGCAGTTGACGACCACCGACAGCATGGTGATGCGCATCGGCGTGCGCGTATCCTCGCGGGCGAAGAAGCCGGGATTGAGCGCCTTGATCATCACGAAACCGGGCAGGCCGAGGCCGTAGATGGCGAGCGTCCCGGCCACGATGGAGGTCGTTTGCGGGTTGAAGGCGCCGCGCTCATAGAGCACGCGCACGATCTCGTCGGAGATGACCCAGAGCGCGCCGGCGGCCGGCAGCGTCAGGAACAGCACGAATTCCAGGGAGCGGTTCTGCAGGTTGCCGGCCTCGCGCTCGTGCCCGCCCTTGAGGGCCCGCGCCAGTTCCGGCAGCAGAACCACGCCGACGGCGATGCCGACGACGCCGAGCGGAAGCTGGTAGACGCGGTCGGCATATTGCAGGGCCGAAATCGCGCCCTCCCGGGTGGAGGCGATCATCTGGCCGATGAGCTGATTGATCTGGGTGATGCCGCCCGTGACGGCCGCCGGGAAGGCGAGCCAGAGCAGGCGCTTCACGTTCGGCGTCATGCGCGGGCGGCGGAAGCCGATCCGCATGCCGGCGTAGCGCACCCCGGCATAGAGCACGGCCATCTGGAGGATGCCGGCGGCAAGCACGCCCCAGGAGAGATACCAGGCCGTTTCCAGCGGGGAAGCGCCCTGCCAGAGACCGTAGCCGAGCGCGCCGATCAGCACGACGTTGAGGAAGACCGGGGCAACGGCGGCGGCGAAATAGTGGTGCAGCGAGTTCAGCATGCCCGACAGCATCGCCGTCAGCGACATGCACATGAGATAGGGGAACATGACGGCGGCAAGCCGCACCGTGATGTCGAACTTCTCCGGATCGCCCACGAAGCCGGGCGCGATGACCCAGGCGACGAGGAGCGGCATCAGGAACTCCATCGCGACGGTCAGCACCATGAGCACGGTGAAGAGCACGCCGAAGACCTCTTCGGAAAAGCGCTTGGCCCCTTCGATGCCGCCGGCCTCGATCTCCTTGGCGAAGAGCGGCACGAAGGCGGCGTTGAAGGCGCCCTCGGCGAAGAGCCGGCGGAAGAGGTTGGGGAAGCGGAAGGCGGCGTAGAAGGCGTCGGCCATCGGCCCGGTGCCGAGGGCAGCGGCCATCAGCGTTTCGCGCGCGAAGCCGAGCACGCGGCTGCCGAGCGTCGCGCCGCCCACGGTCGCGAATTTCTTGACGAGACTCATTGTTCTGCCCTGATCCTTTTCGCCACGGCGGGAACGGGCGCGATCATGCCGGGCGGCATGCGGTCGCGCAGTTCATCCGCCTCGTCGGCCATGACGGCCTTCAGCCGCGCGACGATATTGGCCTGCCTGTTTTCGTTGGTGACCTTCTGGCCGACGAGGTCGGTGACGTAGAAGGTATCGATGACCTTCTCGCCGAAGGTGGTGATATGCGCCGAGGCGATGTCGAGCGAAAGGTCGGAGAGCACGGCCGTCACCTCGGACAGAAGGCCGGGACGGTCGAGGCACTCGATCTCGATGACGGTGAACTTGTTCGACAGCGCGTTGGAGATGGTGACGGTCGGCGAGACCGTGAAGGTGCGCGTGCGTTTGCGGCTCTTGGCCCGCGTCGCGATCACTTCCGGCAGGCGCTTGCGGCCGGACAGCACGTCCTCGATCATCCGGCCGATGGTGCCGGCGCGGCGCATCTCGTCCGCATCGTTGGGGAATTCGCGGTTGACGAGGATCGTGTCGAGCGCGCGCCCGTCCGAGGTCGTGAAGATCTGCGCGTCGACGATGTTCGCGCCGGCCGCCGCGCAGGCCCCGGCAATGACCGTCAGGAGGCGCGGATGGTCGGGCGAAAGCACCGTGATTTCCGTGATGGCATGGAAGGAATGGGTGCGCACCATGGTGGCGAGCGTCTGCTTCGCCCGGTCCGTCTCGCGGATGAAGGCTGAGTGACGGACCTGATCCTCCAGCGACACGGTGAGGAGATAGGGTTCGTAGTGAAGGTGCGCATAGGTCTTGCGATCCTTCTGGCTCCAGTCGTCCGGCAATGTCTGGGACAGCATTTCGCGGGCGGCCTGCGCCCGTTCCTTGCGCGACAATTCGGAAAAGCCGCCGGAGATGAGGAGTTCCGTTTCGTAGTAGAGCGTGCGCAGAAGCTGGCCCTTCCAGCCGTTCCACACGCCGGGACCAACCGCGCGGATATCGCAGACCGTCAGCACCAACAGCATCTTCAGGCGCTCCATCGACTGCACCTTGTCGGCGAAGTCGACGATGGTCTTGCGGTCGTTGAGGTCGCGGGTCTGGGCGACCATGGACATGGTCAGGTGTTCCTCGATCAGCCAGACGACCAGTTCCGTCTGCTTGGGCGAGAGGCCGAAGCGCGGGCAGAGTTTTCGCGCGACCTTCGCGCCCGCCACGGAATGATCCTCCGGGCGGCCCTTGGCGATATCGTGCAGCAGCACCGCGACATAGAGCGGGATGCGGTCCTCGATGCTCGGCATCACCTGATAGCTGAGGGGATGGGCCTCCTTCTCGCGGCCCTGGTCGATATTCGCCAGCACCCCGACGGAGCGGATCAGGTGTTCGTCGACCGTATAGTGATGATACATGTTGAACTGCATCATCGCGACGATCTTGCCGAAATCCGGAATGAAGCGGCCGAGCACACCGGCCTCGTTCATGCGGCGGAGGATCAGCGCCGGGTCGCGCGGCGAGGTGAGGATGGAGAGGAAGAGGCGGTTCGCCTCCTCGTTCTCGCGCAGCGTGCTATTGATGAGCGCCAGCGAGCGCGTCACCTGCTTCAACGCGTCCGGGTGGAACTCCAGGGCATTGATATCGGCGATATGGAAGAGGCGGATGAGGTTGACCGGGTCGCGCTTGAACACATCGGGGTCGGCGATGGTGATACGGCCGCGATCCTCCAGGAATTCCAGCGTGCCGGCGATTTTCCGCGTGCGCCGCGTGAAGCGGCTGATGGCGGCGGTGATGCCGGGCGCTTCCTTGGCCTGCTGGTCCTCCAGCGTGGCGCAGAAGATGCGCGTCAGGTCACCGACGTCCTTGGCCACGAGGAAATAGTGCTTCATGAAGCGCTCGACGGCGGACAGGCCCGGATGCGGCTGGTAGCCGAGGCATTCGGCGATCTCGCGCTGGATATCGAAGGAAAGCCGCTCCTCCGCCTTACCCGTCAGGAAATGCATGTGGCAGCGCACCGCCCAGAGGAAATCGTCCGCCTTGCGGAAGAGCTTGTATTCCTGCCGGGAGAGCACGCCGAGCTTCACCAGTTCGGCGGGGTCCTTGATATGATAGAAATACTTGGCGATCCAGAACAGCGTGTGCAGGTCGCGAAGCCCGCCCTTGCCTTCCTTGACGTTCGGCTCGACGAGATAGCGCGTGTCGCCGGCCTTGCGGTGGCGCTCGTCGCGCTCGGCGAGCTTCGCGGCGATGAATTCCGGGCCTGTGCCGCGCATGATCTCGCGGTCGAAGCGCACCGCCATCTCCTCGAACAGCGCCACCGAGCCGCAGATATAGCGCGCCTCGAGGATTGCCGTGCGGATGGTCATGTCGCCCTTGGAGAGCTGGATGCATTCTTCCAGATTGCGCGTGGCGTGGCCGACCTTGAAGCCGAGGTCCCACAGGATATAGAGCATGAACTCGATGGCCGGCTCGCTCCAGGCGGCCGGCCTTGCCGGCAGCAGGAAGAGCAGGTCGATATCCGAGCCGGGGGCCAGCGTGCCACGTCCATAGCCGCCGACGGCCGTGACCGTGATGCGCGTATCGGGCGGGGCCTGTCCCGCGCTGAAGACGTGGTTGAGGGCAAAATCGTGCAGGACGGCGATGAGCTGGTCCTGAAGCCAGGAGATGCGGGCGGCGCATTGCAGGCCGCTGCCATCTTCGAAAAGCAGTTCACGGGCGCGGGCGCGGCCGGCCGTATTGACCTTCTTGAACTCGGCCAGAAGCTCGCGGCGCATGCGGTCGCGGAAATCGGCATTGGTGCTGGCGATGAATTCGCAGCGGGCGCGCAACGCCGGAACGTCGAGCAGGCCGGACTCGGCCGGCGCCAGAAGCTTCTTTTCCATCGGATTCCGGCCTGCGTCCCGCTTGTCGTCCATCGCCCGTTCGGTTCGCATGCCTATAGACCCTTTCAGCATGCAAGGACAATGATCCGAGCCGCTAGGCTTTGCCAAGTTCTTTCTTCAGCGCGTAGAGCGCATCCAGCGCCTCGCGCGGCGTCATGTCGTCCGGGCTGAGGCCCTTGACCAGTTCCTCGACCTTCGACGGCCCGCTGCGCTGCGCTTCCTCGCGGCGCACGGCCACCTGGAACAGCGGCAGGTCGTCGATAAGCTGGCTTGCCGGGTTCTTGCGGTCGGCATCCTCCAGCTTGGCGAGCACATCCTTCGCCCGCGCCACGACCGATGGCGGAAGCCCCGCAAGGCGCGCCACCTGGATGCCGTAGGAGCGGTCGGCCGCGCCGGGCCCGACCTCGTGCAGGAAGATGACGTCGCCGTCCCATTCCTTGACGCGCATCGTGGCATTGGAAAGGCGGGCGAGCTTTTCCGAAAGCACCGTCAGCTCGTGGAAATGGGTGGCGAAGAGACCGCGGCAGCGGTTCGCCTCGTGCAGGTGCTCGACGGCGGCCCAGGCGATGGAAAGGCCGTCGAAAGTGGCGGTGCCACGGCCGATCTCGTCGAGGATGACCAGCGAGCGGTCGGTCGCCTGATTGAGGATCGCCGCCGTCTCGACCATCTCGACCATGAAGGTGGAGCGGCCGCGCGCCAGATCGTCCGACGCGCCGACGCGCGAGAAGAGCCGGTCGACCACGCCGATATAGGCGCTTTCCGCCGGAACGTAAGCGCCCATCTGCGCGAGGATGGCGATGAGGGCGTTCTGACGCAGGAAGGTCGACTTACCGCCCATGTTGGGGCCGGTCAGCAGCCAGATCGCGCCGTGGCCCTTGCCGTCGTCAGGCGAAAGATCGCAGGAATTGGCGACGAAGGCGGCGGCCTGCTGGCGGCGCAACGCCTGCTCCACCACCGGATGCCGGCCGCCGACGATGGCGAACATGGTGGAACTGTCGACCGTGGGCCGGCAATAGGCCTGTTCCTCGGCAAGCGCCGCCAGGCCGGCGGAGACGTCGACCACGGCGAGCGCGCGCGCCGCCGCCTTGATGGCCTCTGCCTCCGCGACGACCGCCTCGACCAGTCCGTCGAAAGCGGCGAACTCGATGGCGAGCGCACGGTCGGCGGCGTTGGCGATCTTGGTTTCCAGTTCGGAGAGCACCGTCGTCGTGAAGCGCATCGCGCCAGCCATTGTCTGGCGGTGGATGAAGCGGGCTTTCGCCTCGTCGCCGTCGGTCAGCGCCGAGGCATTGCCGGCCGAGACCTCGATGAAATAGCCGAGCACGTTGTTGTGCTTGATCTTCAGCGACTTGACGCCCGTTTCCTCGGCATATTGCAATTGCAGGCCGGCGATGACGCGGCGGGACTGGTCGCGCAGCGCCCGCATCTCGTCCAGCTCGCCATCCGCCCCCTCGCGGATGAAACCGCCGTCGCGCTTGAGGAGCGGCAGTTCATCGGCCAGCATCACGGCGAGGCGGTGCGACAGGTCGATCGGCAGCGCGGCGATGGCGGCGCGAGCGCCGGCGAGCTCGCCGCCGAGGTCTTCCACCACCATCGTCTGGGCGATGCCGGCGGATACCGAAAGGCCCTGCAGGATGGCGCCGAGATCGCGCGGGCCGCCACGGCCGAGCGCGATGCGCGAAAGGGCGCGCGGCATGTCGGGCAGCGCCTTCAGCGCGCGGCGCAGGTCCTCGCTGAAGGACGGGCACTCGCCCAGCATCGCGATGGAATCGAGGCGGACGTTGATCGCGTCGGGATCGGTCAGCGGCGACATCAGCCGTTCGGCGAGAAGCCGCGCGCCGCCGCTGGTGACGGTGCGGTCGATGGCTTTCAGCAGCGTGCCGGCGCGGTCGCCGGACTGGGTGCGCACCAGTTCGAGATTGCCGCGCGTCGCCGGGTCGATGAAGAGCGTGGAGGCCGAGCTTTCGCGCTCCGGCCGTCCGAGCGGCGGGCGCTCGGCGATCTGCGTCTTCTCGACATAGGAAATGGCGGCAGAGGCCGCGGCCAGTTCGGCGCGCGAAAAGGTGCCGAAACCGTCGAGCGTCGAGACGCCGAAATAGCGGGCGATGCGGCCCTCCGCCGTCGCGCTGTCGAAGAGCACGGCGGGCTGGGGAACGGCGACGCGGCCGACGACGTCCAGCACCGGGCGGAATTCCGGGTCGTGGAACAGCGTGTCCGGCACGATCAGCTCACGCGGGTCGATGCGCAGGATATCGGCGAGAAGCTGGCCTTGCGCCGTCTCCGACAGGCGGAAGATGCCGGTGGAAATGTCGATCCAGGCGAGCGCCATCGCCGGCTCCGCCCCGCCGCGAATACGGGCGACGGCCATCAGGTAGTTGGCGTCGGAGGGCGAGAGCAGCTTTTCCTCGGTCAGCGTGCCGGGCGTGACGAGGCGGACCACATCGCGGCGCACCACCGATTTCGAGCCGCGTTTCTTGGCCTCCGCCGGGTCTTCCACCTGTTCGCAGACCGCGACGCGGAAGCCGACGGCGATCAGCTTCTGAAGGTAGTCGTCCGCCGCATGGACCGGCACGCCGCACATGGGAATATCGAGGCCCATATGCTGGCCGCGCTTGGTCAGCGTGATGCCGAGCGCGCGGGAGGCGTCCACCGCGTCCTGGAAGAACAGCTCGTAGAAGTCGCCCATGCGGTAGAACAGCATGCTGTCCGGATTGGTCGCCTTGATCTCGATATACTGTTCCATCATCGGCGTGGCCGATGCGCGGCTTTCGTCGCTGGCAAGCTCTGCCGTCGACAGGATGTCGTTCGCTCGCACGATCTGATCGTTCACGGAGATACTGTTTCTTCCAAAACGGAGGGTCTGTTCTTCCCAAAAAAGAGGTGTCACCCTAGCCACGCGGAGCTATAGATGACAACTGCCGTATGCAGTCATGGGCTTATCGCCCACAGGAGTGTGAAGGGGGGAGCATGCCGGGAACCGACAAATCAGATCGCCAGAGGGCAACCGTCACGGACCAGGAGGCGCTGGATTTCCATTCCAACGGCCGTCCCGGCAAGCTGGAAATCACGCCGACCAAGCCGATGGCGACGCAGCGCGACCTCGCGCTCGCCTATTCGCCGGGCGTCGCCGTGCCGGTGAAGGCCATCGCCGAGAACCCGGCCACCGCCTATGACTACACGACGCGCGGCAACATGGTCGCCGTCATCTCCAACGGCACCGCCATCCTCGGCCTCGGCAATCTCGGCGCGCTGGCCTCCAAGCCGGTGATGGAAGGCAAGTCCGTCCTCTTCAAGCGTTTCGCCGATGTCGATTCCATCGACCTCGAGGTCGACACCGAGAATGTCGACGAGTTCATCAACTGCGTGCGCTATCTCGGCCCCTCCTTCGGCGGCATCAACCTGGAAGACATCAAGGCTCCCGACTGCTTCATCATCGAGCAGCGCCTGCGCGAGCTGATGGACATCCCGGTCTTCCACGACGACCAGCACGGCACCGCCATCATCGCCGCCGCCGGCCTCATCAACGCTCTGGCGCTGACCGGCCGCGACTTCAAGACGACCAAGCTCGTCTGCAACGGCGCGGGCGCGGCCGCCATCGCCTGTATCGAGCTTATCAAGGCGATGGGTTTCGCCCCGGAAAACGTCATCCTCTGCGACACCAAGGGCGTCATCTACCAGGGCCGCGAAGACGGCATGAACCAGTGGAAGTCGGCCCATGCCGTCAAGACCGACCGCCGCTCGCTGGCCGAGGCGATGGTGGGCGCGGACGTGGTGTTCGGCCTTTCCGCCAAGGGCGCCTTCTCAGAAGAGATGATCCGCTCCATGGCGCCGAAGCCGATCATCTTCGCCATGGCCAATCCCGACCCGGAAATCACCCCGGAAGAAGTCGCCCGCATCCGTGACGACGCCATCGTCGCGACCGGCCGTTCGGACTATCCGAACCAGGTCAACAACGTGCTCGGCTTCCCCTACATCTTCCGCGGGGCGCTGGACGTTCGCGCCTCCACCATCAACGACGCGATGAAGATCGCCGCCGCCGAGGCGCTGGCGCATCTTGCCAAGGAAGACGTGCCGGACGACGTCGCCGCCGCCTATCAGGGCGTGCGCCCGCGCTTCGGCGCACAATACATCATCCCCGTGCCGTTCGACCCGCGCCTCATCTCGGCAATCCCCGTTGCCGTCGCCAAGGCGGCGATGGATACGGGCGTTGCGCGCAAGGCCATTCCCGACCTCGATGCCTATGCCCGCGACCTTCGCGCCCGCCGCGACCCGATCGCCTCGACGCTACAGCAGATCTACGCCCGCGTGCGCCGCCAGCCGAAGCGCGTCGTCTTCGCCGAGGGCGAAGAAGAGCAGATGATGCGCGCCGCCGTCTCCTACGCCAACCAGCAGCTCGGCACCGCCATCCTGCTCGGCCGCGAGGAGCAGATGCGCGAAACGGCCGAAAAGGCCGGCATCGACCTCGACCGGCCCGGCATCGAGCTGGTCAATGCCCGCATCTCCAAGCGCAACAACGTCTATATCGACTATCTCTATGCCCGCCTGCAGCGGAAGGGCTTCCTCTTCCGTGATGCGCAGCGCCTGATCCACAACGACCGCAACCATTTCGCGGCCTGCATGGTGGCGCTGGGCGATGCGGACGGCATGGTGACGGGCCTGACGCGCAACTACTCGACCGCGCTGGAAGACGTGCGCCGCTGCATCGACGCCAAGCCCGGCCACCGGGTCATCGGCGCCTCGCTGGCGCTCTGCCGCGGCCGCGCCGTGCTGGTCGCCGATACGGCCGTGCATGACATGCCCTCCTCGGAGGAGCTGGCGGATATCGCGGAAGAAGCGGCAGGTCTTGCCCGCCGCCTCGGCTACGAGCCGCGCGTGGCGATGCTCGCCTACTCGACCTTCGGCCATCCCTCGGGCGAGCGTTCGGAGCGGGTGCGCGAGGCCGTGAAGATCCTCGACCGCCGCCGCGTCGATTTCGAATATGACGGCGAGATGGCCGCCGACGTGGCGCTGAACCCGCGCATCATGGAGCAATATCCGTTCTGCCGCCTGTCGGCTCCCGGCAACGTGCTCGTCATGCCCGCGTTCCACTCGGCCTCGATCTCGACCAAGATGCTGCAGGAACTCGGCGGCTCGACGGTCATCGGCCCCCTGCTCGTCGGTCTCGACAAGTCGGTGCAGATCGTCTCGATGGGCGCGAAGGACAGCGACATCGTCAACATGGCCGCGCTCGCCGCCTACAATTCCGGCGTATAACGAAAACCGCCCGCTCCAAAGCTCTGGAGCGGGCGGAAAACCAACCGAAGCGGCTCAAAGGCTAACTGGCGAACCGCCCCGCATCCGCACCGTAATAATTCAGGTAGCGGCCCGAGATCTTGCCGATCGGCAGGACGATCAGCACATCCGTAGTATTGAAACCGTGGTCGACGACCGCGCCGTCGCCAATGGCCGCGCCGAGGCGCAGGTAGCCCTTGACGAGCGGCGGCATGGCGACGAGCGCCTTGCGCGCATCGACCCCCTCCGCCGGCATCAGGTCCATGGTGCGGAAGCGTTCCGGCCGGGCCGAGACGCTCCATTCGTCCTTCGCAAGAACGTTGTGGTGCAGGAAGGAGAGCGCCAGCGCATGTTCCTCTGGCACCACGCCATGGAAGGAGGCGCAGCCGAACATCACGTCGATGCCGTGCCGCAGCGAATAGGCCCAGGCGCCCTGCCAGAGCAGTTCCACCGTGCGCTTGGTGCGATAGGCGGGCAGCACGCAGGAGCGGCCGAGTTCCATGAAGCGCTTGTCCGCATGGCGGGCGATCAGCGCATCGACGTCGAATTCCGACTGGGAATAGAAACCGCCGGAGCCGGCCGCAATATCCTGCCGCAGGAGGCGGTAGGTGCCGACGATCTGTTCTTCCGCGTCACCCTCTATCGTGGTGTCGAGCACCAGCAGGTGATCGCAGACCATGTCCCAGGCGTCGATATCGCGCTTGCGGCGCACGGCATCGGACGAGAGCGTGGCGTTCATTTCCTCGGCGAAGACGCGGTAGCGGACGGCCTGCGCGGCGTCGATCTCCGAGACGGAACGGGCGATGCGCGTTTCGAGATTGCCGATGCGGCCGAGCACGTCCGTGCCCGAACGGCCGGCGACGGAAGCCGGCTTCTGGGCCGTCTCCTGCGGTGCGATGGTCGGGGCGAGGTCGAGCGTCATGATACTGTACCTGTCATGCGAAACTGCGTGGTTTAAACCACGATTCTGCAACAAGATAATGACGCAGGGCCGGCTTGTGTAGCCTCATGCGGTGGCGCGGCGCGCAAGGCGGGCGATTTCCGCGACCAATCGGGCCGGATCCGCGGGCTTGGCCAGAACCGCGCTCGCGCCGGCATCGCGCAGCGCCTCGCCAAGACCGGCGCGGCTGTCCGCCGTCAGCACGACCACCGGCAGCGGCGCATTGCCGTAGTCGCCCCTGGCGATGCGGGCGATCATCTCCCTGCCCTCGCCGCCCGGCATGCCGAGATCGGTGACGATGAGATCGGCGGTGAAGGGGCCGGCATCCGTCGCCCCGCCGAGCGCGGCGACGAGGGCCGGATAGTCCGGCACATGGCGCACGGTATGGCCCGCCCGCTCCAGCACGGACCGCACCAGCATGGCATTCACCGGGTCGTCCTCGGCAAGGAGGATGCGTGCGCCCGTCGGGGCGGTCGGCACCGGGTCGGACACGGCGGGCGGCAGGTCCTTCAGGATCGGACGATTGTCGTTGATGGCGTCGCGCACCTCGATGCCCTTCATGCGCCCGCGCAGCACCTCGACCAGCGAGCGCTCGCGCAGCGGCCGGATGAGCCAGGAATCGTAGCCCTCGCCATTGCCGATCGCCCGCGCGCCGCGTTCTTCCGGATTGACGAGATAGATGCGCCGCGCGCCGCTGTCGCGCAGATAGGCAAGGTCGGCCAGTTCCCGGCGGAAGGCTCCGGCAAGGCGGTTGTCGACGATGATATCGGTCAGTTCCGCCCTGCGGCCGGCAAGGGACTGGATGCGTTCCAGCGCCTCGGCGACGGTGGTGGCGAGATGGCACGCGCCGCCCAGAGCCTCGACGGTGCGCACCAGCGCCCGGGCGGCCGGCCCTTCGGGCGCGAGCAGGAAGACGAGGCTGCCGGCCAGCACGCCGCCACGCGCCCCGCCGGCGGCCACCGTGCGCAGGTCGACCGGCATGCGGATGGTGAAGGTGCTGCCCTTGCCGGGCGCGCTTTCGAGCGTCAGCGCGCCGCCCGCCTCGGCGAGGATGCGGGCCGAGATGGCAAGGCCGAGGCCGGTGCCGCCGCTGCGCTGGGCGGCGCTTCCGGTCTGCTCGAATTCCTCGAAGATACGCGCCTGTTCCCCGGCGCTCATGCCGGGGCCGCTATCGGTGACGCGGATGATGACGGCGTTACGGTCGAGCGTCGTTTCGAGGAAGACGCCGCCCGTATGGGTGAATTTCACGGCGTTGCCGACGACATTGTAGAGCACCTGGCGCAGGCGCGGCGCATCGTAAAGCAGAAGCCCCGGCACCTCGGGAGAAACGAAGGAACCGATCTCGATGCCCTTCTCATGCGCGCGCGGCGAGAGCATTTCCACGACGCTTTCCAGCATCGGGCGCACCGGCTCCTCCGACGGGCGAAGCTGGAAGCGGCCGGCCTCGATGGAGGAAAAGTCGAGAAGGTCGTCGACGAGCTGGACCAGCGCATGGCCCGACTGGCGCATGCCGGAAAGGTAGTTCTTCTGCTCGGCCGAAAGGCGCGTCTGGCCGATGAGGTGCGACATGCCGAGGATACCCGACAGCGGCGTGCGGATCTCGTGGCTGACGGTGGCCAGCAGGCGCGATTTCGCAGCGCTCGCCTCCTCCGCCCGCTGGCGGGCATGCTCGCGCTCCCGCTCCGCCCGCCGCTCCTCCGTCACGTCGCGGGCGATGGAATGGATCACGAGGTCGCCGGAGGCCGGATCGCGCACGGTGACGTCGTGCCAGGAATAGATGCGCCCGGCAACGTCGACATCGTAGCGATGGGGGGTCGCCTGCGAGCGGAAGGCAAGGCCCAGCGCCTCGCAGGTCCTGCCCTCGACATCGGCGATGCCCGTCAGCGTGCCGAGCACGGCATTGGCGCTGAGGATGCGGCCGTCGAGCGCGCGCATGACGACGATATCGCCAAGCACGTCATGGATGGCCGAAAGGATTTGCGAGGTCTCGCTGCGCTCCCAGGAGCGGTCATGCGCCGCCTCCATGCCGGTTGCCGGCAGGCGAGCACGCAGAAGGAAGACAGCGCCGGCAATGCCCGCAAGGCCGAGGCCGATGGCGGCGACATAGAACCCCGCCGTCATGCCCGCCGCAAAGACAAGCACCGCCATCAGCAGCCCGAGGCCGGCGATCACGTTGCGGATGGCCGCATGGCCGGCCGGTGCGGCGGCAGGCAAATCGCCCGCCTCATTCCCCACGGCCGGGATGGGGGCGGTACGGCGCGGCGGTTCGGCGAATTCGGCCTGGAGCCGGTTCTGAAGCTTGACGGGTTCGCTCATGCGGACCCCATTACCACAGGGTCCGTTCAGATCGGCTTCAGCAAGTCGTTCGAATTTTAGCTTTTCGGGCGGCGCAGCAGCAGAAGCTCGTCAAGGACGACGAGGCCCGCGCCGATGGTGATGAAGCTGTCGGCAAGATTGAAGACGGCGAAGGACCATGTCTCGGTGTAGAAGAGGATATAGTCGATCACGTAGCCGAAGAGCGCGCGGTCGATGAGATTGCCGAAGGCGCCCGCGATGATGAAGGCATAACCGGCATGGGCAAGCCCGCGCGCCTTGGGCGTCTGCCGCCAGAGCCAGACGACGAAGGCGACGACGAAGAGCCGGAGCGTGACGATGAACCAGCCCTCCATGCCCGACAGCATGGAGAAGGCGACGCCGTAATTGTAGGTGCGGTAGAGCGCCAGCATGGGCATGACATGCACCGGCTCCTGGAAGGGAAGCCAGGTTTCGACGGCGAACTTGACGGCCTGATCCAGCAGCAGCGCGCACAGGATGAGGACGACGACCGGCAGCGGCCGGGAGAACAGCGGAATGCGCTCGCTCATTCGCGCTCTTCCAGCGTCAGCAGGTGGCGGCGCGCCTCGAAGAGCATGATGCCGGTGGCGATAGCAAGGTTCAGCGAATCGGCAAGGCCGGCCTGCGGGATGCGGGCGAGCGCATCGGCCTCGCGGGCAAGCTCGTCCGGCAGGCCCTGCTGCTCGTTGCCCATGAGGAGGACGACGGGCTTCTTCCTGTAATCGATGGTGCGGTAGTCGACCGCGCCGGCAAGATGCGTGGCGACGACGGAAACACCCGCGCCCTTCTTCCAGGCGAGGAAATCGGCGGGGCTGGCCTTGACCAGCGGCAGGGCGAAGACCGAGCCCATGGTGGCGCGCACGGTTTCCATCGAATAGGGGTCGGTCGTCTCGCCGATCAGGATGACGCCGCTTGCGCCCGCCGCGTCCGCCGTGCGGATGATCGTGCCGAGATTGCCGGGATCGCGCACCCGGTCGAGCGCCACATAGGTCTCGCCGGCCTTCGGGCGGATATCGCGCAGGCTCGTCCAGCGCTGGGTGAAGATGCCGACGACCATCTGCGGATTGTCGCGCCGCGTGATCGAGGAGAGCACCTTCTCGCTGACCTCAAGCACCAGCCCGCCGCGCGCCACGGTCTTCGTCGCGGCCTGCACGACCTGCGGCTTGTCCTTGACGTTCTTGGCATAGACCAGCGTTTTGATCTCGAAGCCGAGTTCCAGCGCATCGATGACAAGCTTCAGGCCCTCGGCCATGAAGCTCTTCGTCTCGTCGCGGTCCTTCTTGTTGGCCAGCGCCTTGATGTCCTTGACGATGGGGTTCGAAAGGCTCGTGACTTCCTTCACCTGCCCGACGCGGCGGGCTCCGTGGTGGTCCTGGCTCATGCGCTGATCCATCGGCTGAAGAGGGAGGTGGAGAGCGCGCGGCCGGCGTCGCCGCCGTCCGGGCCGCTCTCGCGGATGACGAGTTCGCCCGATTCCACCATGCCACCGGCGCCGCGCATGGTCTCGCGCATCAGCTCGTGGATGGAATAGAAGCTCGCGCGGATCGAATAGGCCGTCAGCACGAGGCCGATGGCCTTGGGCGACAGGATCTCGCGGCAGATGTCGAGCATCAGCGGCAGGTGGTCGAAGAGGTGCCAGACCTCGCCGTTCGGCCCGCGGCCGAATTTCGGCGGGTCGGTGAGGATGATGTCGTATTTGCTGCCCCGGCGCTCCTCGCGCTGGATGAACTTCATGGCATCCTCGCAGATCCAGCGGATCGGCAGCTTCTCCATGCGGCCGAGCGTCTGGTTCTCGCGCGCCCAGCCGATGGCCTTCTTGGAGGCGTCGACATGGGTGACTTCGGCTCCGGCGCTGGCGGCCACCAGCGAGGCGACGCCGGTATAGCCGAAGAGGTTCAGCACCTTGACGGGGCGGCCGGCGGTCTCGACCTTCTCCTTCATCCAGCTCCAGTGGGCGAGCTGCTCGGGGAAGACGCCGACATGGCGGAAGGCGGTGAAGCGGCCGTGGAAATCGATGCCGAGGAGCTGCATCGGCCAGGTCTCGCCGAGCGCCGCCTTGGGGAACTTCCAGCGGCCCATGCCGTCCTCGTCCGTATCGCCGGTGAAGAGGGCGTCGGCCTTGTCCCAGAGCGCGGCCGGCAGACTGCGCTGCCAGAGCGCCTGCGCCTCGGGGCGCACGATGCGGTAGGGGCCGTATTGCTCCAGCTTCTCGCCGGCGCCGCTATCGATGAGGCGGTACTGGCTGGAGCCGGCGGTTTCGAGGATGACCGGCACGCGCTCGGCGGGCTTTTCGCCTTCGCGGCGCATCAGCGGGCGGGCGGGGGCCTCGGGCGCGGGGCGCGGCTCCTTCTTCGGAGCCTGGGCGGGCTTCGGGGCTGCGGCGGGCGTCGCCTTGCCGGCCGGCCGGCTGTGGGCCTGCGTCCTTGCGGGCGCGGCGGGGCCGCTCTTCGGCCGGCGGTGTTTGTCCTTCACGATCGATCGTCCGTCGTCGGTTGAAAATGAGCCGGCAGCGCCGGAAAACAAGCGGCTCCCATACCATCCCTCCCCCACTTGGCAAAGCGCTTTCCGATTGCGATAAATTCCGAACCATTCCGGGAGGAGGATCGACCATGGACATGTCCGGCGAAGAACGCATTGCCGCCCCGCGCGAAGCCGTCTGGGCGGCGCTCAACGATCCGGAGGTCCTGAAGGCCTGCATTCCGGGCTGTCAGTCGCTGACCATGAAATCGCCGACCGAGCTGGAAGCCACGGTGAAGATCAAGATCGGCCCCGTCTCGGCCAGCTTCAGCGGCGAAGTGACACTCTCCAACCTCAACCCGCCGGAAAGCTACACCATCTCCGGCGAGGGCAAGGGCGGCATTGCCGGTTTTGCGAAGGGCGGCGCGGATGTGCGCCTCACCGAAGACGGCGGCGAGACGATCCTTGCCTACGACGTGAAGGCACAGATCGGCGGCAAGCTCGCCCAGCTCGGCTCGCGCCTCATCGATTCGACGTCGAAGAAGCTGGCGACGCAGTTCTTTGCCGATCTCGGCGCGAAGCTGAACGGCGGGGCCGCCTGATCACTTTCCGGAAACGGGCACCACGGCCTGAGAGGCGAGAGCTTCGGCGCGGCCGCGGTGCTTGTCGGCCTCCGTGTGCCATTTCACCGCCTCGCTTGCCTCGAGGCGCGCGCGCTTGCGGTACTTACCCTGCGCGAACCAGGTGATGAGCGCGCCGAGCACGAGGCCGAGGATCGTCGCGAGGAAGAGATAGACGAAGAAGGGCGCGGTGACGGAGAGCATGCTGTCTTCCGGCCGGAACGGGTTGAACGCCAGCGTCACCGGTTGACGGTTCGCCACCGACAGCACGATCAGCACGATGGCGACCGGGATGAGGATGACGACGTTGACTATTCTCTTGATCATAACGTCACCTTGTCGGCAGCGGCGAAGCCTCAATCGTCCTGGTCGGCCTGACCGGGGTTGAGGCGTTCGCGCAGCTCCTTGCCTGTCTTGAAGAACGGAACCCACTTCTCCTCGACGAAGACCGCATCGCCCGTGCGCGGGTTGCGGCCGGAGCGCGAGGGACGGTTCTTGACGGAAAAGGCGCCGAAGCCGCGCAGCTCGACACGATTGCCGGCGGCCAGCGCATCGGTGATCTCGTCCAGCACCGCATTGACGATGTTCTCGACGTCGCGGTGATAGAGGTGGGGATTGCGGGCTGCGACGATCTGCACCAGTTCCGACTTGATCACTGTATCCCCCTCAAAAATTCTTGTTTTTCAATCGCGATCAACCTGCCAAACCGAAACAAGACCGTCAAGAAACAACTTCTCGCCGGTCAGCTTTTCAATCGTCGGCTGCAGGTCGACCGGCAGCCCGAGCACGGAGCGGGCAAGCTCGCGGATGCTGCCGCCGAGGAAGGGGATGGCCGAGCGGCGCGGCGCCTCGTAATCGACGAAGGGAAGGTCCTTCGGCACCTTGCGGGTGTCGAGATAGGCGCGGATCGCCTCCGGCCCGCCGAGCGTGTCGACCAGCTTTGCGGCCAGCGCCTGCCGGCCGGTGAAGATGCTGCCGTCGGCAAGGCGCAGCACCTCGGCGCGCGGCAGCTTGCGGCGTTCGGCGACGAGATCGACGAACCAGTCGTAGCTGTCCATCACCATGGCGCGGACCATCGCCTTGGCCTCCTCGCTCGCCGGATGGAAGGGCGAAGGCTCGGCCTTCAGCGGCGCGGACTTGATCTCCTCCAGCGAGACGCCGATCTTGTCCATCAGCTCCTTCATCTGCGGATACTGGAAGAGCACGCCGATGGAACCGGTGATCGAGCTTTCGCCGGCGATGATCGTGTCGCCGGCCGTGGCGACCATATAGCCGGCCGAGGCCGCCAGCGTGCGCACATCCGAAACGACCGGCTTCTTTTCCGCCACCTTGCGCAGCGCCTTGAAGATGACCTCGCCGCCATAGGTCGTGCCGCCGGGCGAAGCGATCGTCACGACGAGCGCCTTGGCCCGCTCGTTTTCGGCAATGGCGTCGAGGCGCGCCAGAAGCTCCCGGTCGTCCTGGATAACGCCGGAAATGCTGACGCGGGCGATGTGGTCCTGCGTATCGCCCGGCCAGCGCCAGGCGACCACCGCAAAGACCGCGGCGAGCGCGATCAGCACGGCCGCGACCCGCCAGAAGGTGAGCTTGCGGCGCAGTTGCCGGCGGTCGGCGATGGCGGATTGGTCCATGTCGTATCCTCGATGCTGGCTGCCGCCTCTCAAGGTGGCTTGCGGAAGGCCCTATCGATATGGCATTCCCGGCGCAAATGGCAATTCGTCGCCGAACTTTCTTGGACATCCATTGTTTGTTCAGGAATAATCGCCATATCAGGCCCGTTATGGTTGCGGCCCTTTGGCGGCGACGACCAGAACGGATATTCAAGCAGGCAGGATGCTGGACAACGTGGCAGAAGCACCGACGGGTGCGCAGGGCATGGGCGGAACCGCCGAGGCTTACCGCCTCGCCACGCGGCATTCCCGGCGCGTGCGCCTCCTGAAGATTGCCCTGCCGGTCGCCGCCCTCCTCATCGGCGCGGTCTTCGCGGTCGTCTCGATCGTGCGCACCTACATTCCGTCCAATCTCCAGGTCGAGAGCGCGACCATCGAGGACGGCAAGCTCGTCATGCGCTATCCGGCCATCGCCGGGCGCAACGACGACGGCATCAGCTATTCGATGAAGGCCGAGCGGGCGCTGCAGGACATGAAGCAGCCCGACGTCATCACGCTCGAGAACATCACGGCGAAAATGCCGGTCGACGAGAAGACGACCGCCGAAGTGCTCGCCGAAACGGGCGTCTACGACCGCGGCAAGAACCTGCTCGACATGACCGCGCCCTTCACCATCAATCTCAACAACGGCCTGACCGCCGCCTTCCGTTCCGCCAACCTCGACGTCAGCGGCGGAACCATGTCGACGACGGAGCCGGTTTCAATCCGCGCGCCCTCCGCATCCATTGTTGCGCAGTCGCTGCGAATGACGGATAAAGGCCGGGTCATCGTCTTCGATGGCAAGGTCGTCGTCGACGTCGATCCTGCCGCCATCCGCAACCGGGAAAAGTAAGAGCCCCATGTCCGCCAGTTTCTCCGCCCCCCTTCGGGCCGCCAGCCTTTTTGCTCTTGCCGCCGGCCTCGTGCTTGCCGCCGGTTCCGCCGGCGCCCAGCAGACGTCGAGCAACATGAAGGGCATGAAGCTGTCGAACGACCAGCCGATCCAGATCCAGAGCGACAAGCTCGAGATCCGCGACCAGGAGAGCAAGGCCGAGTTCACGGGCAATGTGAAGGTCGTGCAGGGCACCACGACGCTGCAGGCCGGCCGCATGGTCGTGCATTACAAGTCGGGCGGCGCCGGCTCGATCTCCGGCGGCGACGCGGATATCGAGACGATCGACGTCTTCGACAAGGTCTACCTGAAGTCGCAGAGCCAGGAAGCGACGGCCGACACCGGCACCTTCAACATGGTCAACGAGACGCTGCTGCTCAAGGGCGACAAGGTCGTGCTGTCGGAGGGCGAGAACGTCTTCGTCGGCTGCCAGCTCACCGTGGCCATGAAGACCGGCGAAGCCAAGCTCGACGCCTGCGGCGGGCGCGTCATGATCCAGCTCGATCCGAAATCCCGCAAGCAAACGAACTGATATAGCGCCACGTGTCTTCCTCCCTGCTCACCCGACTGACGCGCCGCCAGAAGAAGGCCGCGCCGGAGCCGCAGCGCAACAGCGACCTGTCGCGCTATGAAGGCACGCTGATCGCCCGCGGGCTGACGAAGACCTATCGCGACCGCCGGGTCGTCAACGGCGTGTCGCTGGTCGTCAGGCGCGGCGAGGCCGTGGGCCTGCTCGGCCCGAACGGCGCCGGCAAGACGACCTGTTTCTACATGATCACCGGTCTCGTGCCCGTCGACGAGGGCTCCATCGAGATCAACGGACACGACGTCACCACCATGCCGATGTATCGCCGCGCCCGGCTCGGCGTCGGCTATCTGCCGCAGGAAGCCTCGATCTTCCGCGGCCTGACGGTGGAAGAGAACATCCGCGCCGTGCTGGAAGTCCACGACAAGGACAAGGCGCGGCGCGAGGAGAAGCTCGACAGCCTGCTCGCCGAATTCTCCATCGCGCATCTGCGCAAGTCGCCGGCCGTCGCCCTTTCGGGCGGCGAGCGCCGCCGCCTCGAAATCGCCCGGGCGCTTGCCACCGACCCGACCTTCATGCTGCTGGACGAACCCTTCGCGGGCGTCGACCCCATCTCGGTTGCCGACATCCAGGCGCTGGTGCGCCACCTCACCTCGCGCGGCATCGGCGTTCTCATCACCGACCACAACGTTCGCGAGACGCTCGGCCTCATCGACCGCGCCTATATCATCCATGCCGGCGAGGTGCTGACCCATGGCCGGGCGAACGACATCGTCAACAATGCCGACGTGCGCCGGCTCTATCTCGGCGACAATTTCAGCCTCTAGCCGATCTTCACCACGTTCCCGGCCACGGCTTGACCAAACCCCGTAAAAACGCAATTTTCGGGCCAGTTGGATTTTGCCGTCCCGGCCACGATGGCCGGAGGCCGCTTTCCGGGAGAACAGAGCGTCCGCATGGCCCTCGCCGCCAGCCTTTTCCTGCGCCAGAACCAGTCGCTGGTCATGACGCCGCAGCTCATGCAGTCGATCCAGCTCCTGCAGATGACGCATGTGGAGCTGACGCAATTCATCGAGCAGGAAGTCGAGAAGAACCCGCTGCTCGAGATCGCCGCCGGCGAGGACGGTCGCGGCGCGGATGATCCCTTCACCGGCGACGAGCCCTCCCATGCCGAAAATGCCGGCGGCGAGGACAGCTTTCAGCCGGACCTCTACGACAATGCCACGACGGGCAGCGCCGGCAGCGCGCCGGAAACGCTCGACGGCGGGCTGGACAATGTCTTTCCCGACGACACCGGCCCGCGTGCGGCGGATGCGCCGGAGCTCCTCGGCCAGTGGAAATCCATGCCCGGCGGCAGCGAGGATGGCGAGGGCTACGACCTCGACGACTTCGTGGCGAGCCGCAAGACGCTGCGCGACGTGCTGAACGAGCAGATCCCCTTCGTGCTCACGGACGCCATCGACCGGCTGATCGCCCAGCACCTCGTCGACCAGCTCGACGAGGCCGGCTACCTCCAGGGCAGCACCGCCGAGACGGCGCTGAAGCTCGGCAAGCCCGTCGCCAATATCGAGCGCGTGCTTGCCCGCCTTCAGGAGCTGGACCCGCCCGGCGTCTTCGCCCGCACGCTCAGCGAATGCCTCGCCATCCAGCTCCGCGCCCTCGACCGGCTGGACCCGGCCATGGCCGTGCTGGTCGACAATCTCGAGCTGCTCGCCCGGCGCGACTTCGCGACGCTGAAGAAGCTGTGCGGCGTGAACGAGGAAGACCTGCTCGACATGCTGGCGGAAATCCGCAAGCTCGACCCGAAGCCCGGCACGCGCTACGAGACCAGCGCCTCGGAGGCCGTGGTGCCCGACATCGTCGTGCGCGCCGCGCCGGACGGCTCCTGGCATGTGGAACTCAACCCCGACACCCTGCCGCGCGTCCTCGTCAACCGCGACTACCATGCCGCGGTCTCCAGCCGCACGAGCCGCGACAGCGCGGACTACGCCTTCCTCAACGAATGCCTGCAGACGGCCAACTGGCTGACGCGCAGCCTCGACCAGCGCGCCCGCACCATCATGAAGGTGGCAAACGAGATCGTGCGCCAGCAGGACGGCTTCCTGATGCACGGCGTCGACCACCTGCGCCCGTTGAACCTCAAGACCGTGGCCGAGGCGATCGGCATGCACGAATCGACGGTGAGCCGCGTCACCTCGAACAAGTACATGCTGACGCCGCGCGGCCTGTTCGAACTGAAATATTTCTTCACCGTCTCCATCGGCTCGGCGGAGGGCGGCGATTCCCATTCGGCCGAGAGCGTGCGCCACCGGATTCGCACGATGATCGCGCAGGAGACGCCGGAGGCGGTGCTTTCCGACGACGATATCGTTGATGCGCTGCACAAAGGCGGCGTGGAGCTGGCCCGCCGGACGGTGGCCAAGTACCGCGAGGCGATGAACATCCCCTCCTCCGTGCAGCGCAGGCGCGAAAAGCGCGCGCTCGCCAAGGCGTCCGGCGGCTGAAACAAAGCCGGGATAAGCGCCGTTTCAGGCTGCCAGAAGTTAACGATAGCTGAATCGGCCGATTGACTCCACCGGCTGGAAGGGCTAATGCGCGCCCCACTTTCGAAGGAAAGGCATACCGGACTTCCAAAACATATCCCCGCTTTTCTTGAGCGTGCGATGCAGCAAACAGCGCATGCGTGAAAAGCTTGGAACGCAGATGAGGTTGGAATAGACTGGTGCGCGCAAATCATGAAAGAGAGGTAACCTCCATGAGTGTGCGTGTGTCCGGTAAACATATGGAAATCGGCGACAGCTTCCGCCAGCGGATTGAAGAGCAGGTCGGAGAAGCCGTAACCAAATATTTCGACGGAGGATATTCGAGCCAGGTCACCGTGGAAAAAGCGGGATCGCGGTACAGTGCGGACTGCAAGCTTCACCTTGATACGGGAACGGCCTTGCAGGCCAATGGCGAGGCGAACGATCCGCTGGCGGCCTTCCAGGCAGCCTCGGAGCGGATCGAAAAGCGCCTTCGCCGGTACAAGCGCAAACTCAAGGCACACCACAATGGCAACGGTCACGACGCCTTTGCGGAAGTGGCCTACACGGTGATGGATTCGGTCCCCGACGAAGACGAAGAGCTTCCCGAGGACTACGCGCCGACCATCGTCGCGGAAAGCACGAAGAAACTGCGGACCCTGTCCGTCGCAAGCGCCGTCATGGCGCTCGACATGACGGACGAGCCGGTTCTTCTCTTCCGCAGCGCCGGGTCGGAGCAGCTCAATATCGTCTACCGACGCAACGACGGAAATATTGGCTGGATCGATGCAGCCAATATCAAAGGCTGAGTGACGGGAGCGTGGCGCCGGGACGGGCGCCACGCTTCTTCAAACCCTTCACCCAGCGCACGAGGACAAGAGCATGGCATTGGCAGGTCTACTGCAGCAGAGTGCGATTATTCCGGCGATGAAGGCCAATTCCAAGAAGCAACTGCTTCAGGAGCTGGCGGCAAAAGCGGCCAAGATCACCGGGCTTCCCGAACGCGAGATCTTCGACGTCATCCTTCAGCGGGAGCGGCTTGGCTCGACCGGCGTTGGCAATGGCATCGCCATTCCGCACGGCAAGCTGAAGGCGCTTTCGCAGATTACCGGCCTCTTCGCGAGGCTCGAAACGCCCGTGGACTTCGAGGCGCTGGACGACCAGCCGGTCGACCTCGTCTTCCTGCTGCTTGCGCCGGAAGGCGCCGGCGCGGACCACCTGAAGGCGCTTTCGCGGATCGCCCGCGTGCTGCGCGACCCCGCAATGGTCGCAAAGCTGCGCGCCTCCGACACCGAGAGCGCCATCTACGCCTGCCTCAGCGAGGAACAGGCGTCCAACGCGGCGTAAAGCCGCCAGATATCGATTGCTTGCGAAGCCGCCGCGGACCAGCGTCCTGCGGCGGTTTTCGTTTTTTCTGGCCACCGAAAACGGCGCAAGAAAAACGCCCGCACCATTGCTGATGCGGGCGTTTCGATTGTCGAAGGAAAAGCCTGTCAGGCCTGTGCGGCGCTCGCCTCACCGGCAGGGGCCTTCGGGCCACCCTTGGAGACGCCGACCATGGCCGGGCGCAGCACGCGCTCGCCGATGACGAAGCCGGCCTGCACGACCTGCACGACCGTGTTGCTGGCGATCTCGGGGTTCGGCACCTCGAACATGGCCTGATGGAAGTTCGGGTCGAACTTTTCGCCGATCGGATCGAGCTTGCGAACGCCGTGGCGCTCGAGCGCAGCCAGCATGGAGCGCTCGGTCATCTCGACGCCTTCCGCCAGCGCATTGAGGCCGGCATCGCCGCCCTCACGGGCATCGGCCGGAATGGCATCCAGCGCGCGGCGCAGGTTGTCCGACACGGCCAGCATGTCGCGGGCGAAACCGGCGACGGAATAGGACTTGGCGTCCTTCACGTCGCGTTCGGTGCGGCGGCGCAGATTGTCCATCTCGGCGGCAAGGCGCAGGTATTTGTCGCGAAGGTCGGCGTTTTCCGCACGCAGCACATCGACAGGGTCGGGCTCGGCGGGCGTCTCGGCCTCGGCGGTCACGTCAGCTTCAGCGGCAAAGTTGTTTTCCACCGCTTCGTCAGGTCCGTGTTTCTTGTTCTCGTCGGTCATGACGGTCTCCGAATTGCATTTCTAAGGGGTTGCGCCCGATATCGAGCTTTGGGCCTGAAAAATCAAGGCCTGCGGGCCGGAAAGCCGGTTCAGCGCGAAAGCCGCGACATGAGCTGGGCCGTATAGTCCACCATGGGCACGATACGGGAATAGTTGAGCCGCGTCGGCCCGATGACGCCGACCGCGCCGACGATCTTGTCGTCGCCGTCCCGGTAGGGCGCGACGATGAGCGAGGAGCCGGAGAGCGAGAAGAGCTTGTTTTCCGAGCCGATGAAGATGCGCACGCCCGGCCCGGTTTCCGCGAGATTCAGCAGTTCGATCAGGCTGTCCTTGCGCTCCAGATCGTCGAAGAGCATGCGCAGGCGGTCGATATCGTCGGCGCCGGCAAGGCCTTCGAGAAGGTTTGCCCGGCCGCGCACGATGAGCCGCGTCGGCTTTGCCTCCTCGAAGCCGCCCGACCAGACGGCAAGGCCGCGCTCCACGAGGTCCTGCGACAGTTTGTCGAGCTCGCTGCTGATCTCGCCGCGCAGGCGCTCAAGCTGCGAGCGCGCCTCCAGCAGCGTGTTGCCCGAGAGATGCGCGTTGAGGAAATTGGCCGCCTCGGTAAGCTGCGAGCCGGTGACACCGGCCGGCAGCTCGATGATGCGGTTCTCCACCTGATCGTGGTCGCCGACGAGCACGACCAGCGCCTTGGTCGGCTCCAGCCGGATGAACTCGACGTGTTTCAGCACGGCGTCGTTCTTGGTGGTGATGACGAGACCCGCGCCGCGCGACATGCCTGACAGCGCCTGGCTCGCCTCGTTCATCATGGTCTCGACGGCCGTGTGCTTCTGGCCGTGCGGGCGTACATGGCGCTCGATGGAGGCGCGGTCCTCGGCGGAGATGTTGCCGACCTGCATGAAGGCATCGACGAAGAAGCGCAGGCCGAGCTGCGTCGGCAGGCGGCCGGCGCTGACATGCGGCGAATAGATAAGGCCGAGTTCCTCAAGGTCGCTCATCACATTGCGCACGGAGGCGGGCGAAAGCGACATGGGCAGGATGCGCGACAGGTTGCGCGAGCCGAGCGGCTCGCCGTTTTCCAGATAGGTCTCGACGATACGGCGGAAAATTTCGCCCGAACGCTCGTCGAGCGCCGCCTGAATGTCAGGTCCCGGAGATCTCAAAACCATCTTTGAACTGCAACCCTGTTGTCCGCCCGGAATATAGTGATTTCGCCGGCCGGCGCAAAACGGATTTTCCTCGGTCCCCGGCCTGCGGCATTCCCTCGCCCGGCGAAGTGGTCTAAAGCAGCCTCACACATATCTCAGACAGGAGTTCGCAATGCGGCCGTCCGGCAGAAAAACCGATCAGATGCGCAAGGTTTCCTTCGAGCGCAACGTTTCCAAGCATGCCGAGGGGTCCTGTCTCGTCAAGTTCGGCGATACGCACGTTCTGGTGACGGCAAGCCTTGAGGACAAGACGCCGCCGTGGCTGCGCAACAGCGGTAAGGGCTGGGTGACGGCCGAATACGGCATGCTGCCGCGCGCCACCGGCGACCGCATGAAGCGTGAAGCCGCCGCCGGCAAGCAGGGCGGCCGCACGCAGGAAATCCAGCGTCTCATCGGCCGCTCGCTGCGCGCCATCGTCGACCTCGAAGCGCTCGGCGAGCGCCAGATCACCGTCGACTGCGACGTCATTCAGGCCGATGGCGGCACGCGCACCGCCTCCATCACCGGCGCATGGATCGCCCTGCACGACTGCCTGAAGTGGATGGAAGCGCGCAACATGATCAAGGTGGAGAAGGTCCTGAAGGACCATGTCGCCGCCATTTCCTGCGGCATCTTCGCCGCCCAGTCGGTGATCGACCTCGACTATCTTGAAGACTCCGCCGCCGAGACCGACGCCAATTTCGTCATGACCGGCTCGGGCGGCATCGTCGAAATCCAGGGCACTGCGGAAGGCAAGCCGTTCACGGAGGAGGAATTCTCCAGCCTGATGGCGCTCGCCCGCGCCGGCATTACCGACCTCGTCGCCCTGCAGAAGCAGGCCATCGCCTGAGAAGGGCATCGTCATGACCGCCGCGATCGAAGGCATTCTCGAAACCGCGCTCTATGCGGACGACCTCGACGCGGCGGAAGCCTTTTATGGTGGCATTCTCGGCCTCGAAAAAATCACGCGGCACGGCAACCGCCACGTCTTCTTTCGCTGCGGCCCCGGCGTTCTCCTGATCTTCAATGCGAAGGAGACCGCGATGCCCCCGCCGCCGCAGGCCTTTCCCGTGCCGGTGCATGGCACCCGCGGCCCCGGCCACGCCTGTTTCCGCATTCCCGGCCCCGCGCTTGATTTCTGGGTGAAAAAGCTGGAAGAAGCCGGCATCGCCATCGAAGCGGATTTTCGCTGGCCGAACGGCGCCCGCTCCATCTATTTCCGCGACCCCGCCGGCAACAGTCTCGAATGTGCAGAGCCCGGTCTCTGGAACATCGCTTAGGAACCCTTATGCGCAAGCTCGATACCAAGACGATCGTCGTCGCCAGCCACAATGCCGGAAAGATCCGCGAGATCGAGGACCTGATCGGCCCCTTCGGCTTTTCCGCCAAATCGGCCGCCGAGCTGAAATTCGAGGAACCGGACGAGACGGGCACGACCTTCGAGGAAAACGCGACGATCAAGGCGCTCGCCTCGGCGAAGGCCTCCGGCCTGCCGGCGCTTTCGGACGATTCCGGCCTCGTCATCGATGCGCTCGACGGCGCACCGGGCGTCTACACCGCCAACTGGGCGGAGAAGGAAGACGGCACGCGCGACTTTGCCATGGCCATGGAGAAGGTCGAGAAGGCTCTGGCCGAAAAAGGCGCGACGGACGCGAAGGATCGCACCGCACGCTTCGTCTCCGTGCTCTGCCTTGCCTGGCCGGACGGCCATGTGGAGCTTTTCCGCGGCGAGGTGGAAGGCCATGTGGTCTGGCCGCCGCGCGGCGACAAGGGCTTCGGTTACGATCCCGTCTTCCAGCCGGAAGGCTATGAGACGACCTTCGGCGAGATGAGCGCAGAGGAAAAGCACGGCTGGAAGCCCGGTGACGCCACCGCCCTCTCGCACCGCGCCCGCGCCTTCAAGATCTTCGTCGAAACCTGCCTGAAGGCCTGAGACGTCATGACGGCAGTGCCCTTCGATATCCGGCCGAGCATGGGAGCGGACCTTTCCGATCCTGGCTTCGGCATCTATGTGCACTGGCCGTTCTGTGCCGCCAAATGCCCCTATTGCGACTTCAACAGCCATGTACGCCACCAGCCGGTGGACCAGCCGCGCTTCGTGCAGGCTTTCCTGAAGGAAATGGCGACGATGCGCCGGCTGACCGGCTCGCGCTCCGTCACCAGCATCTTCATGGGCGGCGGCACGCCCTCGCTGATGGCGCCGGAGACGGTGGATGCGATCCTGAACGGCATCGCCCGCCACTGGCATGTGCCCGATGGTATCGAGATCACCATGGAGGCGAACCCCTCCAGCGTGGAGGCCGAGCGTTTTCGCGGCTACCGCGCCGCCGGCGTCAACCGCGTCTCGCTCGGCGTGCAGGCGCTGAACGACCGGGACCTCAAATTCCTCGGACGGCTGCATGACGTCGCCGACGCGCTGAAGGCGATCCGCCTTGCCCGCGACATCTTCCCGCGCATGTCCTTCGACCTGATCTATGCCCGCCCGAACCAGACGGTGGAGGAATGGGACCGGGAGCTGAAGGAGGCCGTGTCCTACGCGGTCGACCACCTCTCGCTCTACCAGCTCACCATCGAGGAAGGCACGCCCTTCTACGGCCTGCACAAGGCCGGCAAGCTCGTCGTGCCCGACGGCGAACAATCCGCCGTACTCTACGAGGCGACGCAGGAGATCACCGAGCGCGAGGGCATGCCGGCCTACGAGGTCTCCAACCACGCCCGGCCGGGTTCTGAAAGCCGCCACAACCTCACCTACTGGCGGTATGGCGACTATGTCGGCATCGGCCCCGGCGCTCATGGCCGGCTGACGACCGGTGGCGCGAAGATCGCGACCGCGACGGAGCGGAAACCCGAGGGCTGGCTGTCGCTTGTCGAGGCCGAAGGCCATGGCATGGTCGATCAGGAAGTGCTGGAATACGAGGCGCAGGCGGACGAGCTTCTGCTGATGGGCCTGCGGCTGAAGGAGGGCGTGGACCTTGCCCGCTGGCAAAACCTTTCCGGCCGCGACCTCGACCCGGACCGCGAACAGTTCCTCATCGATCACGGCTTCATCGAACGGCTCGGCAATTCGCGGCTGCGCTGCACGCCGGCCGGCATGCTGATCCTCGACGCCGTCGTCGCGGACCTTGCCTGCTAAAGCGCTTCCGCTTCATGCAAGCGCTCCGCCCGTTTGGCTCGCGCATTTGATGCCTTCCGGCATCCACCGCGCACGCTTGTCTGAAAACACCCTCAGAAGACGCGCGTCGATGGGGGCAAGCCTGATGGCTCAGTCCGGAAATTCCTCGACCTGCTCCTTGAAGACCGTGAAGCCCGCCCGGGCATAGGTCGCCTGCGCCTTGGCGTGGTCCTTCGTATCCGTATGCAGCCAGAGCCGTCGCGTCGTCCCGCTCCAGACGGCCCGCAGGGCCGTGTCCAGCAGGAAAGGCCCGAGTCGCCGGCCATAGGCGGCCGGGACGAGGCCGAAATGGGTGAGTTCGATATCGGGCGTATCGACGGCATCGAACTCGCAGAGGCCGATCGCCTCCCCCGCCTCGCGCAGCACGACGATCGTCGTCGAAGGGGCGGACAGGAAGGCAGACAGCGCCGGCTGCGGCAAGCGCAGGCGGGAATCCCAGTCGAGCGGCTTGCCGACCGCGCGGTAGAGCGCGACATAATCCACCACGGAGAGACGTTCCGGCTGAATGGACAGGCCGGCGGAGGGAACGGTCAGCGCCGGCCGGTTCGCCGGTGGGGTGCACAGTTCCATATAGGTGACGAGCAGTCTCATGCCGGTAGCCCCCCCCCTTGAACGGCAAAACGCCGTGCCGTCTCGGGGACGGCACGGCGCTCGTTGGAAAGGCCGACGGCCTATTCGTTGATCAGGCGCTTCAGAAGCTCGATCTCATGGCTGAGCTTGGTGTCGCCCGAGATCAGTTCCTCGATCTTGCGCACGGCATGCAGCACGGTCGTGTGGTCGCGCCCGCCGAAGCGGCGGCCGATCTCCGGGAAGGAGCGTGGCGTCAGCGTCTTCGAGAGATACATGGCGATCTGGCGCGGTTTGACGATGACGCGCGTGCGGCGGTTCGAGACCAGCTCCTGGCGCGAGACGTTGTAGTGCTTGGCGACAACGCGCTGGATGTCCTCGATGCGCACGCGGCGCGGCTCGCCGGCGGCGACCAGATGGCCGAGCAGTTCGTCGACGCGCTCGATCGTCAGGTTCGGCTCGAAGGAGCGGCGGAAGAGGAGCTGGTTGAACGCGCCTTCAAGCTCGCGGCCGCTGGCCGTGATGTTGCGGGCGACGTGGCTGAGGATATCGACCGGGATATCGAGCGAGCCGTCCTCCTGCTGCGCCACGGCGAGGCGGCGCTTGAGGATTTCAAGGCGCATCTCGTAGTCCGGCGCTTCCATCTCGATGGCGACGCCACCCTGAAGGCGGGAACGCACGCGCGGATCGAGCGATTCCAGTTCCCAGGGCGCGCGGTCGGCGGCGACCACGACCTGCTTGGCGGAATCGAGCAACATGTTGAGCAGGTGGCAGAACTCGTTCTGGATCGAGTTACCCTGCAGGAACTGCATGTCGTCGATGATCAGCAGATCGATGTTGCGCAGTGTCTCCTTGAGGGAGAGCGCATCGTTGTCGCGGATCGCGGTGGCGAAGCGCCACATGAAATATTCGGCCGTCAGGTAGACGACGCGCGGATTGCGGGCGCTGGAGAGCGCGCCGAGCGCGATCGCCTGCAGGAGATGCGTCTTGCCGAGGCCGACACTGGAATGGATGAAGAGCGGGTTGAAGCGCACGGCGCCGGCGCCGGCTTCCGCGATGGTGCGGGCAGCGGCAAGGGCGACGCGGTTCGATGTGCCTTCGACGAAGGCGTCGAACGTGTAGCGCTGGTCGAGTGGCGAGCCGAAGAGCGGGCCGGACTGCGGCGCGCGCGGCTGGGCCGTGGCGGCTACCGATGCGACGACATTGGCCACCGGCTGCGGGCCGCCGGCCGGGCGGCGCTGCTGCGCCTGCGGGGCGGGCTGCTCAGCAACGGCCGTTTCCTCGGCCATGCCGGCGCGGACGCCGCGGGTGGCGGTGCGCACCAGGATTTCCACCTTGAGGATTTCAGCATCCTCCTGCTGGAAGAGATTGGTGATGAGGTCGAGGTAACGGTTGTTGATCCAGGACTTCAGGAAGGTCGTGGGCACCGAAAGGCGCACGACGCTCTTGGAAACCGAATGGATCTTGAGGCGACCGAACCAGCTCGCGAAGACGTCCGGACCGACCTGCGCCTTCAGGCGCGCACTGACCCGTTCGAAAAGCGCGTCATGTTTCATGTCGGATGGAACTCCCGCCGCCTCTCGCACCCCTTCTTGCGGAAGTGCCTGTCGTGCATTTTCCCCGTTCACGAATGCACCAGCCGCTCTGGCCGTATTCATCTGCAT